>NZ_JBQWEL010000086.1:0-207 GCF_052658925.1 Microvirga medicaginis | reverse complement strand
TCAGCCGGGCAGGCGCAGCGCTTCCTCTCGGTTCACGATCAGGTTGCAAACCTCTTCCACCGTCCCGCTAACACCACTGCCACTGATCATCGCAAGGCCCGAGCCATAGCCTTTGCGGTCTGGAACGAGGTGACGGGCCTCGCTGCTGGCTTCTGACCAGCTGATCCGTAGAGCTTTGTGACCTCAGACCGTTAACCTGACGGTGCC
>NZ_JBQWEL010000085.1:0-210 GCF_052658925.1 Microvirga medicaginis | reverse complement strand
GGCGTACAACGTCTTCATCCGATGACGGACCACTTCTGATCCGCCAGGCGGTGCCACCAGGAGACGATGATGACCACCCCACTGACCTCGGGACGCCGGCCGCTGCTGGCGACCGCTGCCGTTCTGGCCCTGAGCGCAGCCGCCCTGCTCGCCCAGCCCGCCACCGCCGCCGACCAGAAGATCGCCGCCGCCACGCCCGCCGCGGCGCCT
>NZ_JBQWEL010000084.1:0-237 GCF_052658925.1 Microvirga medicaginis | reverse complement strand
ATCCAAGAGCCTGCTGTCACGGAAGTGTTTGTGATGGTTTTGGGCTCCTCTGGGGCAAGATCCGACGGTTTATCGAGGAGCTTATGCTCGTTCGATCAGTACATCTCAGAAGAGATCTCTCTTCTGGGAGCGGTTTTGCTTTGTCTGTCGCCTGGCGCACGGACGAACACTCGAAAAGAATTCAGAATTTCTTCTGAATGAGTGTTGACCTGAGCGTCCGGTTCGATTAGACAGCCC
>NZ_JBQWEL010000083.1:0-270 GCF_052658925.1 Microvirga medicaginis | reverse complement strand
ATCGTCACCGTCACCGGATCGCTGTCGACCGTGCCGTCGTTGGCGACGTACTGGAAGGTCACATCGCCGTGGAAGTTCGCCGCCGGGACATAGCTGTAGCTGCCGTTGCTGTTGAGGGTCAGCCCCTCAACCGGAGCCACCAGGCTGTAGCTCAGGGCGTCGCCGTCGACGTCCGTGCCGCCAACCGTGCCCGTGATCGCCGCGGCGTCCTCGGCCCCCGACGTGTCGCCGCCCGTCGCCACCGGCTGGTCGTTGACCGGGGTGACGGTG
>NZ_JBQWEL010000082.1:0-283 GCF_052658925.1 Microvirga medicaginis | reverse complement strand
GGATCCGTCGCAAATTTGGCTAGGCTGCAAAGTGGGACCGGAATTGCGTGTGATCACTCACGCGGTAAGCATCTCGAACTGCTCTGCGAGCGGCGGTTGCGGATTGCGGGCATACTTCGCCTGCTGTTTGCGCATCATGTGCACCATCTCGATCCCGCCCAGGATCACACGGGCAGTGCGCGTGGATTTGAACCCGAGCATGGGCCTGGTCCGCCGCTTGATGGCCCGATGATCCTGCTCAATCCGATTATTGAGATAGGCGCTTTGGCGGATGCGAATGGGC
>NZ_JBQWEL010000081.1:0-361 GCF_052658925.1 Microvirga medicaginis | reverse complement strand
GGATCTGTTGCAGCTTTGAGCGCTCCGCCACCTGAGCTACGACAAGAGGGTGCTGAGAGGGGCAGAGGGTGAAGCAAGATAACAAGAACCCGTTCAAGGGGCGGCAATTCACGGCGGATATTATCCTGTGGGCGGTCCGCTGGTATCTTCAGTTCCCGATCAGCTACCGCGATCTCGAGCGCATGCTCGCCGATCGTGGCGTCACGGTCGATCATACGACCCTCTTTCGTTGGATCCAGGCTTATGCACCCGAGTTGGAGAAGCGCATCCGTCCGCATCTCCGGACGACAAATGGATCCTGGCGCGTGGACGAAACATATATTCGAGTGAAGGGCGAGTGGGTGTATCTCTACCGCGCCGT
>NZ_JBQWEL010000080.1:0-399 GCF_052658925.1 Microvirga medicaginis | reverse complement strand
CCGATGGCAGGCAGTGTGAACAAGGTGATTTTGGTGGGCAATCTGGGCCGTGACCCGGAGGTGCGGCGCCTGAACAACGGCGAGCCGGTGGTGAATCTGCGTCTGGCCACCTCCGAGACCTGGAAGGACAAGGCCACCGGCGAGCGCAAGGAAAAGACCGAGTGGCACTCGGTGGTGATCTTCAACGAGAACCTGGCCCGGGTCGCCGAGCAGTACCTGAAGAAGGGCTCGAAGGTCTATGTCGAGGGCCAGCTGCAGACCCGCAAATGGACCGACCAGCAGGGGGTGGAGAAGTACTCCACCGAGGTGGTGCTGCAGCGCTTCCGGGGCGAGCTGACGATCCTCGACGGGCGCCAGGGCGGCGGCGCGGCGGAGTACGGCGACGAGGAGCCGGGCCAG
>NZ_JBQWEL010000079.1:0-406 GCF_052658925.1 Microvirga medicaginis | reverse complement strand
CAGAATCTCGCGTTTTCCGGCGTGGTTGGCGGGACCGACGATGCCCTCCTGCTCCATGCGCTCCATCAGCGAGGCGGCGCGGTTGTAGCCGATCTGCAGCCGGCGCTGGATGTAGCTCGTCGACGCCTTCTTGTCGCGCAGCACCACCGCCACCGCCTGATCGTACAGATCCCCGCCCGGCGCCCCGAACTCGCCCTGGTCGAACACCGCCGCGTCCGGCGCCGCCTCCTCCTCGTCGGCGGTGACCGCCTCGAGGTATTGCGGCCGGCCCTGGCGCTTCAGGTGCGCCACCACATGCTCGACTTCCTCGTCGGAGCAGAACGGGCCGTGCACGCGCGTGATCCGGCCGCCGCCGGCCATGTAGAGCATGTCGCCCTGGCCCAAAAGCTGCTCGGCGCCCATTTCC
>NZ_JBQWEL010000078.1:0-432 GCF_052658925.1 Microvirga medicaginis | reverse complement strand
TCCACTCGCCTCACTCACCGGCGATGGAGCCTATGATCAGGAGGGCGTCTACGCTACCATCGCCGAGCGCCATCCTGAGGCTGACGTGATCATTCCACCCCGATCAACAGCGGTACCAAGCGAGATGGCAGAGCGCGCTCCGACCCAGCGCGACCGGCATCTCCAAAGCATTGCCGAGCATGGACGCATGGGCTGGCAGAAGAGGTCCGGGTACACGCAACGAGCCCTGGTGGAGACCTCCATCAGCCGGCTGAAACGAGTGATCGGAGACGCCTTGCGTTCACGGACGGATCAACGCCGCGCGACCGGGGTCGCCATCGCCGTTCATACCTTGAACAGGATGCTTGAGCTTGGACGCCCGAAGTGCGTCCGCATCGCTTGAAGTCGGGCTACGGGCGTGTTCAATGCGGGCATAATCCGATCCGTGCAACA
>NZ_JBQWEL010000077.1:0-457 GCF_052658925.1 Microvirga medicaginis | reverse complement strand
CGGTCGGCAGGTCGCCGTTGTCGAAGAACGACACGGCGCGACCGGCGGTCAGGCCGCCGAACTGGACGAAGGCCTGGTCGACGTTAGGCGTCGTGGACGAGAAGCCGTACACGCCGGTGTCGCGGGTCATCTCGAAGCGGATGAACGTACGCAGCAGGCCATAGGCCGTGGCGGTACGGGCATCGATGTTCAGACGGCCACGAGCACGGAAGCCGATCGAATCCTGGTCACGATCTTCCGGCTCGAGGTACAGGTACTCGGCGCGGACGCGGCCGCCGACGCGGAGGCAGGTTTCCGTGCCGGGGATGTAGAAGAAGCCTGCGCCGTAGGTGGAGCAGACGCGGACGTATTCGACAGCAGCAGCCTTCTTTGCGGGAAGGTCAGCAGCCTGAGCGCCGGCAACGGCGGCGAGACCCGCGACCGATCCGAGCAGAAGGCTCTTAACGAGCTTCATGGT
>NZ_JBQWEL010000076.1:0-471 GCF_052658925.1 Microvirga medicaginis | reverse complement strand
TTAAAAAAACCCTCGTCTCTGTTCTCTGAGCAAACCTCAATGCTCGTTCCGAGCCGGATGTCATGATAACCGCCTGGTCTGCCGAGTGAGAAAACTCTTTGCCGTTTAAGAGGAACTCCCCCGTTCCCGACGCAGCCATGACGAAAGCAATCCGATTGTCTCCCTCCTCAGGCTCTAAGATAATATCAATCTCACGCCCGATCCGGGTACGGAAGATCCCGAAGTGGCCTTGGCCTCGGAAAGCGAGCATTCCTTCAGCGTGATCTCCGGCCGAGGCGTTCACAAACCTCTGCGGAGAGACCTGCACATTTAGCGCATTCTCAAGTTCATCGAGCCTTTTGGAATGCCAGACCTGATCGACGATCTGGCTGCTCTGCGGGACCTGAGGTTGCACTGCCTGATCTCTGTCCTGCGGGTTCCGTGGCATGGCCGTGGGAATGTGTTGGCTCATGGACCTACCACATAGCTTAA
>NZ_JBQWEL010000075.1:0-488 GCF_052658925.1 Microvirga medicaginis | reverse complement strand
CGCGATCACCGGTTCCGTTGCAATTCCTGCCGTAGGTCAAACGACGGCCGAACGTGATCTCTGTTTAGGCAGCAGCGCTGAAGAGAGTAGCAACGAAATCACGCTGAGCCTTCATGTCGTTTGCTGGTGCGATCGCGACCTGTCTCTTGCGGATCATCGCCATAGCCTCATAGCCAGCGATTGTCTGGGAGGCAGTCTGGAAGTTTTTGAACCCCAGTCCAGGCCTGACCAGCCGCTTGATGCGCCGGTGATCCTGCTCGACGATATTGTTCAGAAATTTTACCTGCCGGAGTTTGGCAAAGCGCCAGAGCTCCCCCGCACGTTTCATGGCTTTCGTCGCGATTGGGTAAGCGGCATTCTTGTCGACCGTGATGGTCCGCGGATTGACCGTATGCGCCTGGCCCAAGGCCTTGCGGAAGAAGCGCCAGGCCGCAGCCGCATCCCGCCTGGGTGAGAGCAGAAAGTCGATCGTCTGCCCGGCCGCATCG
>NZ_JBQWEL010000074.1:0-493 GCF_052658925.1 Microvirga medicaginis | reverse complement strand
GGCGTTCCCGCCCGATTGGAGCAGGTGGCTTCCGGCTGGTCCTGGCTTTGTCCGTTTTCGGACGAGGGAAGCGCGGGACGCGGTTTGAACCTCGCGCACCCGGGCGGGGGCGCGAAAGATGTTCGGGGCGGGAGATCCGCCCGGACGGGAAGCTCCAACCGCCTCCCGCGCACGGCTTTTCGGCCCTGGCCTCGACGCTCCGGCGCCATCAGGGACGAACCCTCAGAGACGCTTTACGGCGCTGCTCGAGCGCAGCCCTGGAGTTGACTCCAGCACTGGCGAGGCTGAGGGAGCGTTGACGCAGCCTGCCCGGTCAGGCTCAGCGCCTCTTCCTCCCTGCTCGGGACCCTGAGACCGGGGGGTGCGAGATCCCCGGCGCCTCAGAACCGCATCCGCTCTCCACGACCGACGCCTCGGGCGCGTCCCTCGGAAGAACCGGACCCGCACAGATATGGCCCAGCTTAGGAGAATTGTCAAGAACAAAATGAGAACA
>NZ_JBQWEL010000073.1:0-512 GCF_052658925.1 Microvirga medicaginis | reverse complement strand
GTCATTCCGCGGCGGGGCTAATCCTGGTGCAGTTGCGTCCCTCGCCCTTGGCGGCGTACAGGGCGCGGTCGGCCCGGCGCAGGATCGAACTCCGGTCGTCGCCCGCCCAAGCCTCGGTAATCCCGGCGCTGAAGGTGTAAGGCAGGTCGAGCCCGTCCTCGAGCAGCCGGGCCGGGGGAAAGCCGTCCCGGATCCGGGCGACGATGCAGGAGGCCTCGTGAGCCGCCAGTCCCGGGAGCAGCAGGAGAAACTCCTCGCCGCCCATCCGGCCCAGCACCGCCTGCCCCCGCACCCTCTCCCGGCAGATCTCCGCGAAATGGCGCAGGACAGCGTCGCCGGCATCGTGCCCGTGCCCGTCATTGATGGCCTTGAACCGGTCGATGTCGATCACGGCAATGCACAGGCTGGACCCGGTGGCGTCCTGCTCGGCCAGCGCCTGGTCGAGCTGCTCCAGAACGTGCCGGCGGTTGGGCAAGCCCGTGAGAAGATCGGTCTGCGAGGCCTTGAGCGCC
>NZ_JBQWEL010000072.1:0-523 GCF_052658925.1 Microvirga medicaginis | reverse complement strand
CTCTGACGGATCTCAGGGGTCCAGTAGTGACGCAGACCACCGGCCACCGACCAGCCCTGGGTCGTGTCGATGTCGCCATCAGCATCGATGATCGCATCGTCAACCTCGGAACCATCGAAGCCGAGATAGCCGAGAGCGCCGTCAGCATAGGTGGCGGCAATCCACAGAGCGTCGCCAGCAGCGAGCATCGGCAGGTTCACGTGGCCCTGGAACGACACGGCGAAGCCGTACTCGGTGTCCGGAATGAAGCCGACGCCGGCCCCATCCGTGAGAGCAATGCTGCGGAGCTGGTGGACAGCGCCGGAGAGCATCGCTGAACCCCAGGTACCGGAATAGGCAACGTTGGCGACGACGTCGGGCGTGCGCTGACCGGCGGTCACGTCGGTGCCGAGGCCGTTGTTGATGCCGTCAAAGCGGCCTTCTTCAAGTGCCAGCGTGGCCGAGAAGCCGTTGCCGAACGAGAAGGTGTAGGCGAGCAGGTTCACGGTCGGAGCGTCCGAGAAGCGGAGCGTGCCGAAGTGCT
>NZ_JBQWEL010000071.1:0-532 GCF_052658925.1 Microvirga medicaginis | reverse complement strand
TTCTGACGGATCTCAGGGGTCCAGTAGTGACGCAGACCACCGGCCACCGACCAGCCCTGGGTCGTGTCGATGTCGCCATCGGCATCGATGATCGCATCGTCAACGTCACCACCGCCGAAGCCGAGATAGCCGAGAGCGCCGTCAGCATAGGTGGCGGCAATCCACAGAGCGTCGCCAGCAGCGAGCATCGGCAGGTTCACGCTACCCTGGAACGACACGGCGAAGCCGTACTCGGTGTCCGGAATGAAGCCGAGGCCGGCCGCATCGACGAGCGCCACGGAGCGGAGCTGGTGGACAGCGCCGGAGAGCTGAGCCGAACCCCAGGTGCCAGCATACTTCACGTTGGCGACGACGTCGGGCACGCGCTGACCGGCGGTCGGGTCAGCAGGACCAACGAAGAAGGGATTGGCGATGCCGTCAAAGCGGCCTTCTTCGAGCGCCAGCGTGGCCGAGAAGCCGTTGCCGAACGAGAAGGTGTAGGCGAGCAGGTTCACGGTCGGAGCGTCCGAGAAGCGGAGCGTGCCGAAGTGCG
>NZ_JBQWEL010000070.1:0-544 GCF_052658925.1 Microvirga medicaginis | reverse complement strand
TTCAGATCACGCCGTATTCTATCCTGGAGCCGATCGGCAGTATCGCAGGACAGGATCGCCTCCTTGTTAGTCTGACTGCCATCGATGACAATCCGTTCAGGACGGCCATGCCGTTTGAGAGCCTTGCGCAGGAACTGTTTGGCAGCCGTGAGATTGCGCCGCTCGCTGAACCAGAACTCAACCGTGTCACCGTTGCTGTCGATGGCGCGGTAGAGATACCGCCACTGCCCACGGACCTTGATATAGGTTTCATCAACATGCCATTTGCTGGAAACTGCTCGTTTGAGCCGATTGAACCGCTCCAGCAATTCGGGCGAGTACCGGATGACCCACCTGTGGATCGTGGCGTGATCGACGGAGATACCACGCTCTGCCATCATCTCCTCCAGATTACGGAGACTGAGATTGTAGGCCAGATACCACCGGACGCAGAGCAGGATCACAGATTGATCAAAATGCCTGCCCTTGAACACCACTTCCCCCCACTACTGTGACCGAGGCCTCAGTAGCTGAAACTCTGAAACAAAACGTTTGCGACGGATCC
>NZ_JBQWEL010000069.1:0-607 GCF_052658925.1 Microvirga medicaginis | reverse complement strand
GGGCACCGTCAGGTTAACGCGACAGTGACTGGATGAGGGCATAAGCGAGGGCATGAAATCGACCCAGCATCCTCGCTACGCCCGTCATCGCTTCCCGGCTGAAGTGATCAGCCATGCGGTCTGGTTGTACTTTCGTTTTCCGTTGAGCCTGCGCATGGTTGAGGAGATGCTGGCCGCCCGAGGCATCCTGGTCAGCCACGAGACTGTCCGGCAATGGGCGCTGAAGTTCGGCCAGAGCTTTGCCAATCAGATCCGCAGGCGTCTGCCCGCACCAGGAGACAAATGGCATCTCGACGAGGTTGTGATCAGCATTTCTGGTCGGAAGCACTGGCTGTGGCGGGCCGTCGACCAGCACGGGGTCGTGCTCGACATCCTGGTTCAGAGCCGCCGCAACGCAAAGGCCGCCAAGCGGCTGCTGCGCAAGCTGCTCAAGAAGCAAGGCGTGGCACCGCGCGTGCTGATCACTGACAAGTTGGCCAGCTATGCTGCGGCCAAGAGGACGGTGATGGCGGGCGTGGACCATCGGCAGCACAAGGGCTTGAATAACCGCGCCGAGAACAGCCATCAGCCCACCCGACGGCGTGAGCGGATTATGAAGCGCTTCAAG
>NZ_JBQWEL010000068.1:0-610 GCF_052658925.1 Microvirga medicaginis | reverse complement strand
AGCCGCAGTTTCCTGTGCAGGGTCTGGCTCGGCGGGACGCCAAATACCCGCCGGTAGGCGCTGCCGAACTCGCCCAGATGGGTGAAGCCGCAGGCCAGGGCGACCTGCGTCACCGTCACGCCGGCAGGATCCGCCGCCAGCAGCGCCTCATGCGCCTTCTGCAGCCGCACGAAGCGCAGGAACCCCATCGGCGTGAGGTTGCGGAAGCTCTGAAAGCCACTCTGCAGGCTGCGCGCGCTCACCCCGGCCTGAGCCGCCATCTCGGCCAGCGACAGAGGCTCGGCAAAATGCGCCTCGATGAAGGCCTCCGCCCGCCGGACATAGAACGGCACGGCCGCCGCCTGCGGCGCCAGCAGGGCCTGCGAGTAGTCATGGCGGTGGGACAGGAGAAAGCCGGTGAGCAGCTGCTGCTCGAACTGCCGCCAGGCCACCGGCGAATACCGGATGAAGGCGTGTGGGTCGGCCAGTTCGGCCTCGGCATAGTTGAGCAGCCGCAGCCAGCTGCGCCCGGCGGCGCTCTCGAGATCGGCCGAGACGTCGAAGTTGACGAAGCCGGGAATGTCATGCCCCAGCAGCTTGGCGCAGCATTCCGCAATCTTCACACGGCTCG
>NZ_JBQWEL010000067.1:0-627 GCF_052658925.1 Microvirga medicaginis | reverse complement strand
GGCACAGGCATTCACAAACCAGTCCTGGGCAACAGGCCCCCACGGCTCGGTGCGAAAGTCGGCTGAGCGGGCCACAATCCGTGCTCCGCCCCGATCAAGGGCAGAAAGAGCCCTGGCAATGTTGCCGCGCTTGTCGCCCAAGTTGCTGCCGAGGCTGAGCGCCACCTTAGCCATCGCGCGAGCGCCGGATCTCGACCGCAACGCTGTCGAGGATGAACGGAACCGGCGCCTCAGGCTTCTCGACCCGTACCGTCAGGGACGTAATCCGTGGAAACCGTTCCAGCACGCCTGCGGCAATGGCTTCCGCTAGGCCCTCGATGGTGTGGAAGCGGCGCGTGGTGCCGACCTCATAGGCCAGCTTGGCAAGGCTCGCGTAGCAGACGGACTGGTGATAGTCGTCCACCTGCCCGGCGGGCCTGAGATCGAGAGCGCAGGTGAGGCTCACGTAAAAGCGCTGCCCCAGGCGCGCCTCCTCGGCGTGAACGCCATGGTGGGCATAGAGCGCCAGCCGGGAGAGGATGATCGTATCGGTCAAGGTTGGCCTCTCAGCAGAATATCCGCAACCCGGCACGCTTCGACGTGAGCCCTCACGTCGTGCACCCGGATGATGTCTGCGCCCCGCGACAC
>NZ_JBQWEL010000066.1:0-687 GCF_052658925.1 Microvirga medicaginis | reverse complement strand
CCGGTCAAGCCCGGATGTCATGTGAACAGCGGATCGAGCTTTGCTCGAGGCATGATGCCCCTCCGCTGGGCCGGTTCAATTCCGGCATTCCCTGAACACTCCCATCCTTCAAGGAAGAAGCACATGTCTTCAATCAATACCAACCTGTCCGCCATGACCGCCCTGCAGGCCCTCAAAGCCACGCAGAACGCCATGAGCAAGAACCAGGGCCAGATCTCCACGGGTCTGCGCGTGGCCGAGGCGTCGCACAACGCCTCGTACTGGTCGATCGCCACCGGCATGAAGTCCGACAACGGCGCTCTCAGTGCCGTGAGGGACTCGATCGGCCAGTCCAAGGCGATGATCAACACCTTCTCGTCGGCGATGGACAAGACCCTGACCTACCTCAACAAGATGAAGGCCGGTCTCGTGGCTGCCTCGCAGCCGGGTGCCGATCTGCAGAAGATCCAGACCGAGTTCGATGCCAACATCGAGGGCATGAAGAGCTCCGCCGGCTCGGCTTCGTTCAACGGCCAGAACTGGCTGTCGGGCAATGCCACCCTGGTCAACCTGGTCTCGTCCTATGACGGCGTGAACAACAAGGTCGGCACGCTGGCCATCGACACCTCCAAGACGCAGCTGTTCAAGGACGCCGCTGCCGGCACCGGCGGTCTGCTCGCCGACGTGGCGGCGATCGACATCTCGGCG
>NZ_JBQWEL010000065.1:0-765 GCF_052658925.1 Microvirga medicaginis | reverse complement strand
GCCAAGCATCAGGATCTTGGACCCCGTGAAGGCTTTGCCGCTCCGGTCGACGGCTTCCGTGAGCTTGTTCACCACGTAATAGGGCATGTGGGTGTTGATCTGGCCCGCCAGCTCGATGAAGCGGGTTGCGATATCGTATTCGCGCGCCTTCCAGGTGAGATAGAACGGGTCGATGGGAATGCAGTGCCCGCCGAGGCCTGGCCCCGGATAGAACGGCATGAAGCCGAAGGGCTTGGTCTTGGCGGCGTCGATCACCTCCCAGACATCGATGCCCATGGCGGCATAGACCACCTTGAGCTCGTTCACGAGAGCGATGTTGACCGCCCGGAAGATGTTTTCCGTCAGCTTCACCGCCTCGGCCGTGGCCGCCGAGGAGACCGGCACCGTCTTCACCACGAGCTGGCTGTAGAGCGCATCGGCCAGGGCCAGCGCATCGGAGCCGTCCCCGCCCACCACCTTCGGGATCGTCGAGGTGCCGAAATCCGGGTTGCCGGGATCCTCGCGCTCCGGCGAGAAGGCCAGGAAGAAGTCGCGCCCGCTCTGCAGGCCGGTGGCCTCGAAAATGGGCTTGAGCACCTCGTCCGTGGTGCCCGGATAGGTGGTGGATTCGAGAACGATCAGCTGACCTTTGCGCAGGCGCGGCGCGATGGCGCGGGCCGTGTTCTCGACATAGGACAGGTCCGGCTCGCGGTGCTTGGTGAGCGGGGTCGGCACGCAGATCAGAATGGCGTCGGGCTCGTCCAGACGGGCGAAATCCGCCGTGGC
>NZ_JBQWEL010000064.1:0-769 GCF_052658925.1 Microvirga medicaginis | reverse complement strand
TCCCGGTCCTGTTGTGACGCTTTACGAATTGGAGCCGGCGCCGGGGACGAAGTCGTCGCGGGTGATCTCGCTGGCCGACGACATCGCGCGCTCGATGAGCGCGGTCTCGGCCCGTGTTGCCGTGGTCCAGGGCCGCAACGCCATCGGCATCGAGCTGCCCAACCACAAGCGCGAGACCGTGTACTTGCGCGAGCTCCTGGCCTCCGCCGACTTCGAGACCACCAAGCAGAAGCTCGCGCTCTGCCTCGGCAAGACCATCGGCGGCGAGCCGGTGATCGCCGATCTCGCCCGCATGCCGCACCTGCTGGTCGCCGGCACCACCGGCTCGGGCAAGTCGGTGGCGATCAACACCATGATCCTCTCCCTGGTCTACCGGCTCGCCCCGTCCGAGTGCCGCCTGATCATGGTCGACCCGAAGATGCTCGAGCTCTCGGTCTATGACGGCATCCCGCATCTGCTCACGCCGGTGGTGACCGACCCGAAGAAGGCGGTGATCGCGCTCAAATGGGCGGTGCGCGAGATGGAGGACCGCTACCGCAAGATGTCGAAGCTGGGCGTGCGCAACATCGACGGCTTCAATGCCCGCGTCTCCGAGGCCACGGCGAAAGGCGAGACCCTCACCCGCACGGTCCAGACCGGCTTCGACCGCGAGACCGGCGAGGCGATCTACGAGGACGAGGTGATGGACCTCGAGCCGTTGCCCTACATCGTGGTGATCGTCGACGAGATGGCCGACCTGATGATGGTGGCCGGCAAGGAGATCGAGGGT
>NZ_JBQWEL010000063.1:0-800 GCF_052658925.1 Microvirga medicaginis | reverse complement strand
TCCGCTGCGGACCTTCCTGCCCGCGCTGCTCCTCCGGCTCCGATCGTGGCAGCTGCCCCGATCTTCACTTGGACCGGCTTCTACGTCGGTGTGAACGCCGGCTATGGCTGGAACAACAACGACGACCTCACCTCGGTTGCGGTGCCGGCCGGTGCCGTGGGCGCGGGCTCGCCTGCGGGCACGATTACGTTCAGCGATGACGACGGCGACGGCTTCGTCGGCGGCGGCCAGATCGGCTACAACTACCAGATCGGCTCCTTCGTGGTTGGTCTGGAGGCCGACCTGCAGTGGGCGGATCTCGGCGGCAGCAACGGCAGCGCCACCTTCCCGGCGGCCTGGAACGCCTACGACTTCGAGCCGGCCGGAGCGGCCGGCGGCGTTGACTGGTTCGGCACGGTGCGGGCCCGCGCCGGTGTCGCCTTCGACCGCGCCCTCATCTACGCCACCGGCGGTTTCGCCTACGGCGGCGCCGACGATGACAACGACTTCTTCGACAACGAGGACGACGTGCGCACCGGCTGGGTTCTGGGTGCCGGCGTCGAGTACGCCTTCACCAACAACCTGACGGCTGGCATCGAAGGCCTGTGGGTCAACCTCGATGGCGACAACGACAGCACCTTCGTCGGCAGCTCGATCCCGACGGCCGGGGCTGATCGTCAGGCGGTCGAGGTGGCTGGCGCCGACCGGGACAACGATTCCGACTTCTTCGTTGCCCGGGCCAAGCTGAACTACAAGTTCAGCACGTACTAAGATCCGTCGCTTCCGCGACAGAAAAGGCCCGGGAAAACCCGGGCCTTTTT
>NZ_JBQWEL010000062.1:0-821 GCF_052658925.1 Microvirga medicaginis | reverse complement strand
CCCATTCTGGTGACCGGAGCGGCCGGTTTCATTGGCTATCATGTATGCGAGCGGCTGTTGGCGCTGGGTTATCAGGTGGTGGGGGTGGACAGCTTCACGCCCTATTACGATGTTGCCCTCAAAGAAGCCCGTTTCGCCCGCCTCACGCCGCGCAACAGCTTCGTGGGCGAGCGCCTCGACCTTGCCGACCCGCAGGCCACGCGCGATCTCTTCGGGCGCCACCGGTTCGAGCGCGTGATCCATCTCGCCGCCCAGCCCGGCGTGCGCTTCGTCGACCCGCAGCCCTATGCCGCGTCCAATCTGATGGGCTTCATGACCCTGCTCGAGGCCTGCCGCCAGGCCCAGATCCGGCACCTCGTCTATGCCTCGTCGAGCTCGGTCTACGGCGCCAACCGCAAGCTGCCGTTTTCCGAGCATGACGGCACCGAGCACCCGATCAGCCTCTATGCCGCGACCAAGAAGGCCAACGAGATGATGGCGCATGCCTATGCCGCCCTCTTCGGCCTGCCGGGCACGGGCCTGCGCTTCTTCACCGTCTACGGCCCCTGGGGCCGGCCGGACATGGCGGTCTACAAGTTCACCCAGGCCATTGCCGAGGGCCGGCCGATCGAGGTGGCCAATGCCGGCAAGGTCTGGCGCGACTTCACCTATGTCGACGACATCGTCGAGGGCATCGTGCGGCTGGTGGAGAAGGCGCCGGCCGCCAATCCGGGCTGGGATGCGGAACATCCCGACCCGGCCACGAGTGCCGCGCCGCACCGGGTCTACAACATCGGCAACGACCGCCCGGAGGAGGTGAACCATCTCATCGCCCTGATCGA
>NZ_JBQWEL010000061.1:0-849 GCF_052658925.1 Microvirga medicaginis | reverse complement strand
AAGCGGTGCTCTTGGCGCGGCTGCAACTTCGCGCTGACCCCAAATCATGTGATGTGCCATGAGCAAGCATCCGACTGATCTTGTGACGAAGCCCGCATACCTCGCCATCGATGGAGCTGTGGCCGTGCTGACTCTTGCGCGGGCCCCGGTCAATGCCATTGACGACGCGCTCCTGGATGCCGTCGAAGCAGCTCTGAAAGAGATCGAACGAAACGATGCGATTGCGGTGCTGCGAATCAGGAGCGACCAGAAAGTCTTCTGTGCCGGGGCGGATCTACGCATGATTGCGGGGCGCCTCGGGACGAAAGAGGGTCCGGCTGAAATGGTGGCCAGCGTCCGCCGTTTCCATATGGTATTCGCCCGTATCGTTGCGATGCCGGTCGTGACGGTGGCGGAGATCGAGGGGCATGCTCTCGGTGGCGGGCTTGAACTTGCGCTTTCCTGCGATCTGCGGATTGCCACCCACGATGCAAAGCTGGGGCTGCCCGAGGCCAATGTGGGCCTGATTCCTGGAGCGGGAGGAACGCAGCGATTGACTGCTCTGTGCGGTGTCGGCATCGCATCGCGGCTTATTCTTTCAGGCGAGGTCGTGAGCGGGCTCGAGGCGCAAGCCCTTGGCCTTGTCCAATGGGCCTTCCCGGCGGCTAATTTCGGGGCAACTGCAGGCGCAATTGTCGAGCGGATCGCCAAATTGTCGCCCGAAGCGCTGCGTGAGGCTAAGAATTGCATCCATCTTGCGGCTTCTCTCAACCCGGCAGGTCTTGCCGCTGAAATCCATAGCATCGGCAAGCTAATGCACCGTCCTGAGACCGTCCGCCGCGTTGCGGCTTTCATCGCAAAAAGCGGGGG
>NZ_JBQWEL010000060.1:0-923 GCF_052658925.1 Microvirga medicaginis | reverse complement strand
TGGGCGGAGCGCTGCGGGTTGTGGTCCTTGAACAGTGCCGGATTGGCCGGTCCTTCGACCTGCAGGATCCCGGCCAGGCCGCGCTCGACCCGGCTCAGGGCATGGTCGACCAGCACGTAATTGCCCGGCACCTCGAGCTTGAACTCGACCACGCTCGCCCCGCCCGGCGGCGTGGTGATGGTCTGCACGTCCTTGAGCGGGCTGCTCAAGGCGGCCATCGGATAGGCCCTGTCGAAGATCTCGCCGATGACATGGAACGACGAGGTGAAGTTCGGCCCGCCGACGCCAAAGAAGATCCGCACCGTCTCGCCGACCCGGGCCTTGAGCGGGTTCTGCTTGAGCGCATCGGCGCTGCCGTTGAAGATGAAGTATTCCGGCTGCTCGCGGATGAGCTTGTCGTAGCTCTCGTCGAGGTGGCCCTTGGTGCCGTGCGCCTGCGCGGTGTAGAGCTCGCCCTGCATGACGTAGAACTCGTGGTCGACCGGGGCCAGGCCCTCCTCCGGCTCGACCAGGATCAGGCCGTACATGCCGTTGGCGATGTGCTGGGCCACGGTCGGGGTGGCGCAGTGATAGACGTACAGGCCCGGGTTGAGCGCCTTGAACTCGAAGCCGCGGGTCTCGCCCGGCGCGGCCTCGGTCGCCTTGGCGCCGCCGCCGGGGCCGGTGACGGCATGGAAGTCGACATTGTGCATCATGGCGCTGGCCTCGTTGTTGGTGAGGCTGACCGCGACGGTGTCGCCGACGCGCACGCGCACGAACGGGCCGGGGACTTGGCTGTTGAAGGTCCAGTACTGGTAGCTGGTGCCGTCGGCGAGCTGGCCGGTGACCTCGGTGGTCTCGAAATTGACCGTGACGCGCTGCGGGCCGCGCTTGCCGAGCGGCCCGGGCAGGTCGCTCGGCAGCCGCACCACGCTCACCGGGGC
>NZ_JBQWEL010000059.1:0-974 GCF_052658925.1 Microvirga medicaginis | reverse complement strand
TGTAGTAGTCGGTATTTGATCGGACAGTTGGCGTCAGAGAGTGATCGGGTCGAGCCTGTCCGACCGGATCAGGCGGCAATCATTTTCTCCTTCGCCAGCGGCACGGCATCCAAGAAGGTTTGCATCGGCGTCTTGCCGAAGCACCACCGGCCCTGGTGCAGCCGCTCCTCATTATAACTCCTCACCCAGGCATCGAGATCAGCCTGGAGCTCCGCAATCGAGCCGTAGATCTTCTTGCGGAAGGCCACCCGATAGAACTCGTTCAGCACCGTCTTGTGGAAGCGCTCCACGATGCCGTTGGTCTGTGGGTTCTTGGTCTTGGTGCGGGAATGATCCACGTCCTCGACGGCGAGATACAACTCGTACTCGTGGTGCTCGGGATTGCCGCAGTACTCGGTGCCTCGGTCGGTGAGTACCCGACACAGCTTCACCTCGTGTGCATCAAAGAACGGCAGGACTCGGTCATTGAGAAGGTCGGCCGCGGTGATCGGGGTCTTGCGGTCGTACAGTTTGGCGAACGCCACCTTGGTGTAGGTGTCGATGAAGGTCTGCTGATAGATGCGCCCGACCCCTTTCATGTTGCCGACATAGAAGGTGTCCTGACCGCCGCAATAGCCGGGGCACTCGCTCTCGAACTCGCCATGCGCTTCCTTCTCGGTCTTGGCCTGCTCCAGTGCGGCGAGCTGGCTCTCGGTCAGGACCAGACCCTCCTGAGCCACTTTCGCTTCTAAGGCTTTGAGCCGCTTCTTCATGGTCTCGAGGTCATGGCGCTGCCAGACCCCGCGCACGCCGGCGGGCGAGATCGAGTGACCGCGCTTGCGCACTTCATTGGCGATCCGGATCTGACCGAAGGCGGGCTGTTCCAGGGACAGCTCGATGATGACCGCTTCCACCTCGGCGGGCGTGCGGTTAGCCAGCAACGGCTTACGGCGCGTCAGCTCCTGCAGCGCCATTTCGCCGCCGGTCTCGTAGAG
>NZ_JBQWEL010000058.1:0-1096 GCF_052658925.1 Microvirga medicaginis | reverse complement strand
GAAGGCCAAATGTCCACGGCTCGCACTCCGAGCTCGGCTTCATGCGGTTCACAAGCTTCCCAAGTTTTGGAGCCGCGATGGTGACGATATCGCCTGTCTTGTGCGTAAATCCCATGCCTGGCTCATCGCGATCCTGCGTTGGCGCAAACATGGTGCCTAAGAACAGGACAAAGCCGTCGGGGTATTGATGATGTGGGCCAAGCGTCTGTGCAACGAGATCCTCGGGATCACGACTGATCTTCGTGATGGATGATGAACCTTCGAGCTTGAACCCGTCCTCACCGTCCACCGTCAATGTTACAGTAGTGCCGCGGACATCATCGAGCGAAAAACCCTCGTCGAAGAAGCGCACGAACGGCCCTAATGCGCAGGAGGCATTGTTGTCTTTGGCCTTGGAAAGGAGCAATGCGGACCGGCCTTCGAAATCGCGCAGGTTCACATCGTTACCCAGGGTGGCGCCGACGATCCGACCCTCGGCAGTCACGACGACGACCACCTCCGGCTCGGGATTATTCCAGGTGGATTTGGGATGCAGGCCCGCATCCATCAGAGCACCGACAGCCGACAGAGTAGGCGCCTTGGTGAAGACCTCCGCATCGGGGCCGATACCCACCTCGAGATATTGGCTCCATGCCCCTTGAGCGACGAGCACCTCTTTCAGAGCCATCGCCTCGGGCGAACCCGGCTTCAGACGGCTGAGATCATCACCCACGAGGCGTAACACCTCCGCGCGGATGGCTGCGGCGGCACTCGCATCGCCACGCGCCCGCTCTTCGATGACGCGCTCCAGCATGGAGACGGCGAAGGTCACGCCCGCAGCCTTGACCACTTGAAGATCGATGGGCGCCAACAGCCACGGCCTCGACGGATCGCGCGTGTCGGACGGCGTGTTCGCCAGGAGCTCATCGAGCGACGCAATCCTCTCGCCCTGCGCAGCTTTCAGCGTCTGTGCCGGATTTTCCTTTGCGGAGAGCTCGCTCATCGTGGCGCAGGCGGTGGAGATATCGAACACCCCCTCCTCCCGAACAGCCACGACGCACGGACCCAGACCGGGACGCCAGACACGGCCCGCAAGGGCTCCCCGGCAACCATCGAC
>NZ_JBQWEL010000057.1:0-1223 GCF_052658925.1 Microvirga medicaginis | reverse complement strand
GCTCCTCAATAATCAGACCGCCTCAAGCGCAATCGCGATGCCCTGCCCCACGCCGACGCACATGGTGGCGAGCGCACGCTTCCTGGCCCTCAACTTCAGCTCCAGCGCCGCCGTGCCGGTGATGCGAGCGCCCGACATGCCGAGCGGATGGCCGAGCGCAATCGCCCCGCCATTCGGATTGACGTGCTCCGCCTCCTCCGCAATCCCCAGCTCGCGCAGCACCGCGATGCCCTGGCTGGCAAACGCCTCGTTCAGCTCCACCACATCGAAATCCGTGGGCTTCAGCCCAAGCCGCGCGCACAGCTTGCGCGTGGCCGGCACCGGGCCGATGCCCATGATGCGCGGCGGCACCCCCGCGGCGGCTCCCCCGACCACGCGCGCGATGGGTTCGAGCCCGTATGTCCGCACCGCCTCCTCCGAGGCGATGATGAGCGCCGCCGCGCCGTCGTTCACGCCCGAGGCGTTGCCGGCCGTGACCGTGCCGTCCTGGCGGAACGGCGTCGGCAGCCTGGCGAGCTGCTCCAGGGTGGTGTCGCCGCGCGGATGCTCGTCGCGGTCCACCACCACCGGATCGCCCTTCTTCCTGGGGATGGTGACGGGGACGATCTCGTGCGCAAAACGTCCCCGCTCCTGCGCGGCGGCGGCCTTCGCTTGAGAGCGCAGGGCAAAAGCATCCTGATCGGCGCGCGCGACGCGATATTCCTCGGCCACGTTCTCGCCGGTCTCGGGCATCGAGTCGACGCCGTATTGGCTCTTCATCAGCGGGTTGATGAAGCGCCAGCCGATAGTGGTGTCGTGGATCTCGGCGGCACGCGAGAATGCCGACTCGGCCTTGGGCAGAACGAAGGGGGCGCGCGACATGGATTCGACGCCGCCGGCGATCATCAACTCCGCCTCGCCGGCCTTGATCGCCCGCGCGGCGGTGATCACCGCGTCCATGCCCGAGCCGCAGAGGCGGTTGATCGTGGTGCCGGGCACGGAACCGGGCAGTCCGGCCAGCAGCAGCGCCATGCGGGCGACGTTGCGGTTGTCCTCGCCGGCCTGGTTGGCGCAGCCGAAGATCACGTCATCGACGGCCGCGAAGTCGATGGCCGCGTGGCGCTGCATCAGGGCCTTGAGAGGAACGGCGGCGAGATCGTCCGTCCGCACGCTCGACAGGGAACCGCCGTAGCGGCCAATCGGCGTGCGAACATAAGCGCAGATGTAAGCCTCTCGCATCTCAG
>NZ_JBQWEL010000056.1:0-1484 GCF_052658925.1 Microvirga medicaginis | reverse complement strand
AATCTCAGAGATAAAGTCTTTAATCTCTGCCTCCGGACGCACGTGTCTGCTCATGCATTGCTGCCTGATCAGTCCGCCGTTTTATCCGGGGAAAGGCGCGAAGCCACAGGGTGGCCGCGCCGGGTTGCGCCGATATAAGCGATTCGCGCTTTTATGCAAGGGAAATGTGGAGGCTCAAACAGCCGTCCGGAGGCGTCCCCTGCAGCCTATATGGGGATGCTCAGAGCCCATGTGAAGGGGAGGGGTGATGAGCGGGGACGACCTCCCGGCTCCTAATCCTCTTTTTACCTTTCAGGGGTGTAACTGCAGGGGAACGAACCCTCTCGGGCTGAACGTCTCGGCCCCAAACCCATAATGACAATGCATTTCATTCGCCGGCCCTCCTCACCTGCCGATCTCGGCCACGATTCTTCTCTTCCAGAAAGCGATCAGACCTCCGGCTCCAGAGGAGCGGCGAGCGGCGCATCTGTTCAAGGTGCCCGGAACCAGTTCGCGCGTCCCACTCCTCCGACATCTTCCGAGGTGCGCTACACACGGACGCCCGATCGTGTTTTGAGGGAGCGCTTGAAACAGACTTCGACGCCGGCTGTCGAGAGTGCGCAGTCCGTGCAACCGGCCATTCAGAAAGCGCCTGAGCCTCCTAGGACACCCAACCCGATGGTCACTCCTCAGGTTCGGACCAACGGGAGCCCGGGCCATCAGGCGCAGAGCGCACCCGGCGTTCACTACTCGCGGACACCAACCCGCATTACGCCACAGGCTTCAGCGCGCTTGAGACATGCTGCCGCTCCAGAAAAGAGTGCGGCGACGGATCCGGTGAGCGCGCCTGCACCAAAAGCTGCTCCCGTGGTCGCAAAACGTGCGCCGGAGCCTGCACAGGCGGGCGTACCGCCTGTGCAGCAAGCGGCAACGACGCCGCATGCGTCCATGGGCTTCGAACTGCCGACAGTTCGGCAATCCTATTCATTCCTCTGGCAACCGGGGACATATCTGCTGGACCCTGCCGTGCCGACAAAGGCACCTGCGCCGGTTGTGACGAAGCGCGAGCGCGGCGCCCGACCTGTTAGAAAGCCTGCAGCTCCGATCCGAGAGGCCATGAATGTTTCTGCTGCTCGCGTCAGGCCTGAGCAGAACGAGACACCGCCATGGGAAGACGAGGCCGAGGATTTTTCTGCAGAAGTTGAAATCATTGCGGATGAGGATGTGGAGGAGATGCCGGTTCCTGCTCCCATCGTGAAGCCTGTGACACGTGCAGCAGTTGTGCGCACGCCCCCTGTTCCGGCCAATGACAGCTTTGGAAAGGTGCATGCCTCCGTTCCGGCAGCGGCGTCATTCGACTTCGAACTTCCCGATCTCGATCTGCTCGCGGAGCCGCATGATTCCAACAGCGTGGAGGTGCCGCCAGAGGTGCTGCAGGAGAATGCCGCGGCGCTCGAGAACGTGCTGTGGGATTTCAACGTGAAGGGCGAGATCATCAACGTCCA
>NZ_JBQWEL010000055.1:0-1552 GCF_052658925.1 Microvirga medicaginis | reverse complement strand
GCCGATTGCGTTGACAAAGTCGGCATCCAGATGGGCTGAGACAGCGACGAACTTCGCCTTGTTGAGATTAGGGCTATGGTGAGGTGTATCCTTTGAGCCCTCTCAGGCTTCTTGGGTCATATGAGGCCCCGTTGGCAGAACCAGCTTGGCAAGCTTCCTCAGGTTCTGGGCGGTGGCGGCCAGCAGGAACTCGTCCTGAGCCCCACAGGGACCCCGCAGCCGCAGGCGTCCCATCTTGAGGATCCGCTTGAGATGGGCAAACAGCATCTCGATGCGTTTGCGCCCTTGCCGCGACTGCTCGAAGGCCGGCGTGCCCCTCAAGGAGCGCGCCACTTCCCGGGCCTGCTCATGGATGCTGCGCGTGATCCTGCGGGCCGGCGTCTTGGGACAGCAGCGCTCCTTGAGGTGGCACGGACCACAGTCGAAGGTGCTGCCCAGATAAAGCCTGTTCGTGCCTTCATTCACGATGCGGCCACTGGTGGTCAGGGTCTTGCCTTCGGGACAGGTGTAGGTGTCCGCCTCAGCATCATAGCTGAAGTCAGATCGCGAGAAGGTGCCGTCCTGGCGCTCGGACTTGTCGATCACCGGAACATGCGGCTCGATCTTCTGCAAATCCAGGAGCCAGTGCAGCATCTCCGCTGAGCCGTAGGCACTGTCAGCCGCCAGCCGCTCGGGCTTGAGGCTAAAGCGCTCAGCCGTGCGCTCGAGCATGGCCCGCGCAGCTCCCACTTCGGCCTGGCGCACAGCCCGGGACGCTTCCACGTCCACGATCACGGCTGACTTGAGGTCGATGAGGTAGTTGTCGGCATAGGCAAAGAACGCCGGACCGCGCATGGCCCCGGTCCACTGGGCTGCCGGATCAGAGGGCGAGACGAACTTCGGCTCAACGTCGGTGGCCGCACCCCAGGCCGCTTCGTCGAGGGTGGCGAGATACTCGCGAACGGCCCGTGGAGCGTCCTGCGTGTGATCCTGCGCGACCCATTCACCTCCGGGAAGGGAACGCTGCTTGTTGGCGTCAGCCTGGATCAGACTAGCATCGACCGCAAAGCCTTCACCACCCACCAGCCCCTCATCCAGGCAGCGCTGCACCACCGCCTCGAACAGGTGACGGAACAGGTCAGACTCGCGAAAGCGCCCGTGCCGGTTCTTGGAGAAGGTGGAGTGGTCGGGCACCTTGCCCTCCAGCCCGAGGCGGCAGAACCAGCGGTAAGCCAGGTTCAGATGCACTTCCTCACACAGCCGCCGCTCAGAGCGGATGCCGAGGCAGTAGCCGACGATCAGCATGCGGATCATCAGCTCGGGATCAACGGAGGGGCGGCCAGTGGCACTGTAGTAGGCAGCCAGACGCTGGCGCAGCCCCGAGCAGTCGACGAAGCGGTCGATGCGCCTCAGCAGGTGATCGCAGGGAACGTGATCCTCAAGCCGGAACTCGTAGAACAGACTCTCCTGCATCACGAGACGCTCGCCCATCATGGCCCGATCTCCCTGCTGAGAATGCCCAATCAGGGAATCACGATCCGCCGCCGATCACGAGGACTTTTTCAACGAAATC
>NZ_JBQWEL010000054.1:0-1661 GCF_052658925.1 Microvirga medicaginis | reverse complement strand
GTGAAGCGAGTGGTTGATTTCAACGTGAAGATCCGGGTGAAGCCGGACGGGTCGGGGGTGGAGCTTTCCAACGTGAAGATGGCGATGAACCCGTTCGACGAGATCGCGGTGGAAGAGGCCGTGCGCCTGAAAGAGCAGGGCAAGGCGAGCGAGATCGTCGCCGTCTCGATCGGCCCGGCCCAGGCGGCCGAGACGCTGCGCACCGCGCTCGCCATGGGTGCCGACCGCGGCCTCCTGGTCAAGACCGACGCCACCGTCGAGCCGCTCGCCGTCGCCAAGATCCTGAAGGGCGTGATCGAACAGGAACAGCCCGATCTCGTGATCATGGGCAAGCAGGCCATCGATGACGATGCCAACCAGACCGGCCAGATGCTCGCAGCCCTCTTGGGCTGGCCGCAGGGCACGTTTGCCTTCAAGGTCAATGTCGGCGAAGGCGCGGTCGACGTCACCCGCGAGGTCGACGGCGGCCTGCAGACGGTGGGGCTGACGCTGCCCGCCATCGTCACCACGGACCTGCGCCTCAACGAGCCGCGCTATGCCAGCCTGCCCAACATCATGAAGGCCAAGAAGAAGCCGCTCGACGAGACCAGCCCGGAGGCGCTCGGCGTCGATGTGGCGCCGCGCCTGAAGGTGCTCAAGACCGCCGAGCCGGGCGGGCGCAAGGCCGGCGTCAAGGTCGGCTCGGTGGCCGAACTCGTTTCGAAGCTGAAGACCGAAGCCGGCGTGCTCTAAGGGAGAAGACCAACCATGACCACGTTGCTGATTGCCGAGCACGACAACGCTCACCTCAAGGACGCGACCCACAAGGCGCTCTCGGCCGCCACGGCGCTGGGC
Organism: Microvirga medicaginis; assembly: GCF_052658925.1. Taxonomy (NCBI): domain Bacteria; kingdom Pseudomonadati; phylum Pseudomonadota; class Alphaproteobacteria; order Hyphomicrobiales; family Methylobacteriaceae; genus Microvirga; species Microvirga medicaginis. The sequence continues at coordinate 827 of NZ_JBQWEL010000054.1, read as the reverse complement.
GCGCCGGTGCATGTGCTGGTGGCCGGCACCCATGCTCGCCCTGTAGCTGAGGCCGCGGCCAAGCTCGCAGGCGTGGAGAAGGTGCTGCTGGCCGACGCTCCCGCTTACGAGCATCGGCTCGCCGAGCCGACCGCGGCGCTGATCGTGGCGCTCGCCGGTGCGTATGACGCGCTGGTGGCGCCCTCGACCTCGACCGGCAAGAACGTGATGCCGCGGGTGGCGGCGCTGCTCGACGTGATGCAGGTCTCCGACATCACCAAGGTGGTGGCGCCCGACACCTTCGAGCGGCCGATCTATGCCGGCAACGCCATCCAGACGGTGCAGGCGACGGATCCGAAGACGGTGATCACGGTGCGCACGGCTGCCTTCGCGGCGGCGGGCGAGGGCGGCGCCGCCCCGATCGAGACGGTGACTGCCGCCGCCGATCCGCAGCTGTCGCGCTTCAAGGGCGAGGAGATCGCGCAAAGTGACCGGCCGGAACTCACCTCGGCCCGGATCATCATCTCGGGCGGGCGCTCGCTCGGCTCGGCGGAGAACTTCAAGACCTATATCGAGCCGATCGCCGACCGGCTCGGCGCGGCGATGGGCGCCTCGCGCGCGGCGGTGGATGCGGGCTATGCGCCGAACGACTGGCAGGTCGGCCAGACCGGCAAGGTGGTGGCGCCCGATCTCTACATCGCGGTCGGCATCTCCGGGGCGATCCAGCATCTGGCCGGGATGAAGGATTCCAAGGTGATCGTGGCGATCAACAAGGACGAGGAGGCGCCGATCTTCCAGGTCGCCGATTACGGCCTCGTCGGCGACCTCTTCCAGATCCTGCCTGAACT
>NZ_JBQWEL010000053.1:0-1753 GCF_052658925.1 Microvirga medicaginis | reverse complement strand
CACCGTCACCCCGGTCAACGACCAGCCGATTACATCGCCCGTAGCGCTGACTTCGATCGAGGAAGATAGCGGTGCGCGCGTGATCACCCAGGCAGAGCTTCTCGCCAATGCATCTGACCCAGAGCACGACAGCCTAACGGCAACCAATCTGGCAATCTCGTCTGGTTCGGGCACACTGGTCGACAACAATGATGGCACTTGGACTTACACGCCGGCTTTGGACGACGATACGACAGTCTCGTTTTCGTATACGGTAACAGACGGTCACGACACTGTGGCTGGCTCAGCCTCGCTTGACATCCTTCCAGTCGATGAGGTGCGGATCGAGGACACAAGTCACGACTACGACGACAAGGACATTAACGGGAACACGCACACTGTCGACACGAGGGGGTCGTCTGGCAACGATACACTTGCTGGAGGAACCGGAAACGACTCCATCAACGGCCTCAACGGCGCCGACACCATCTATGGGCGCGCGGGCAATGATACGTTGAAGGGAAATGCCCAGAACGATATCATCTATGGAGGGTCGGGGAACGACTCCATTGACGGGGGTGGTGGTGTGGATCACCTCTGGGGCGGATCCGGCGGCGACACCTTCCAGTTCAATACAGGCGACGTCGGTGGCGATACGATCCATGATTTCGGCAACGGCGCGGACGTGATCGATCTGTCGGCGCTCATACCAGGGATCCTGACGTTTGGCGGCAATGGATCGATCGCCGCCTATACGGTCGTCTGGCAGGAATCGAATGGGAATACGATCGTGTCGGCCGATACCAACGGATCCGGCGGCGCAGACTTCTCCATCACCCTCATCGGCACAGGCCTGAAGCTAACGAGTGGTGATTTCCTGCTCTAAATTGCAAAAATGTCGGCAGTTACGGAGGCGGGCTGTAAGGCCCGCCTCCTTTCTGTACGGCAGTTCAGATAGGCATTGCTAAATAGCAAGATATGGCGACCCCTGCAGGGCTCGAACCTGCGACCTACTGCTTAGAAGGCAGTTGCTCTATCCAGCTGAGCTAAGGGGCCGTCGAGCCGCAGGCCTGGACCTTTAGTGGGTCCAGGGGCCGACGCGATTGAACTTGAAATTGTCGGAATAGGACATAGCGCGCCGCTTGATCTCGTGCGGCTCCTCGACCCGATAGGCGATGCCTTCGCGCTCGGCATAGGCAATGGCCTCTTCCTTGGTGTCAAACCAGAGGCGGAGCTGCTGACGGGTATCGCCCGAGCTGGTCCAGCCCATCAGGGGCTCGATCTCGCGGGGCTTGTCCTGCTCGAAGACGAGAAGCCATTGCTTGGTCCGGGCCATGCCGGACTGCGTAGCGGACTTGGCGGGCTTGTAAATCCGGGCGGGCATTGGTTTTTTGCACTCTCTCCAAGACTCTTGCCGGTGAGGATGGTCGGGGCGGCAGGATTTGAACCCGCGACCCTCTGCTCCCAAAGCAGATGCGCTACCAGACTGCGCTACACCCCGTATCTCTCTCAATGGCTTGGTTTCTCTAGCGATTTGAGAACCCCTACGCAAGCCCAAGGTTTCAGAGTTCAGAATTTAGTGGATCCATGGGACGGGTGAACAGAAGGTTTCGGGAAAAAAGCCCCATGGGTGTTCGGCAGGCGTTCTCAAAACTGCTGCAGGGGCAAAACACAAGGGGGAGCTTCCGAGGTCCTGTTCAGAATCGATTACGCCCCCTGGCGTGTGCAACGCGGGCGCTGCAGGAATGCGCGAGCGTCGTCGAGGCCCCTCTAC
>NZ_JBQWEL010000052.1:0-2056 GCF_052658925.1 Microvirga medicaginis | reverse complement strand
ACCCATTCGCATCCGCCAAAGCGCCTACCTCAACAATCGGATTGAGCAGGATCACCGTGCTATCAAGAGGCGCATTCGTCCGATGCTCGGGTTCAAGTCAACGAAGAGTGCTCGCGTGATCTTGGGCGGGATTGAGATGGTTCACATGATGCGCAAACAGCAAGGGAAGTATACCCGCAATCCGCAGCCATCACTTGCCGAGCAGTTTGAGTTGCTTGCCGCCTGAACGCTCCACCGTGCGACTGGACCTTTCGCGTCTCCTCTCCAAATTTGCGACACAACCCCATGATCTCCTCAAACGTGTCGTACTGGCCGGGTTCGCCGGCATAGATTACCAGGTCGTCGACCCCGGGCCGGAAATCAGTCACGGTCAGCCCACCCAAGTTGTCCAGCGTGCCGAACGGGTTGCCCAACACGAAGAGATCGGCCCCCGACCCACCAGTCAGGATGGCGTCGAAGGTGGCATAGATGACGTCATCGCCCGAGCCGCCATCGCTGATCGAACGCTCCAACTCGAAGTTCTCGTCGAACTGCCCTGTCCCGGAGACAATCACATCATCCCCGGAGCCGCCGAGGATCTTGTCCACTCCGCCCCCGGCATCCAGGATGTCATTGCCGCGATCACCTCTGATCAGATCGTTGCCAGGGCCGCCGTCCACCCGGTCATCACCTGCGCCGCCGCTGATGGTGTCATCCCCAATGTCGCCGCTCAGGAAGTCGGCCCCACGTGCGCCGCTGATCGTGTCGTCACCAACATCGCCAAACAGCATGTCACGACCGCGGTTACCAACGAGGCGATCATCGCCCTGCTGCCCCCACACGAATGCCTCGCCGCTTCTCACGCGGATAACGTCCTCGCCCAACCCACCCCAGGCCAGCGTTAACTCGCTACGCAACACCAGTCTGTCCTCGTCAGCGGTGCCATAGACGAGGTTTGGGGTCACGCCTGCCGGAACCCAGGCGCCGTAGACGAATGCCGAGCGATCATCGTCATTGGTCAGCAGCGCTCCGCCATATTCCGTCTGGTCCAGACGCAGCGTCGGCCCGTCCGGCTCATCGGAATGGAAGAGGGTGGCGCGGAGTTGGTCGAGCGGCCGCTGGTCATCGCTCGATACCAGTGTCAGCGGCGTGGTGAAGTCAGCCTGCGTCCAGTTTCCAGTGGCCGCCTGCTCGACGAAGAACCCGATGTTTGAGAAGTCCGCAGCGACAGGATGCGCTCCGCCTCCGGTAGGCTTGCCCAGAGCGCCGCGGCAGCGCCAGAGAGTGTCAGGCTTCCGGTGATCTTCTGACCGGCCGTGTAGCCGAACGCGCCCGGGTCCACCGTGATGAAGTCATTGACGAACGGATCCTCAACGACCCCGTAGAAGGTGTAGGACGTCGCGGCTGGCATGATGACCTCCCGTGCAGGTTCCCCGCCCAGCCACAGCATCATACTGTATCTCCGGCACCCTGTCCCTTTCAGCCTCGCGCATAACGGTTGTGTAATGCCGGTAAGCACGATCAGGGAAACGGTCACCGTTGCTTAACCCTGCACGAATACAAAGCCAGCAGGCCGCGTTGTGTATCAGGCCCCTTACACAAAACCCCGCTCGATGCTCAGTCGGGCGGGGTTTTTCATTAAAGGCTCATTAACCATGCGGCGGTCAACATGCTCTGGCTGATCGATGCGGCTCAGAGATCAGCACTCTCCCAAAAGGCAGGCGAGGCGCGGATGTACCGCCTCGTTTTGCTTTGGGGCTGCGAGCGTTCCAGCGGCGACTAGCACACTGGCCAAGTGGCGGCGGGGCTATCGGGATTTGTAATCCGCCCCGAAGTCGCCTCATTCGGCTCATTGCTTAGTGCTGTTCATGCCGACCTTCTGGATACCGCTGCGAGGGATTATGAATATCAATTGGGAGCCGACGCTTCACTTCCACCCGAACACACTGGCCTGCCCCATGTGGGTGATCCGTGTGTGATGTTAATTCAGCGTTGGCTGCGGCGCCAGCTTGGAAGCAGAGACCAAGACCTCTGGTGCAGGCGGCCGGTAGCCCAAGGATGAGTGCGGGCGCACCGT
>NZ_JBQWEL010000051.1:0-2530 GCF_052658925.1 Microvirga medicaginis | reverse complement strand
GCCCTCGATCTCCTTGCCGGCCACCATCATCAGGTCGGCCATCTCGTCGACGATCACCACGATGTAGGGCAGAGGAGTAAGGTCGATCGTGACCTCCTCGTAAACAGCCTTTCCGGTTTCCTTGTCGAAGCCCGTCTCGATGGTTCGCGTAATGACCTCTCCCCTCGCCTTGGCCTCGGAGACGCGGGCATTGAAGCCGTCGATGTTGCGCACACCGAGTCTTGCCATCTTTTTATACCGGTCCTCCATCTCACGAACCGCCCAGCGCAAGGCAATGATCGCCTTCTTCGGGTCGGTCACCACCGGGGTGAGCAGGTGCGGGATGCCGTCATAGACCGAGAGCTCGAGCATCTTCGGGTCGACCATGATCAGGCGGCACTGCTCCGGCGTGAATCGGTAGAGCAGCGACAGGATCATGGTGTTGATCGCCACCGACTTGCCCGAGCCGGTGGTGCCGGCCACCAGCAGGTGCGGCATGCGGGCGAGATCGGCGATCACCGGCTCGCCGCCGATGGTCTTGCCGAGGCAGAGCGGGAGTTTTTGCGTCGACGCCTTGAAATCCGCCGTCTCAAGCATCTCGCGAAGATACACGGTTTCACGGCTATCGTTCGGCAGTTCGATGCCGATCGCATTGCGGCCTGGGACAACCGCGACACGGGCGGAGACGGCGCTCATCGAGCGCGCGATATCTTCGGAGAGTGCGATAACACGCGAGGATTTGACCCCCGGAGCGGGCTCAAGCTCGTAAAGAGTAACCACCGGGCCCGGATGAACATGAATGACTTCACCCTTAACACCGAAGTCACGGATGACCTTTTCAACCCTGCCCGCTCTCTCCTCAAGGATATCTTCGGTGAGGACAGGCCCCTCGCTCTCGGGAGGCTCAGCCAGCAATTCAACATCAGGGAGTTCGTAACCTGAGTTCCTTGCACGATCCGGCGCGGGGAAGTTGATGACCTGCGCCATCGAGGCATGTGCAGGCGAAACGGAGACGTCGGAAGCAACAGGGCTGACGTCTGCCGATGCGGGGGATGAATTCTCCGCCTCTCCCGCAACCTTCATCGATACTGAAGCTGATGCAATGTCTTCCCCGTACAGGGCGAGATAACCTGAATCAAGCTCCTCAGGGATCTGCTCGGATGCGACCTCCGTCATTTCAGGAGTGGTCACTTCCGCAGGTTCAACCGATTCGGACACACTCTCTGGAGCCTGAAAAATTTGAGGGCGCTCGACCTCCTCCACGACAGTGACGCTGTCGAAAGGAACTGCATCCTGTACTGAAAGGTCAATCGACAAGTCGGGTTTCAAGATTACTGCGAAGCGGTAGAGGCCCGACTGGAACGCGAATGCAGAAAAGACCGGCTTTGCGGTTTCCACGGGAACAGGCAGCAACAGCTCGGCCCGGCGCTCCGGAACGGCCTCTTGGGCTCCAGAACCATCCGTCGCGGATTCGACGCTCTCGCCGCCAACAGCATCCGGACTTGTTTTCGGACTTTCGGTCAGATCTGCCGCATCGGCGACAGATGATATGGCGACGGCCCCCGCTTCCTCGATCGCGGCGGGAGCCGAAGCAGGCTTCTTTATCCCCGCCATTCCAGTGCCTGCACATGGAGGTGCCGCAACCGGCAAACACTCCGCCTCCGACTGAGATGTAGAAGGAATGGGTGAGTCGGGCTCGACGGCACTCCGCAGCCGTTCCAGGCGCCGGCGAATGGCCTCTGCGCAGGACCGGTCGGCGGCACGAGCAAGACGGGCAACATCCATGGCCTCACTCGCCGGGTGGGCCACTACGTTGGTCTCCGGCTGCTTTTTGATAAAGCGATCAGGGGTGCGCGTTGCCCTCACGTCCTTGTCAAGCGTGAAGGCCTTCCACCACCCGGGCTCCGCTTCGCCGGCGGAGGACCAAGGGGTCTCCCAAACGGATGTGTCATGACTCGTCTGTGCCGAATCGTCCCGCTTCTGAATCTCCGCCTGGATTGTGGGAATTCTGCCTCCCGGCTGGACTGCGGCTGGAAGAAAGTCGTTAGGCTTAAATGGCTTACGCATGAGAACTGGCAAATCCGTCGGAGCTGGAAATTGGATACCGCTGATGCGGTCCGCGGACTCTGGCCAACTCTGGTAAAGACAGGGTTATTGACCGAAGCGCCTCCTGTCGCCGTGAGCTGGGCGAGGAGGATTCGAACGCCCCTCGCCTATGTTTTTGGGTGGCGTCACCATATCTCGTTTATTGTTATGCGAACCCAGCAGGCTCCGAAGCCTTCTCTAAGTCCCTGGCACGTTCGACTGCCCTGTCGATGGGGCCGTTGTTTGAGCCTTTGTGGACACATGATCGTTTCCACTTGCAATAGTCGCAGGATTGATTATGTGTCCCCTCCCCGCGCCGCCGCGAAAGCAGGTGGGCGCGTTTCTCAGACACGCTGACCATCAGTTCCCGAGCCCCCTGTTCGGGAGCGATGTTCTGTCTTCAGGCGAGAGCAGCTCAAGCCGTCGCTGGTTTGAACGGATCGTCTGGAGGTTTGTGTTTAGGGCC
>NZ_JBQWEL010000050.1:0-2685 GCF_052658925.1 Microvirga medicaginis | reverse complement strand
TGCCGGATGGACGCGAGCGCCTGGTCCGGCATGGGCACGGCCCCGAGCGCATGATCCAGACCGGCATCGGTCCGGTGGAGGTCAGCCGGGTCAAGATCCGCGACCGCGGCGCCACCGGCGAGGACCGGATCCGCTTTTCCTCGGTCCTCCTGCCGAAATGGGCCCGCCGCACGAAGAGCCTGGATGCGCTGCTGCCGATCCTCTATCTGCGCGGCCTCTCGACCGGCGACTTCCAGGAGGCGCTCTCAGCCTTGCTCGGCAAGGACGCCCCCAACCTCTCGCCTTCGGCCATTACCCGACTGACGGGCGAGTGGCAGGGCGAGTACGAGCGCTGGCAAGCCCCGGATCTCTCGGCTCGTCGCTATGTCTATGTCTGGGCCGACGGGGTCTATCTCCAGGCCCGGATGGAAGATCAGGCCGAATGCATCCTGGTGCTGATCGGCGCCACGCTGGAAGGCCGGAAGGAGCTGGTCGGCTTCCAGGCCGGCGTGCGCGAGAGCGCTCAGAGCTGGCGCGAGCTGCTTGTCGAGATCAAGCGGCGGGGCCTGTCGATTCCGCCCCGGATGGCCGTCGGGGATGGCGCGCTTGGCTTCTGGAAGGCGCTCGACGAACTCTTTCCGGGCACGCATCATCAACGCTGCTGGCTGCACAAGACGGCTCACGTGCTCAACAAGGTGCCGAAATCGGTGCAGCCGGCCATGAAGACAGCCCTGCGCGAGATCTATCTCGCGCCCACCCGCGCCCAGGCCGAGGTCGCCGTTGATCTGTTCGAGGATGCCTATGGCGCCCGCTATCCGAAAGCTGTGGAGTGCGTGCGCAAGGACCAGCGGGCGCTGCTGGCCTTCTTCGACTGGCCCGCCGAGCATTGGATCCACCTGCGGACTACGAACCCCATCGAAAGTGTGTTCGCGACGGTGAGGCACCGAACCGTACGCACCAAGGGCTCGCTGTCGCCGACCACCGCCCGACTGATGGTCTTCACGCTGGTGATGGCAGCCGCGAAAAGCTGGCGGCGGTTGATGGGCGAAAACCAGTTGCCGAAGGTGATCGCGGGTGTCAAATTCCAGGACGGCACCGAGATCATTCCGATGCCATCACACAACGTCGCCTGATCGGCCCCATCACCTAAAATCCGTCATAGCTCAGTCACCCTTCACCCGAATGTATGTTTCGTCCACACGCCACAAGCCGTTCGTCATCCGGAGATGCGGTCGGACGCGCCTGTCGAGTTCGGGTGCATAAGCCTGGATCCAGCGAAAGAGAGTCGTATGGTTCACCTGCACGCCCCGATCAGAGAGCATGTACGCAAGATCGCGGTAGCTGATCGGGAACTGCAGGTACCAGCGGATCGCCCATAGGATGATCTCCGCCGTGAACTGCCGCCCTTTGAACGGGTTCGGCTTGCTTTGCACCACCTCGAGCTCCTCTCAACCCCGTCGATGTCATAGCTCAGGTGTAGGAGTGCTCAAAGCTGCAACAGAACCCAAGTATCTATCCTATCCCGCCCCGCCATACGTGTCAGCGTGCCAGCGACAATGCTACGCTCTTAAAGGGAAACCTGAAAAAGGTGAATGACGGCAGGGGCGGCAAGTGAAATGCCTGAGATGAGCAGGAGGAGGAATACGATGCGACGCATCGTGACAGGTGAAAAAGGCGGCGGCCAGCGGCGAGCAGCGTAGGTTGCGCACATCACGGCCGGAATGGCCACAAGCCCGGACAGGGCCGAGCTCGATGGAAGATCGCCGGAGGCGGCCACAAGGCCGATACGGAATACTGCGTTCAAAGCGAAAACCGTCACCAGGGTTTCACGCACCTTCACCAATGGCATCGGCTGACGGTAGAAGTGGTAAACGAGCGGCGGGCCTGCGGTTGAGAACATCCCGCCCATCACGCCAGCAATTCCGCCAAAGAACAGGAATGATCCATCGCCGGATCGCTCCGGAAGCGGCTCGGGCTTTCGCGCAAGTTGCAGGCTCGAGACGATGATCACCAAGCCGAGGAGTAAGCGCAGAAGATCAATATGACTTCCAGCAAGCCATTGCAGCAGCCAATAGCCGACAAAGAGCATCGGAATGCTCGCTGCCATGACGAGGCCGAATTGATGCCAGGCCACATCACGCCAGCCTTTCAAAAGCATCTGCGTGGCATTCACAAAGGTCAGCATGCTCACGATCATTGCAGCATCGGGCAAAGACAAAAGCCCAGTGAGACCGATCCCACCCATGGTGATGAGGCCGAAGGCGAAGCCTGTCAGGGTTTGCGCATAGGCAGCGGCTCCCGTCAGGACCAGGAAGCCAACGAGCACAGAAAGCGACATACTTTGTGGATTTCCTCAGACTGGCGAACAGACCCAGGGAGCGGGGATGATTGAATGCCGGCGTCCGGCCCGAGCGAGCCGCAACTCTCGCTCTCTGTGCTCTAATCGCGGGTTTTCAGTCAAGCGCGATGAGGTCTGATATCCTTGCTTCTCCTCGGGTCATGGTCCGCTCTGCGGCCGACACTCGCCGCCGCAGGATCGGTTTAACAGTATAAGCCTTCCAAAATCGGCGACGTGGTCAGTTGGAGAAGCGTTGTCACATCTGCCTCACCCTAAGGTCAGCTCGGGCCAAACCCTGAAGTTCCCCTACCCTTCACGGACGTCCGCTTAAACCTGAAAGGCGGACAGAAGCGTCACTTCCGCCTTGT
>NZ_JBQWEL010000049.1:0-3113 GCF_052658925.1 Microvirga medicaginis | reverse complement strand
CGCCGCAAGGTGAGCGCCCAAGGTCCCGAACAGCCGGTCGCGCGGCGGCACCTCGGGCTTGTAGAACCGGCCAAGAACCGATTTGCGGGAGGCCCCACAAGTACGGGAAAGCCCATGGTCTTGAGCTCCGGCAGACAGCGCAAGGCCTCAAGGTTCTGATCGGCCGTCTTGCCGAAGCCGATGCCGGAATCAAGGATCAGATGCGTGTCAGGAATGCCGGCCCGGCGGGCGAGGTCCAAGGAGCGCTCGAAGAAGCGCTGCATGTCCGCCATGAGATTGAGCGAGGGATCCGCCTCCGCCCGATTGTGCATGACCACCGCCATGGCCCCATGCTCGGCCACGGTGGCGGCCATATCGGGATCGTACTGGAAGCCCCAGATGTCGTTCACGATCCTGGCGCCCGCCGCCAGAGCAGCGTGGGCCGTCGCAGCGCGGTAGGTGTCAATCGACATGGGGACGTTCAGGATGCCAGCGAGGGCGTGGATGACAGGAATGATGCGCCGCTGCTCCTCTTCGGCTCCGACCGGTGTATGCCCGGGGCGCGTGGACTCCCCGCCGATGTCGATGATGTCCGCTCCTGCTTGCTGCATCCCGCGGGCGTGTCGGAGCGCGGCCTCGTGGTCGCTGAACAGGCCGCCATCCGAGAATGAGTCGGGCGTGACGTTCAGGACGCCCATGATCAGGATGCGTGAGCCCAAGCCGGTCAAGGTTGGTGACATGGTCGAACCCGAATTCATCAGACTCCGCGTTTGTTGCCCCAGGCCAGGACGTGCAACTGCGGCAGGACCGTCGCCGTGAACCACCGATCCGCCGCCACCGTGTCGACGAGCCAGCGGAAGCGCTCCATCACGTCATCAAGATCGGCCTCTTCGCGGCCTGGACCGGAGTGGGTCACCAGCGGAGCAGGGTTTCCGACCTGCAGGTAAACCGGAAGAGCCGGGTAGCGGCCGGCCACCCGTCGGGCATAGGCATAATCATCCTCATCAAACACGACGACCTTGACGACGCAATGCGGTCCGTTCGCTGAGGCCCTGACACACTCGTCCAAGGCCTGCCAGTCGGTGTCCACGCCCGAGGAGGGCGGCTTCGGGCTGAGCATGAGCCAGTCGAGCGCGGCAAACCATGGTTGGGGCACGCTGCCTTGGGTTTCCAGTGCGAACGTGTAACCCTTCTGCCGGCCCAGGGCGATGAGCGGTGCCAATGGCTGAAGCGCCGGATTGCCGCCCGACAGCGACACGAGCACCGGCGTGGAGCCGGACAGGCGCTCCACCTCGGTCAGGATCGCGGCCGGTGTCATCAGCGTCCAGTCTTCCCGATACTCGGGCAGCACTGCATAGAGCGTATCGCACCAGCGGCAGCGATAATCGCAGCCGCCCGTGCGCACGAATACGGTGGGGCATCCGATCAACGGGCCCTCGCCCTGGACGGTCGGGCCGAAGATCTCGCTGATGCGGATGCTGCCCTTCACGGGCGGTACTCCGCCCAGGTTTTCGGGGTCTCACTGACCCGCACGGCCGCGACCTCCGGCCAGCGCGCCTTGCACCAGTCGTAGAGCCATTGGGCAATGACCTCGGCGGTCGTCTGGTCGTGTCCGAGGACCTCGTTGAGGTGGCGATGGTCGAGGGTGTTGTCGATGAACGCCTTGAGCTCCGAGAGCTCGCGGTAGTCGCGGACAAAGCCGACCCGGTCGAGTTCGGCCGATTGCAGAACGACCTCGACCTCGTAGTTGTGGCCATGCAGCCGGGCGCAGGGGTGCTCCGCCGGCAGGCCGCCGATCAGATGCGAGGCGGAGAAGGCAAATCGTTTGGCAATGGTGTACATGGCTGGGCCTATGATTGTTGCGCTTGGTGTTGCTGGCAGGCTTCGACCCAGTAGTCCGGATCCTCATACGGCGTCGGATCGTCCACCCCTGCCAGGTGAAAGGCCTCGCGCCGCTCGACGCAGGTGCCGCAGCGGCCGCAATGAACATCGCCGCCCTGGTAGCAGGACCAGGTTTCGGCAAAGGGCACGCCCAGCCGGGCGCCCTCGCGCACGATATCGGCTTTGCTCAGCCGTACGAAGGGCGTGTAGAGGGCTATGTCCGCCAGCCCCTCCAGGGCATGGCGCTGCATCGCCTCGAACGCCTCAATGAAGTCCGGGCGGCAATCCGGGTAGATGAAGTGGTCGCCGCCATGGACCGCCGCCGCCACGGCATCGGCCTGTTTCGCGGCCGCCACACCGAAGGCAATGGCGAGCATGATGGCGTTGCGATTGGGCACCACGGTAATCCGCATGGTGTCTTCCGCGTAATGCCCCTCAGGAACGGGTTCGCCGCTGGTCAGGGCCGATCCGGTCAGGAGGCGTCCGACGGCCGAGATGTCCACGATGTCGTGAGGCACGCCGAGGCGGGCGGCGCAGGCCCGCGCGGAGTCGAGTTCCTTCCTGTGGCGCTGGCCGTAGTCGAAGGACACGAGGCGGGTGAGGGTTCGCTCCGCCGCGACCTTGTGGGCGAGCGTGACGGAGTCCAATCCGCCGGAACAGATGACGAGGGTCTTCACGAGGGCTCCTTGTTTTGACCGGGTAGGCTGCGACCGGATCGGCTCGCGGGCCGATAAGCATGAGACGGATCGCACCTGAAAAGGTGCCACCCGCAATGTGAGCGGATGGGGCACAAGAGCGCACCATCCGCTTTCCCGCGTAGAAAGACTCATATTGAGAGGAAGTCAACTGCGCGTGGGCCGGAAAACCGTCGCGCTGGAAGGAGGCTGGCCGGGGCGAGCGGTAGCCAAAGTACGACTGCCGCACACGCCATCACGAAAGCCGATCTTAGAACGCGATCCGCAAATCCAGGAGTTGCCACCTGACGAGTAGCTGAAGATGCGCGCGTTGGCTCTGGCCATATTGGCTGTGAACCGGCGCAGTGAGTGACCCTCTATAGGCGTGCAAGCATAATCCTGGATCGAGGACTGAAAAGAAATGTAAGCACAGCAGCTTGATCGGTCAGAGGAAGGGTCATCCGTCCACGGCGAATGCGGAGTCAAGTGCCACGCCGATGCACAGTTTTTTGCTTGCCGCCACTGCTGGCACCGGACAGATCGGGCACCTTTCAGATCTGGGAACGACCACTATTGGCA
>NZ_JBQWEL010000048.1:0-4933 GCF_052658925.1 Microvirga medicaginis | reverse complement strand
AGCTGCAAGGTGAGCGCCCAAGGTCCCGTACAGCCGGTCGCGCGGCGGCACCTCGGGCTTGTAGAATCGGCCGAGAACCGATTTGCGGGAGGCGCCCACAAGTATAGGAAAGCCCATGGCCCTGAGCTCGGGCAGGCGGCGCAAGGCCTCAAGGTTCTGATCGGCCGTCTTGCCGAAGCCAATGCCGGGATCAAGGATCAGATGCGTGTCGGGAATGCCGGCCCGCCGGGCGAGGTCCAGGGAGCGCTCGAAGAAGCGCTGCATGTCCACCATGAGATTGAGCGAGGGATCCGCCTCCGCCCGATTGTGCATGACCACCGCCATGGCCCCATGCTCGGCCACAGTAGCGGCCATATTGAGATCATACTGGAAGCCCCAGATGTCGTTCACGATCCTTGCGCCCGCCGCCAGGGCCGCGCGAGCGGTCGCAGCCCGGAAGGTGTCAATCGACATGGGCACATTGAGAATGCTGGCGAGGTCGCGGATGACAGGAATAATGCGTCGCTGTTCCTCCTCGGCTCCGACTGGCGTGTGTCCCGGGCGCGTGGACTCCCCACCGATGTCGATGATGTCGGCCCCAGCATCCTCCATCTCGCGGGCATGTCGAAGCGCGGCCTCGTGGTCGCTGAACAGGCCGCCATCCGAGAACGAGTCGGGCGTGACGTTCAGGACGCCCATGATCAGGGTGCGCGAGCCCTGGCGGGTCAAGGTTGGTGACATGGTCGATCCCGAATTCATCAGACGCCTCGCTTGTTGCCCCAGGCGAGGACGTGCAACTGCGGCAGGACTGTCGCCGTGAACCACTGATCCGCCGCCACCGTGTCGACGAGCCAACGGAAGCGCTCCATGAGCGCGGCGGCGTCGGTCTCCTCGCTGCCGGGGCCGGCATGGGTCACCAGCGGAGCAGGATTGCCGACCTGCAGGTAAACCGGCAGAGCCGGGTAGCGGCTGGCCACCCGCCGGGCATAGGCATAGTCGTCCTCGTCGAACACGACGACTTTAACAACGCTTTGCGGTCCACCTGCCGCGGCCCTGACACACTCGTCCAGGGCCTGCCAGTCGGTGTCCATGCCCGAGGAGGGCGGCTTCGGGCTGAGCATGAGCCAGTCGAGCGCAGCGAACCACGGCTGGGGCACGCTGCCTTGGGTTTCCAGTGCGAACGTGTAACCCTTCTGCCGGCCCAGTGCGATGAGCGGTGCCAGCGGCTGAAGCGCCGGATTGCCTCCCGACAGCGACACGAGCACCGGGGTGGAGCCGGACAGCTCCTCCACCTGCCCCATGATCTCGGCCGGCGTCATCAGGGTCCAGTCCTCGCGGAACTCGGGCAGCACCGCGTAGAGCGTGTCGCACCAGCGGCAGCGGTAATCGCAGCCGCCCGTGCGCACGAACACGGTGGGGCGGCCGATCAACGGGCCCTCGCCCTGAACGGTCGGACCGAAGATCTCACTGATGCGGATGCTGCCCTTCATGGGCGGTATTCCGCCCAGGTTTTCGGGGTCTCACTGACCCGCACGGCCGCAACCTCCGGCCAGCGCGCTTTGCACCAGTCGTAGAGCCATTGGGCGATGACCTCGGCGGTCGTCTGGTCGTGTCCGAGAACCTCGTTGAGATGGCGATGGTCCAAGGTGTTGTCGATGAACGCCTTGAGCTCCGAGAGCTCACGGTAGTCGCGGACAAAGCCGACCCGGTCGAGTTCGGCCGATTGCAGAATAACCTCGACCTCATAGTTGTGGCCGTGCAGCCGGGAGCAGGGGTGCTCCGCCGGCAGGCCGCCGATCAGGTGCGAGGCGGAGAAGGCAAATCGTTTGGCAATGGTGTACATGGCTGGGCCTATGATTGTTGCGCTTGGTGTTGCTGGCAGGCTTCGACCCAGTAATCCGGATCCTCGTATGAGGTTGGATCCTCGACCCCGGCGAGGTGGAACGCCTCGCGCCGCTCGACGCACGTACCGCATCTTCCGCAATGACGTTCGCCGCCCTGGTAGCAGGACCAAGTTTCGGCAAAGGGCACGCCGAGCCGGGCGCCCTCGCGCACGATGTCGGCTTTGCTCAGCCGCACGAAGGGCGTGTAGAGGGCGATATTCGCCAGCCCGTCCAAGGCGTGGCGCTGCATCGCCTCGAACGCCTCGATGAAGTCTGGACGACAGTCCGGGTAGATGAAATGGTCGCCGCCATGGACGGCCGCCGCCACGGCGGCGGCCTGCTCGGCCGCAGCCACACCGAAGGCAATGGCGAGCATGATGGCGTTGCGGTTGGGCACCACGGTGATCCGCATAGTATCTTCCGCGTAATGCCCCTCGGGAACGGGTTCGCCGCTGGTCAGCGCCGATCCGGTCAGGAGGCGTCCGACGGCCGAGATGTCGATGATGTCATGCGGCACGCCGAGGCGGGCGGCGCAGGCCTGCGCGGAGTCGAGCTCCTTTTTATGGCGCTGGCCGTAGTCGAAAGATACAAGGCGGGTGAGGGTTCGCTCCGCCGCGACCTTGTGGGCGAGCGTGACGGAGTCCAATCCGCCGGAACAGATGACGAGAGTCTTCACGAGGGCTCCTTGTTTTGACCGGGTAGGCTGCGACCGGATCGGCTCACGGGCCGATAAGCATGAGACGGATCGCACCTGAAAAGGTGCCACCCGCAATGCGAGCGGATGGGGCACAAGAGCGCTCCATCCGCTTTCCCGCGTAGAAAGACTCATATTGAGAGGAAGTCAACGGGGAGTGGATCGGAAAAACCGTCACGCTGGAAGACTATCCCATCAGAGCACGACCGGGGCCAACGTACGACTGCTGTACATGTGATCGCGAAAGCTGATCTTAGAACGTGATCCGCAGATCCGGGAACTGCCACCTAAATTTAACGAGTAGCTGAGGATGCGCGCGTGTTGGCTCTGGCCATATCGGCTGTGAACCGGCACAGTGAGTGACCCTCTATAGGCGTGCAAGCATAACCCTGGATCGAAGACTGAAAAGAAATGGAAGCACAGCAGCTTGATCGTCAGAGGAAGGGTCATCCGTCCATGCCGAATGCGGGGTCAAGTGCCACGCCGATGCACAGTTTTTGCTTGCCGCACTGCTGGCACCGGACAGATCGGGCACCTTTCAGATCTGGGAACGACCGCTAGTGGCACGCCTGAGACCTAAGCCCGAAGGCAGCAATGCTCGTCGAACCGGACGTCCCGAAAGCGTAGGGAATCTCGGTTCCTGACCCGGAGCGGTCCTTAGAGGGAATTTGAGCAGATTTCCGCTTTCGCGAGCAGGTCTTCATCTACCAACCGACGGATGATGTCCACCGCTGCCCCGGCCGGCGAGAAGTTGGATTAATACTCAGGCTGCACAAGAACCAATAATGCGCTCAACAAGGGCGCCGCAATCGGTGCGCCCGCGCATGCCGGCCGCTCTAAAGGAGAATACCGGGCGTCCATGCTGCGATGAACTGCGGGATGTCTCTGGCAGGCATGGGGCGTCCGAAGTGATAGCCTTGCCCGACATCACAGCCAGACAATCGCAGGAGCGATGCTTGGGCAGCGTTCTCCACCCCTTCAGCCACCACCGCGATGCCGAGATTGTGACTGAGGCTCCGCACCGCTTGGACAATCGCGGCATTGTCCGCATCGATCTCTATGTCGCCGATGAATGAGCGGTCAATCTTGATCACGTCTATCGGGAACCGCTTGAGATGTGTAAGCGAGGCATAGCCCGTGCCGAAGTCGTCCAGTGCAATCGTCACGCCTGCTGTGCTCAAGGTGCGGAGCGTCCGTTCGACATTCGCCACGCTGCGGTCGAGGAGCACACTTTCGATCACCTCCACCTCAAGACAGCGCGGTGGCACATCCGCCTGGTGGAGAAGCTCGAGTACCCGTTCGGCATAGGTGTCGCGGCGGAACTCTGCGGGCGAGGCATTGATCGCAATCCGACCGCAATCGAGCCCCGCATCGAGCCAGCCGCGCATGTCGGCGAGCACACAGGAGAGCATGTGCTCGCCTATCGCCGTGCCGAGTTCCGTGTCGCCAAAGGCGGGTGCCAGCGTCTCGGGAGTTTGGAGGCCCAGGCGAGGGTGATACCAGCGCAGGAGCGCTTCGAAGCCGACCAGTGCGCCCGACACCAGCGCCACCTTCGGCTGATAGAACGGCACGATCCAGTCGAGCGCCAGCGCCTTGCGGGCGACTTCCAGAGCCGCGGCGGTTTTCTGGGCCTCTTCGCGCATGACCGGTCTGAACATCATGGCTGCGCCAAGTCCGGCCGACTTGCCGCTATAAAGCGCCAGATCTGCCCGTTTCAGTAAGTCCTCCGCGCTGGTACTCGGTCCGCCGGAGACAGCGCCTCCGATGCTGGTGCGGCACTCTTGTGCTCCGGTGCTGAGCCTGAGAGGTTCCTGCATTCCGGTCTGAATGGCTCCGGCCGTCGCCCCGACTTCCGCCTCGCCGCTGATATTGGTCACGATGACGGCGAACTCGTCGCCGCCTAAGCGGGCAACGGTGGACCCCGGAGGCACGAGACGAGCCAGCCGTTCGCCAAATGCTCTCAGAAGCCCGTCCCCGGCATCGTGCCCGAACCGGTCGTTGATCTGCTTGAAGTCATCCAGATCTAGGATCAGCAGGCCGACCTGATTTCCCGTCCGATCGGCCTGGTCGAGCGCTTGCTGGAGGCGCTCCCGAAAGAGACTGCGGTTGGGCAGGCCCGTCAAATCGTCATGATAGGCGGCCCAATGCAGTTGCTCCTGGGCAAGCCTCCGATCATGAATATCCTCCAGCGTCCCATACCAACGGACCACGGAACCATCCTCGGCTCGCCGGGCCGCCGCGCGGGCGCGGAACCAGCGATAGCTTCCATCGGCCAGACGAACCCGATAGTCTAGGTCGAAGGCTTCGCCCGAGGACACCGACTGCATCCACCGCTGCTGCGCCAGTGCCCAATCGTCGGGATGCAGGGCTTTGATCC
>NZ_JBQWEL010000047.1:0-5307 GCF_052658925.1 Microvirga medicaginis | reverse complement strand
GGCAAGCCGTTTCTCTTCCACCGCCGCGGCGATCAGCTTTGAGGGAATGTGCTTGATGTAGCTCTCACCCCGGTTCAGCCGCTCCACGTAGGAGCCGTTGATATCGAAGCCCAGGACGTTGAAGCCTACCCTGGTGGCCGTGAGGGCGAGCGGCAGGCCCACATAGCCCAAGCCGATGATGCCGAGGGTGGCCTGCCGGGCTTTGAAGCGCTCCAGCAGCTGCGCTGCTCCCATGGTATACGGTTCAAAGGCTACGTGATCGGCTGGCATCTTGGTCCCCGACCGAAGTTTCGGATGCGTCCTGAACCGGTACCTAGATCAGCAGCTCAATAGCCAAATCCCTCAAAATGTCGGCCGGAGATGATACTTCGGGGTAGGTTCGCTGCTCTAGCGCATCGTGCAGAACCGAAGGTCCGCGTCAGTGACCCGAAGGGCCGCGTCAGCGAAAAGTGGACAGGGTTTCCCGCATCCGACGATGCGCCGCTTGAAAAAAGGGAGCATCGGCAGCGTCCATACTCCCCGACGCGCCTCTGCCAGTAGAAGGCTCCAGCAGGCCCTATGACGGTGGTGCAGATCGCGCGGATCCGGGCGCCCACCCATGGGATTGCCGAGATATGTCTTGAGGCCCACTAGAGGCCTTTTGCTGTTCAGGAGCAGCCCTAGGGCCTGGCTTGGGACGCCTGAGGCAAACGGACATCTCCCTCGGCCCCGCGACTTATCCAAAACCTTGCCGCTTCCCGCGCATAGACGGAGTTAGGATATTCGCTAGAGTGGCAGCGAACCGTATTGCAACGGTTTTGCCTTCATGAGGGAAACAAGATGTCCATGAAACTGACCCGTCGCGATTTGGCCAAGCTCGGCCTTGGCGTTGGAGCTGCCGCCGCTCTGGGCCGTAATGCCTTTGCGCAGGCGCCGGCCTTTTTCCGCATCGGGACTGGCGGTACCGCAGGAACCTATTATCCCATCGGCGGCTTGATCGCCAATGCGGTTTCGAACCCGCCTCAGCTCGTTCTGACGGCTCAAGCCTCCAATGGCTCCGTAGCGAACGTCAATTCCATTGTATCAGGTGCTCTTGAGTCGGGCTTCAGTCAGGCCGACGTGGCGTACTGGGCCTACACGGGCACGGGTCTTTTCGAGGGCAAGGGCAAGATGGAGGACCTGCGCCTCGTCGCCAATCTCTACCCTGAGAGCATCCATCTCGTGGCAGCCAAATCTGCCAACATCAAGTCCGTGTCGGACCTGAAGGGTAAGCGCGTTTCGCTCGACGAACCGGGCTCCGGAACGCTCGTCGACGCCCGCATCATTCTCGGCGGCTGGGGTATTAAGGAAAGCGACGTGAAGGCGGACTTCCTGAAGCCGAACCAAGCTGCCGAACGCATGCGCGACGGCGGTCTCGACGCCTTCTTCTTCGTCGGCGGCTATCCGACCAGCGCAATCACGGAGCTCGCAGCTACCGGCGGCGGCATCGACATCGTGCCCCTGACCGGACCTGAGGCCGACGCGATCCGTAAACAGTACAACTTCTTTGCCGCCGACGAGATTCCGGCTGGGACCTACAAGGATGTCGGTGCCGTGAAGACGCTTGCTGTCGGAGCGCAGTGGGTCACTTCGGCGAAGGTGCCGGATGCCGTCGTCTATGAGGTCACGAAAGGCCTCTGGAGCGACAAGACCCGTGCCGCCCTCGACGCAGGTCATGCCAAGGGCAAGATGATCCGTAAAGAGAATGCACTGGCGGGCGCCGGCATTCCGGTTCATGCCGGAGCGGAGCGCTTCTACAAGGAGGCTGGCCTCATCAAGGCCTGAGGCCCTCAGTCATAATTGACATCTGCCTCCCGCGGCGCACGACGCGGGAGGCGCTGTGTTTAATGCGCTTGCCTGCGCCGCTCGTTTCCGTTGACATGCAGGCAAATGCACCACCGAAGAGCGGCAATGCATGAATACGCAAAGCCGCATGCATGTGAGAGCCGCCATGCCCACACCAGACACGTCCGCCTTGATCGAGAGCCGCAGTCTCGAAGAGAAGTTCGATCCCGAGATGCGCTTCCGTCCTCTCTTGCCGGGAACGGCTTGGCTCGTGGCGGGACTGCTGATCGCGCTCTCCTCATTCCACTACTACACGGCGGGATTTGGCCTGTTGCGCGAGGCAACGCATCGCGGCATCCACATGGCCTTCGTGCTCGGCCTGATTTTCCTCGTGTTCTCAGCCTTCAAGGCCGATCAGGACCGGGTCATCCCGTCGAGCCTGTGGCGTCCGGGCGGCATCTCTCTCATCGATTGGGTTCTCGCCATCGCTGTTGCGGTCGCAAGCCTCTATGTGCCGTGGATCTTCAATGAGCTGGCCTTCCGCGTCGGTAATCCATCCCTGACGGATGTCGCCATGGGAACGATCCTCATCGTTCTCCTGCTCGAGGCCACGCGCCGCTCGGTCGGATGGCCGCTGCCAGTCATTGCCATCGGAATGATGCTTTACGCCTATTTCGGTCCATCCATGCCGGGTATCCTGCAGCATCCCGGCGCCTCATGGTCGAACATCGTCAACCATCTCTATCTCACCAGCCAGGGGATCTACGGCATCGCGCTGGGGGTCGTGGCGACTTACGTCTTCCACTACGTGCTTTTCGGCGTGCTTGCGACGCGCGTTGGCCTGGGCAAGCTCTTCATCGATCTCGCTACATGCCTCGCCGGACGCTATGCAGGCGGCCCCGCGAAGGTATCGATCTTCGGTTCGGCCCTGTTCGGCATGATCTCGGGCTCGTCCATCGCCAACACGGTGACCGTCGGTTCCCTCACGATCCCCGCCATGATTCGTGTCGGTTATCAGCGCCATTTCGCGGCAGCGGTCGAATCCGCGGCATCCACCGGCGGACAGATCACGCCGCCCATCATGGGGGCTGCGGCCTTTCTTATGGTCGAGTTCCTGAACGTCTCCTATCAGACGGTCATTCTCGCAGCACTCGTTCCGGCCTGCATGCATTTCTTCGGCGTCTTCATGCAGGTGCATCTGGAAGCCAAGCGTGCGGGTCTGCGCGGTTTGCCGCCTGAGGAACTGCCGAAAGCTGCCAAGGTGATCCGCGAAGGCTGGCAGACGATCATGCCTCTGGCCGTTCTGCTGATGGTGCTGTTCTCTGGCTTTACGCCTTATCTCGCAGCTTTCTGGGGCATCACGGCATGCATCGTGGTGGGTGTCAGCCGCATTCCTGTCGTGACGCTTGGCTTCCTGGCTGCCGTTGCGGTTGCCATTGCCGCCGGCCTTCTCACGCAGCTTGTCTTCGTGCTGCCGGTTCTTCTCATAGTGCTGGCCCTGATGGTCTTTGCCTATGTGAAGAGCGACGAGGGCAAGGCGAAGGTGATCGACCTCATCGATGCCTTCGTGGTTGGCGCGAAATATGCCATCAGCGTGGGTGCCGCGGCCGCCACCGTCGGCATCATCGTCGGCATCGTGACGCTCACCGGCGTGGGCTTCAAGATCTCCTTCATCGTGACCTCATTTGCTGCACAGATGGCGCAGACCATGGGCGAGATCCTCCCCGTGTGGCTCATGGATGTGAAGAGCATGACCTTGTTCTTCACCCTGCTGATGACGGCCGTTGTCTGCATTCTGTTGGGTTGCGGCGTGCCGACGACGGCGAACTACATCATCATGGTGACCGTGGCTGCTCCTGCCCTGGGCATGCTCGGGGTCGTTCCGATCGTGGCGCATTTCTTCGTGTTCTATTACGGCGTGCTGGCCGATATCACGCCCCCTGTGGCGCTGGCAGCCTACGCAGGTGCGAGCATGGCGGGCGCTGATCCCTTCAGGACGGGCAACACGGCGTTTCGTCTTGGCCTCGGCAAGGCCCTCGTGCCGTTCGTCTTCGTCTACGGCCCGGCCATGCTTCTGGTGACGCCGGGTTTCACCTGGGCAAGCTTCATCCTGGTGACCGCTGGTGCCATCGTCGGCATTCTGTGCCTGTCGGCAGCCTTCTCCGGCTATGCCTTGACGGAGATGCGCGCATGGGAGCGCTGGCTCATCGGCATTGCGTCTCTGCCGATTATTGCCCCCGATCTGCAGATGACCTTGATCGGGCTTGCGATTGCCAGTCCCGTTGTCGTGTCCCAGCTTCTCAAGGTTCGGACACAGGCAGCGTCTGCCCCGGCCTGATGGCCGGCGCAGGATCCATTCCGTCCATCGTCTGTTGTCCCTGCAGGTCTTCCTTCATGGAAACCGGCAAGGACACGCGATGGAGCTTGTATCCGCTTTCCAGATCATCCCATCGGACAGCGAGCGTCCCGGCGCCTTCGCGCTCTTTCCCTATGACCGCGATCTCGTGCGCCGATTTCGCGAGGCGTTTCCCCGCGCACGCTGGCGCGGGGAGGGGCAGGGCTGGTTCGTACCGGGAACGACGGCCGTACGGCGGGTCAACACCTGGATGGCACAGGAGCTCGAAACTCTGGACAGGCACGCCGATGAAAAGGGACGAGATGCCTATCTCTTCGAGCCGCTGGAGAGTCCGTATCTGGAGGTTGGCGATGATTTGAGAGTCCGCACGCCTTACTCGCACACCGTGGTCGAAGCGCTTCGCTCGATTCCGTGGGCGCGCTGGGATCCTGACGAAAAGATCTGGCATGTGCCCTTCCGTTCCTATGAAGAGCTACGCCGGATCTGGCCCGTGATTGCGGAGGCGGCGCGCCGCAACGAACCTGGAGAGAGGAGACGACGGCGGGAAGAACAGAAGAGGCAGGGCCAGGATTCTGCAAGTCCTGCTCAAGCAGAGCGCCGCCGCAGGCGCTATCCGGTTCCAGGAGACGATCTGCCTCCGCTGGAGACGCCGCTCGCAACACTCTCATGGGGGGTCGTGGTGTTCGAGGACATCGAAGACCACGTGATCGATGAGGCCTTGGACGGCAGCATCTATCCTCATGCAAAGAGTGATCCGAGCCGCTATGTCTGGGCCCGGTGGCGCATGCCGATCCTGCAGGAGGTTTACCGCACAAAGGCTGCGCGTGAGCCCGAGGATCGTGCGCTGCGCGACAGCAGGGGATGGTGGTGGCCCACGCGGGACGAGCTTCAGGAGCGTGCGCGCAAGCTCCGTCAGATGGAGCGCGCTCAACAAGCGCGTCATGCCGTACAGAAGAACCCTGCAGGCTTTTGAAAAGCAGAAGACACAATAGAGATCCGGGTCTAAAGCCCGGATCTCATTGAGGCTGCTCGAGCCTCTCTTAGAACGGGATGTCGTCGTCGAAATCGCTGCGGCGAGAGTTCGCGCCGGCCGGCTCGGGCCGCCGCTCCATGGGGGAGGATCGGCCGAACTCGCCGCCGCGGCTGAT
>NZ_JBQWEL010000046.1:0-2500 GCF_052658925.1 Microvirga medicaginis | reverse complement strand
TCGCAGCGTACCACGTCCTTCATCGCCTCTCAGCGCCAAGGCATCCACCAGATGCTCTTACGACACTTGATTACTCTCATGATCAATGTCCGCTCGGCAAAGACCGGACATGATCTAAAAGAAAGACCTGACCTCGCATTTCTGCGAAGTCATATTTTTGCTTGCCAGGCATATCCGGCGCACACGGCTGCGGGCCGTGGCTGGTTCGCGGAACTAGGAAGTCCGCTTGCCGAATATGCCGCCTCTTTACGATTTCAAACATCCGCGCCGCCCACACGAGAGGGGAGGCGCGAACCTCAATAAGATCCAGAGCGCAAGCGCGCTCGATGGACACCGGATCGGATCAAAGGATAATGGTGGAGCCTGTCGGGATCGAACCGACGACCTGAAGCTTGCAAAGCTACCGCTCTCCCAGCTGAGCTAAGGCCCCTTGGCGAAGCCAAGGTTTTGTCTTGGCCTCAAACGCCGGCGGCAACGTCCGTTGCCTTGGCTGTCCGCGCCATCGGGCGCGGCGGCCGGTCGGCCTTGCCTCAGCCTGCAGGCTTCGGTTGAAGCGCGCCAACGATAATGGTGGGCCTGGGACGACTCGAACGTCCGACCTCACCCTTATCAGGGGTGCGCTCTAACCACCTGAGCTACAGGCCCGAACCGCATCCCAAACTGCGCACGAGCCCGAAAGCGCCTGCCAGCCTGATCACTGTATCCGGAGAAGAAAGAGAAACGAAGACGGCAGCGTCCCGCATAACAGGGTCTGACTGACCCTTATTGTTCCAAGAGATCCGATAGAGAGGGCGAGATGCCTTCTCGTAAGAGATCATCCTTAGAAAGGAGGTGATCCAGCCGCAGGTTCCCCTACGGCTACCTTGTTACGACTTCACCCCAGTCGCTGACCCTACCGTGGTCGCCTGCCTCCTTGCGGTTGGCGCAGCGCCGTCGGGTAAGACCAACTCCCATGGTGTGACGGGCGGTGTGTACAAGGCCCGGGAACGTATTCACCGTGGCGTTCTGATCCACGATTACTAGCGATTCCGCCTTCATGCACTCGAGTTGCAGAGTGCAATCTGAACTGAGACGGCTTTTTGGGATTAGCGCACCCTCGCGGGGTAGCTGCCCATTGTCACCGCCATTGTAGCACGTGTGTAGCCCAGCCCGTAAGGGCCATGAGGACTTGACGTCATCCCCACCTTCCTCGCGGCTTATCACCGGCAGTCCCCCTAGAGTGCCCAACTCAATGATGGCAACTAGGGGCGAGGGTTGCGCTCGTTGCGGGACTTAACCCAACATCTCACGACACGAGCTGACGACAGCCATGCAGCACCTGTGTTCCGGCCAGCCGAACTGAAGGAGAATGTCTCCACTCCCCATACCGGACATGTCAAAGGCTGGTAAGGTTCTGCGCGTTGCTTCGAATTAAACCACATGCTCCACCGCTTGTGCGGGCCCCCGTCAATTCCTTTGAGTTTTAATCTTGCGACCGTACTCCCCAGGCGGAATGCTTAAAGCGTTAGCTGCGCCACTGACGAGCAAGCTCGCCAACGGCTGGCATTCATCGTTTACGGCGT
Organism: Microvirga medicaginis; assembly: GCF_052658925.1. Lineage (NCBI taxonomy): Bacteria > Pseudomonadati > Pseudomonadota > Alphaproteobacteria > Hyphomicrobiales > Methylobacteriaceae > Microvirga > Microvirga medicaginis. Next base: position 938 of record NZ_JBQWEL010000046.1, on the reverse strand, counting down.
GGACTACCAGGGTATCTAATCCTGTTTGCTCCCCACGCTTTCGCGCCTCAGCGTCAGAACCGGACCAGTAAGCCGCCTTCGCCACTGGTGTTCTTGCGAATATCTACGAATTTCACCTCTACACTCGCAGTTCCACTTACCTCTTCCGGTCTCAAGCCATGCAGTATCGAAGGCAATTCTGTGGTTGAGCCACAGGCTTTCACCCCCGACTTACAAAGCCGCCTACGCGCCCTTTACGCCCAGTGATTCCGAACAACGCTAGCCCCCTTCGTATTACCGCGGCTGCTGGCACGAAGTTAGCCGGGGCTTCTTCTGCGGGTACCGTCATTATCGTCCCCGCCGAAAGAGCTTTACAACCCTAAGGCCGTCATCACTCACGCGGCATGGCTGGATCAGGCTTGCGCCCATTGTCCAATATTCCCCACTGCTGCCTCCCGTAGGAGTTTGGGCCGTGTCTCAGTCCCAATGTGGCTGATCATCCTCTCAGACCAGCTACTGATCGTCGCCTTGGTGAGCCATTACCTCACCAACCAGCTAATCAGACGCGGGCCGATCCTTCAGCGATAAATCTTTCCCCGTTAGGGCGTATCCGGTATTAGCCCAAGTTTCCCTGGGTTATTCCGAACTGAAGGGCACGTTCCCACGCGTTACTCACCCGTCTGCCACTCCCCCCGAAGGGGGCGTTCGACTTGCATGTGTTAAGCCTGCCGCCAGCGTTCGTTCTGAGCCAGGATCAAACTCTCAAGTTTCAAGAGAATTCGATCTCGACTGTCACTACACTTAAATTGACAGAGTCCATCTCACTCCAGCCCCGAAGGACCGAAGCGGTGTACTCACCAAAGCATAGTCAGGTCGATGTCTATTCATGATCGTCACAGGACGATCCGCAAGGACACCGCCGCCTACGCTTCTCTTTCTTTCTTCACTTGTCAAAGAGC
>NZ_JBQWEL010000045.1:0-11651 GCF_052658925.1 Microvirga medicaginis | reverse complement strand
GGCACTTCTCGGACCTTATGCTTCAGTCCGCTTTTAGGCTCTTTCCGGACCATAGAGAAAGGTACGTGCACCTTAGGCGCGCTCTGCACTGGTCATAATAATCGTCGGTGAACCAAGCCCTGTTTAGAAGGATGAGGGTCTCTTCGCGTGCTGAGCAGGGTGTGATGAACGGTCTCCTAGCGCACACTGCTGAACGTTGGAGTGCCGGCGCTACGAATCATGGAATTTCCTATTAGGCGGGTTGCCTTCGTTACCGGGTGTCAAAGAGTGCAGATAGTGAGGCAGCGTGTGCGCCAGCGCACATCGGTGTCGCTGCGGCAGGACCTTCAGCGTTCTTTTGCATACCAATCGATATAAAAATGCCTAGGTCGTCTCTTTCAAAGTGTACCAGTCGGTATTATACCGATTGGTACGAATCCCGCATGCTTCGGATGCTGGATGAACCTCTGAGTGAGCGACTTCACCATGATAAGTGTTTCCACAACCCGATTCCTGACCTCCCTCGGCACGGTAAGCGTGATCCTGGGCGGCGTCGCACTCTGGTCTATGCTCGGCAGCACGGCTACCCAGGGCAGTGACACGGGGCCGACGCTGTCCGCCACGCCCGCGACCGTCGCCGCCATCGACAGTCGCGACGTTTCGTTGTGGGAGGAGTTCTCGGGCCGCCTCGAGGCAATCGAGCGGGTCGACCTGCGTCCCCGAATTCCCGGCGCCATCGAGTCGATCCATTTTCGCGAGGGATCGCTGGTCAGGAAAGGCGACCTGCTCTTCACAATCGATCCTGCGCCGTACCTTGCAGAGGTCGAGAAAGCTGACGCGCAGGTCCGCGCCGCCGAGGCCAATCTTGCCTTTGCCCGCAGTGAGCTGGAGCGCGGCCTGAGAATGACCGCCAACCAGACCATCACACAACGCGACCTCGACACACGGTTGAACAACGTCCGCGAGGCCGAGGCCAACGTGAGTGCCGCCAATGCCGTCGCCAAGGCCGCGCGCCTCAACCTGTCCTACACCGAGGTGCGTGCGCCGATCTCGGGACGGGTGGGGAAGATCGAGGTGACCGCAGGCAATCTCGTCAATGGCGGATCCAGCGCGCCGGTCCTGACGACGATCATCTCGACCAACCCGATCTATGTCAGCTTCGATGCGGATGAGCGCGCGGTACAGCGGGCTCTCGAGACCCTGCCGGCCGGAGGCGACCGGCGCGATCATCTCGCCCGTATCCCCGTCGAGATGCGCTCAGGTCCGGAGGCCGAGGTCGCGCGCGGCAAGCTGCAGCTCATCGATCATACGGTCAACAGCGCCAGCGGCACGGTTCGCGTGCGTGCGGTGTTCGAGAACAACGGCGACCGCCTGATGCCGGGCCAGTTCGCGCGCATCCGACTGGGCCAGGCCAAGACGACGCCGGCGCTGGTCGTGCCCGAACGGGCAATCGGAGTCGACCAAGACAAGAAGTACGTGCTCGTCGTCGATCCGGCCCAAAAGGCGAATTACCGCGAGATCAAGCTCGGGGCTGCCGTGGACGGGGGGCGGATCGTCACCAGCGGCCTTAACCCAGGTGAACGGATCGTCGTCAACGGCCTTCAGAAGGTCCGTCCGGGCGCCCTGATCGCGCCGCAAACCGAAAGGCCCGAGGCATCCGCCGCACTCCAGACGCGGAGCTCCTCCGCCTCCGCGGCGAATTGATCGCACTCCAAGGGCTCAAGGGCCAGTGCCATGAACATCTCCCGCTTCTTCATTGACCGTCCGATCTTTGCCGGGGTTCTGTCCGTGCTCATCTTTGTGGTCGGGCTGCTCGCTCTACGGGTTCTGCCGGTCTCGGAATATCCCGAGGTTGTGCCGCCCCAGGTGGTCGTCCGCGCGCAGTATCCGGGCGCGAATCCGAAGGTCATTTCCGAGACCGTGGCGGCCCCGATCGAGGAAGCTGTCAACGGGGTCGAGGACATGCTCTACATGAGCAGTCAGGCAACAACCGACGGCGTGCTGACGCTCACCGTGACCTTCGCCCTCGGCACCGATCCCGACAAGGCGCAGCAACTCGTGCAGAACCGGGTCTCGCAGGCTGAGCCTCGATTGCCCGAGGAAGTGCGGCGTCTGGGCGTGACCACCGTCAAGAGTTCGCCAGACCTGATGATGGTGGTTCACCTGCTCTCGCCCGACAGCCGCTACGACGTCACTTATCTGCGCAACTACGCGGCACTCAACGTCAAGGACCGGCTTGCCCGAATCCAGGGTGTGGGTCAGGTCCAGTTATTCGGATCGGGCGAATATTCGATGCGCGTCTGGCTCGACCCTCAGAAGATTGCCGAGCACGGTCTCTCCGCGAGCGATGTCGTCAACGAGATCCGCGCCCAGAACGTGCAGGCGGCCGCGGGCGTCGTCGGCGCTTCGCCTGGCCTGCCGGGGGTCGATCATCAGCTGTCAATCAACGCCCAAGGGCGCCTTCAGGATGAGGAGCAGTTCGGCGAGATCATCGTCAAGACCGGGAAGAACGGGGAGATCACCCGCCTGCGCGACGTCGCCCGCCTTGAACTGGGCGCGGCCGACTACGCCCTGAGGTCTCTTCTGAACAACAAGCCGGCCGTCGCCATTCCGATCCTCCAGGCGCCGGGGTCGAACGCCATCGAGATCGCCGACAAGGTTCGCGCGGAAATGGCGGACATCAAGGCCAACATGCCGGAAGGAATCGACTTCCAGATCGTCTACGACACGACCCAGTTCGTGCGCGCCTCGATCGACGCGGTGGTCCATACGCTGCTCGAGGCCGTGCTCCTGGTGGTGCTCGTGGTGATCCTGTTCCTGCAGACCTGGCGGGCGTCCATCATTCCTCTCGCGGCCGTTCCGGTCTCGATCGTCGGCACGTTCGCGGTCCTGCAGGTCCTGGGGTTCTCCATCAACGCCCTGAGCCTGTTCGGGCTGGTGCTGGCCATCGGCATCGTGGTCGACGACGCCATCGTGGTCGTCGAGAACGTGGAGCGGAACATCGAGAAGGGATTGAGCCCTCGTCAGGCGACCTACCAGGCTATGCGGGAGGTCTCCGGGCCGATCATTGCCATCGCATTGGTGCTGGTGGCAGTCTTCATCCCGCTTGCGTTCATCAGCGGCCTGACGGGACAGTTCTACAAGCAGTTCGCCGTCACTATCGCCATCTCGACGGTGATCTCGGCGATCAATTCGCTGACCCTGTCGCCGGCCCTGGCGGCCCTTCTCCTTCGCGATCACCATGCGCCGAAGGACCGGCTGACCCGGGTGATGGACACGCTGCTCGGCTGGCTGTTCCGCCGCTTCAACGCGGTCTTCCATCGCGGAGCCGATGCCTATGGCACGGGTGTGCGGCGGGCGATCGCGACGAAGGCCCTGATGCTCTTCGTGTATGTCGCTTTGCTGGGAGCGACGGGCTTCCTGTTCAGGACGGTCCCCGGCGGCTTCGTTCCGGGGCAGGACAAGCAGTATCTGGTCGGCTTCGCCCAGTTGCCGGATGCCGCGACCCTCGACCGGACGGAGAGCGTCATCCGGCAGATGACCGACATCGCTCTGAAGCAACCGGGCGTCGAGCACGCCGTCGCGTTCCCCGGTCTGTCGATCAACGGCTTCACCAACAGCTCGAATGCCGGCATCGTGTTCCTGACCCTTGCACCCTTCGAGGATCGTCGCGATCCGAGCCTGAGTGCTGGGGCGATCGCAGGTCAGCTGAACAAGAAGTTCGCCACGATCACGGAGGCTGTGACCGCGATCTTTCCTCCTCCGCCGGTGCAGGGGCTGGGCACGATCGGCGGCTTCAAGCTGCAGATCGAGGACCAGGCCGGTCTCGGCTACGAAGCGCTCGACCGGGCCACGAAGGACTTCCTGGCCAAGGCCTCGACGGCACCCGAGCTTGCGGGGCTGTTCTCGAGCTATTCGATCAACGTCCCTCAGCTCTACGCTGATATTGATCGCGCCAAGGCGCGCCAGCTCGGCGTTGCGATCTCGGATGTGTTCAGCACCCTTCAGATCTATCTCGGCTCGGTCTACGTGAACGACTTCAACAAGTTCGGGCGAACCTACTCGGTGAGGGTCCAGGCGGATGCTCCGTTCCGGGCCCGCGCGGACGATGTCGGCTTCCTGAAGGTGCGCTCGAACTCGGGCGAGATGGTTCCGCTGACAGCCCTGTTGAACATCCGTTCGAGCGTAGGGCCGGAGCGCGCGATGCGATACAACGGCTTCCTCTCAGCCGACATCAACGGACAGGCGGCTCCGGGATATTCGTCGGGTCAGGCGCAGGCAGCGGTCGAACAGATCGCGGCCGAGACCCTGCCGAAGGGATTCAGAGCCGAATGGACCGAGCTGACCTATCAGGAGATCCTGGCCGGCAATTCCGGCATGCTGGTCTTCCCGATCGCCATTCTGCTCGTCTTCCTGGTCCTCGCGGCGCAGTACGAGAGCCTGACGCTTCCGGTGGCGATCCTCCTGATCGTGCCGCTGGCGTTGCTTGCGGCCATGGCCGGCGTGTGGCTGACGGCGGGTGATAACAACGTGTTCACCCAGATCGGGCTCATCGTCCTGGTTGGCCTGTCGGCCAAGAACGCAATCCTGATTGTGGAATTCGCCCGTGAGCTCGAGTTCGAGGGGCGTACCCCCGTCGAGGCGGCCATCGAAGCCAGCCGCCTGCGTCTGCGGCCGATCCTGATGACCTCGCTCGCCTTCATCATGGGCGTCGTGCCGCTGGTGGTATCGACGGGGGCGGGCGCCGAGATGCGGGCTGCCATGGGCGTGGCCGTGTTCTCGGGCATGATCGGCGTGACGGCATTCGGCCTGTTCTTCACACCGGTCTTCTACGTCCTCGTCCGCCGATTGACGGGGAACCGCCGCCTTCAGCATCACCCGGTACCGGCGGCTTCGGATGCCGACACAAATGTGCTCCAGGTGAAGGACCTGGCGAACTGAATGAGCGCAAGGGGCGTCGCCTGAGGCGGCGCCCCCGGTCACTCCTGCCAGAGCAAAATTGGACGGGTTCTATGGATCGGTCTTGGAGAAACCTTCGACTTGTTGTCGTTTCCGCATTGTCTCTCGCCACAGGCATACTTTCGGAAGATGTGAGGGCAGAGGAGGATTACCGGATCACGAACGAGGTTGTTCTGAGCGACGTGCGTGTCTCGCCAGCGAAGACGGGAGGTCGGGCACAGATTACGTTCCTGCTGGAGAACCGAAGTGCGGAGCGGGTTTCGTTCGGAGGGATAACGGTCGCCGATGCCGGGCAGTCCTCGATTATCGCCTCTCTCGGCAACGGGGGCACGACAATCCTGGACTCGATTCCCGTCGCTCCGGGTGAGGTCCTGTCGGTGGACGGAGAGGCACTCTGGATCGAGGTCGATGGGCTGGCCAAGAACCTTCGGCCTGGTGGAGAGATCGAGGCGACTGTGAACTTTGGAGCTGTCGTTATTCCGATCACCCTAACGGTCGCTGACGTCAACAAACCATCAAATTGAGGAATAGGGAGCGATAGCCTTCAGCGCGAGACAGTTGGCCAACTCCGCATAGAGACGTCGACCACACGGTGGAGCTCCTCGCGCGAGGCACCCGATGCAGCCCTGACCGCCATCCCGAGGCCGATCGACACGACATAGCGGGCCCAGTCGGCGGGATCCTCATCGCCGGGAAAATCGCCCTCGGAGCGGGCAGTCTCCAGCCGGTCACGCAGATTGTTCTCATTGACCATCCGACGGGCGATGAGCTCCTCGCGGATGGGCTCGCTCGCCTCGCTGCAGGCCACGGCCCCATTCACGCCGAGACAGCCGGGAGGGCTCATGGGGTCGGTCAGGACGTCGACATAGCCGCGCAGGAGCCGCTCGACCGCCTCCCGAGCCGTCGACGCCTGAAGGGCTTCGTGCGCGAAGCACAGGTGCTGGCGCTCATAGAGATCGAGGGTCCGGCGGAAGAGATCCTCCTTGTTGCCGAATGCGGCATAGAGACTGGGGCGAGTGATGCCCATGGCTTCCGTCAGGTCGGAGATGGAGGTGCCCTCGTAGCCTCGACGGCGAAACACCTGAAGCGCGATGTGTAATGCCTCGTCAGGATCGAATTCGCGATGGCGGCCCATGGTTCTCTCACCCTGCTGCCGGAACGGCGGATAGATCACGGACGTTGCGGCTGCATAATATACCAATCAGTATAGTAAACATTTCTGCGGAGATTTCAAGATCTTATCCGGGTAAGTTTTAAGGGTTCTTTCAATCGTGGCGACTGTTTTTCCGGTCGCCGTGACCTTCGCAGCCTAAAGTTAGGTTGAGGGCTGCACGAGTGCTGCGCGAGAGGTTGGGCATTTCCCCGCAACGGCCTATGCGGATATCGTCGGCCATTGTGGGGCGCACAGAATCGCCGGCCAAAGGCCACCACGTCGAGATCAACCTGCTTGAGCGGGCGAAATGGTGAATCGCGAGGACTTGGGCGGAATCTCTTCTCCTGGAAGGCAGCGATGAATTGAATTCGCTTGAGAGTCTCGAAGGTCAGCCACTGGCACGAGGCGGAAGTAAGTCGCATACTCGCTTTTCTGCGGTGAACGGACATCTACACAGTCGCGCTCAAGGGCAGTGCCTGACCCGGAGCAGACTTCCAGCGGTCAGCATCCGCTCTGATCAGAGAAGCCTAATGGGCCGCTTGCATCACGGGGAGCGGCGCCAGGCTTCCATCTAAAAAATTCAACGGCGTTCGCCCATGGAGATCAATTTTGCTAGCCATGTGGCGAGTACTATCTCCTGTGCAATATCTTCCGCAGGATCGCGCACGACAGCACAGTCAACCTCCGGCAAATCGCGTTCCGCGGCGCACGCCCGCTCACGATCGCAAGGCAACGTGCTAAACCCGATAGCATGGCTTCCGACACTCGAGACAACGCTCACCTCCCCGCAGGCTCGCGTGGTGATGGCGGAGGCCCTTAGGGCCGTTGCGAACGTGCTTGAAAAGCCGCAGGGCCAAGGCGGCGGAACACAGGAAGGCCGAAATGCCGTGTCCGCTGCAGGAACCCTCGGCGCTGAGATCGTTGCTGCTCCGCTGGAGGTAGCCGCGGCCGCCATTGGTGCGGCAGGTGAGGTTGTGTGACAAGCGCCCTTAGCGGATCGCTGAGGGAAGGGCGGTGGCGATGTCAGCCGAAAGTGCGGCCAGCGGCCCTCGGCGCAGAGAAATCCTCACCTGATGAGCCGACAGACGGACCTGCATAATGAAGAAAGTAAAAAGGGCCGCCTCTTTGTAGGCGGCGTTCTCATGATCTCGGCATGTCCAACGTCACGTTGCGATCATGCTATCTAGCCGACAGGTTCGCGTCTGCTTCGTCTATGGTCCACACGCAAACACCAATCAGAGTGTTGCGCTCGCCACCTAGCGAACGGTGCCTCGGCGTCCGCGGCCTAGAAGAAGTCCATAGGCCAGGCGGGCTGCGACGCGCGCTGTCTGGTCGTCCCGGTCCAGAGCCGGATTCAATTCGGCAATGTCGGCGAGCGCGAGTTTACCGGAGGATATGACGTCACTGACCAGGTCCTCAATGATCTCGAGCGCCACGCCGCCTGCTGCTGGTGCCGAGACCCCAGGGGCAACAGACGCTGACAGCACGTCAAGATCGATCGACAGGTAGACTTTGTCCGCCTCCATCAATTTCTGTGCCAGTCTCGCGCGCAGCTTCGGGCTGTTGTGTTGCCGCATCTCCTCGTCGAGATGGTACTCGACACCAAGTTGATGGGCCCGCTCAAACAGCGCCATAGTGTTCGACAGCTCGCTGATGCCGAGACAAAGATAGTTGAATGCGGTTCCATGCGTAGAGCAGAATTCGGCAATCTGGCGGAACGGTGTGCCCGAGTTCGGAACTGGCGCGAGACGCAGGTCGAAATGCGCATCGAGATTGACCACGAGGATCTTTGTCGTGGCGAGCTGGCCGCTCAGATGTTTCGCCAGGCCCATGAAGCTGCCATAAGCGACCTCGTGTCCTCCGCCGAGAATGACAGGGCGTATATCGCGGTCGAGCAAGGTCGCGAGAGCATCGGCAAGACGCTCCTGTGCGCCGGAAAGGTCTCTATCCGTGCAGGCGACATCCCCTGCGTCAAAGATCTCGACGGGGTGATGAACAGGCAGCCGTTCCAGCACGCGACGGATGGCGGCAGGTCCCTCGGCCGCTCCGACACGGCCGAAGTTGCGGCGCACGCCTTCGTCGCTGGCAAAGCCGATGAGAGCGGATCCACCCCGGACATCAGAAGCGAGTGGGCGTATCACATCCTTGACGCGGAAGACTGGCCCGACCTCGCCCTGGTCACTCGGCAGGCCCGCCGGGGCCAACTCAGGTTCCTTGAATGCCATGAGATCTCAGTTCCGCGTGATGACGGCCTGCAGGAACGAACGCGTTCGTGGGTTCTGCGGAGTGCTGAACACCTGCTCGGGTGGTCCGGCCTCGATGATTTGCCCGGCATCCATGACCATGACCACGTCGGCGACCTCACGGGCGAAGCCCATCTCGTGTGTCACCACGATCATGGTCATGCCTTCCCGCGCGAGCGCCTTCATCACCTGCAGGACCTCGCCTACCAGTTCAGGATCGAGAGCTGAAGTCGGCTCGTCAAACAGCATGACACGCGGCTGCATGGCGAGCGCGCGGGCAATCGCCACCCGCTGCTTCTGGCCGCCCGAGAGCGTCGCCGGATAGGCCGTCGCCTTTTGGGCAAGTCCGACCTTGGCGAGAAGTTCATGAGCCAGAGCGTCGGCCTGGCTCTTCGACATCTTGCGCAACTGGCGAGGCCCAACGGTTACGTTCTCCAGGACTGTCAGGTGCGGGAACAGATTGAAGGACTGGAACACCATGCCGACCTGCATGCGCAGAGCGTTCAGTTCGCGATCAGGGATGAGCCGGCCGTTCTTGACCAGATCCGTTCCGCAGATCGTAATCGATCCTTCCTGGGGCACCTCGAGCGCATTGCAGCAGCGCAGGAGCGTGCTCTTCCCCGAGCCGGAGGGGCCGATAATCACAACAACCTGAGATGGCTGCACCGACAGAGCGACATCGGTCAGGACCCGGTGTGAGCCGAAGCTCTTTCCGATGCCGCGCACCTCTACGATAGGATTTGCGGTAGTGCTCATTGCATGACTCCCCCAGCGCGCAGGCGCGTTTCCATGTGGCGCAACAGAAGGCCAGTCAGGCTGGTAAGGATCAGGTAGACGAAAGCGATAGCCAAATAGACCTCGAGGGAGCGGTACGAGATCGAAATGATCTTCTGTCCCTCGTGCATGAGGTCGGCAATCGTCAACAGTGAGACGAGGGCCGAGTTCTTGATGAGCGCGATGAACTCGTTACCGAGCGGCGGGATCATGCGAACCACCGCCTGCGGCAGGATGATGATGCGCATCGCTTGCCGGTAGGACATGCCGAGCGAGCGCGCAGCCTCCGTCTGGCCGCGGTCGATCGACTGAATGGCACCGCGGACGATCTCCGACACATAGGCGCCCGAGTAGATGCCGAGGCCCAGTACACCGCAGACGAATGCGGGCAGCAGGATGTTGAATTGGGGCAGGCCGAAGAACAGCAGGAACAGTTGCACCAGAAGCGGCGTGCCCCGGATGAAGGTGACGTAACCCGTCGCAACGCCATAGATCAGCTTCTTGCTCGGATCGAGCCGGGCGACGCCGACGAGAAGGCCGAGCACGCAGCCGAGCAGGAGCGAGGCGGCCGTTATCTCAATGGTGACGACGGCACCATGAACCAGCTGGGGCCAGCCCTGCCAAACGGGGGTGAAATCTAAAGTCATCCGGGACACGCTCGTTTATGGTTGGGGGATCACTGACCAGCTTCGAACCATTTTTGGACAAGCTTGTTGTAGGTGCCGTCGGCCTTGACTTTGGCGAGAGCGTCGTTCAGCTCCTTCGTGAGTTCGGGCAGGTCCTTGCGGACGGCCATGCCGTATTCCTCGACTGTGAGCTGCTTGTCGATCACCTTCACGCTCGGGCGGCTCTGCGCGAAGAGCTTCGCGGCGGGCTTGCCGGTCACGGCGGCGTCGACGCGACCGATCTCGACCAGGCTGAACATCTCCTGGTTCTTCTCGACTTCGACGCGTTCCACCTTCGGGAACTTCTCCTGCAGATAGGCGACCGACTTGGTGCCCACTTGGACGGACACCTTCTTGCCTTCGAGATCATCGGGTCCCTTGATCGAGGTGTTATCCTTCTTCACGAGCATCACGAGGCCGCCTGGATAGTAGGAGTCCGTGAAGTCGACGACTTTCTTGCGCTCGTCGGTGATGTAGATGGCCGAGACAGCCATGTCGAAGCGCTTGGCGAGCATGCCGGGGATAAGGCCCTTGAAGTCGATGGAAGTCCATTCGACCTTCTTGCCCATCTTCTGGGCCACGGCCTCGACGAGTTCGATGTCGAAGCCAGTCAGCTTGCCGTCCTTCTGGAATTCGAATGGCATGAAGGTTGCATCCGTGGCCACGCGCAACGTGTCAGGTGTTTGCGCCTGCGCGATGCCCACACAGGCCAGCGCTCCGACGACGCCGAGAGCGAGCTTACGAAGTAACGTCATGTGGTACCCCTCTGTTGTTGACGTTCAGACTTGGTGGAGACGCATCGAGATGGCTTTTGCCGCCTCGATGGTTTGCTTGACGAGTTCATCACGCCGATTACCGACGCGCGTGCTCGGGATCATGAGGCTGATGCTGCCTTCAAGGCGTTCTCCCAGCGAGAAGACCGGCGCACTTGCGCCCCAGACGCCGGGATCGACTTCGCCTTCGCTCTCAGCATAGCCGTTGGTGCGGATCGCCTTCAGCTCCCGAAGCAGGGTCGAACGTGCGTCAGGGTCCCCACTGAGGAGCCGATCGCAGACTTCGTCCTGCACGGATTGCGGAAGGAATGCTAGCAGAGCCTTCGCCGAGGCGCCGCGACTCAGCGGCTGTGAGCGTCCCTTGCTGTACGAACAGCGCAGAGAGAGCGGACTCTCGATCATCTCGACGCAATAGACTTCGGTGCCCAGCGCCTTCATCAGGCCGACGCTCTCCTGCGTGCGCAGGGATAGGCGCTGCATCTCGGGAAATGCCACGGCCAGAACGTGCGATGTCCGATCGAAATTCTGCGCGATCCGCATGCAAACCGGGCCTGGGCCGTAACCGACATCACGCCCGAGATCGACGATGAAGCCGGCTTCTTTCAACGAGGTGAGATGCCGATAGGCGCTCGACAGCGGAATTCCAGCAAGCTCGCTAACCCGCTTTGCGGAAAGCGGTTCTTTGGCGGTCGCGACCGTCTCCAGAACATCCAAGACTCGTTCGGCACCTGACATGAGGATCCTTTAATTCTCATATGACGGGAGTATTATTGCCATAATTTGAGAAAAACAAGCCTTAATCCCGTGAAACGGCGTAGCTCTAGTGATTACCGGAGAGCTACAGATGTTCAGGCAGGTGGGACGCGCTGCAACGCCTGAAGACCGTCCTCCTCAACAAAGACCCTGAGGCGCTACGGCGGGCGGTCGCTGAGATCGCTTCTGATCGAAACGTGGGAACAGGCCGAAATGTCGCTTGCTGGCACGCGCCAGTCGTTTGTCTTGCGGCTGCTTGAGCCTCAGGTCCGGACCTTATTCCCTGACACGAAATTGGCTCTGAGGCGGCTCGTCGGGAAGCCGCCTCAGCCGCTTAGATCTCAACCTGCTC
>NZ_JBQWEL010000044.1:0-12170 GCF_052658925.1 Microvirga medicaginis | reverse complement strand
ACCGGGCAGCCCACTGGCTCGTACCCACCTCCTCTGATCATCGCTACGGAAGCAGCATGGCTTCCGGCAAGGCCTCGCTCACTTAAGGTCGCCGATCCAAGCCCCCGAAAGCTACGCTTCGTCTTGACGGCTAAGCTTTTGATATAATTAGTTGTGGTCGTAGCAGCGGAAGCTAAACTGGAATTGACTACGGCGTGGCCTTAGAACGCGCGCTGTGTTGTCGGACGGCATCGTGAGCGGCTTCGTTTGGGACCTGATCACGGAGCCTTGTGTCGGCCCCACCTCGTGAGCCGAGCCGCTAAAACCCTTGTTTTCAAAGCATTTTCGCTGACTTCAGGGAAGCCCTCCCCTTGTCCGCTGGTTAACAGAATGGCTTGAAAGACGTCTTCAAACGATCAGTTTAAAGTGTGCCGATCAATGTACAAGGGGGTGCGGCAATCGGAGAGATCAGAAAGGGGAGCGCACAAGATTAGTTCAATCAACCGCCCCAAACCGAACATAGAGGGAAAATACCGGTCAAGCGCTGCTGGCTTATTCGTAATGACAGAGCCTGAGGCAACCAGAACCTCGAAGGATACCAAAGCCGTAACCACAGGTCCCGCTAGAGGTCCAGGCCGATGACTTCGCCGTGGCGGGGCACAAGGGCGATCCTGATGCCTGCCCTTTTGATGAGCGGGCGCTCGCGCCATGCCTCTGCGAGCCTGTGAAAAACTGGCGTATCCGGCACTGCAGCAACCACGATGTCGTCACCGGAGACGTCGAACAACATCGCCTGTCCGAGTGCTGCTGTGAGCAACTGGAACTCCAGACTTCCAACCTTGCGGGCCAGTGGCCCCTTCTTGCACGCTGCGATGATCCGACGGCCGTTGAACTGGGCAACGACATCGCCTTCGCCCAGTCGCGAGTGCACCCGGACCGTTTTGTCGCCACGCCGGTAAGCGCCGGTCCAGGCGCTCCGGCGGACCTGCGGGTGTTTGATCGGCTCCCATCCCACGCTGGCTATGAAGCGCCCGATGTCGAAGATGGCATCGCCCACCTTGATGCTGCCCCTGTCGATCGCGACGCTGGCCATAGTACCGGAGCCGGGAAGTGACAGGATGAACTCGGCGAGCCTCAGGGCCACTTCGGCCTCCGGCATGCGGTCAGCTGGGAGACCGGAGTTTGGTTGCGTCTGGTCTTCCATGGATGCGGAAATCACAATGGTTGTCTCGTCGGTCATGTGCATTCGGCCCTAACTTCTGAGACGCCCGTCATGCCATGCGTCTCCGCCGCATAGCGAGGAGCTCCACCTCGAGGTTGATCTTGCTTGATTTCACCATCCGGACGAGCGCGCGGAAGTAGCCGCCAGGGTTGCGGATCTTCTGCAGGCCGCTCGACACGTCATCGTCGTAGAGCTGCAGGACGTAGATGACCGCCGCCGCGGCTCCCACGGGGCCAATCTCGGCAACGGCTTCGTTCCAGGCACTCTCATGCGCGCCGAGCGATGCCCGAAGGTACCGCCCTGCCCCAACGAGATCGTCGATGGTGCGGATCGGACGACCGTAGTCCGAGATGGTTGGGCAAGCTTCAACGATCAAAGTCGGTGATAGGTGCTCGGCCGGTCGTTCGTTTGGCGGAACCGCCTCAGCTTTCCTCGGAAAGCCTTTTGTACAAGACTCACTGGGAGATCCGTTGTTTGTTTCTTTGTGATTGACTCTGAGTCCGCCATTGCCGGTCTGATAGAAAGCTTCTTCGGCAAGGTTCCTGAGATCCTGCCAATCCTGTAGCAGACCTGCCGGAAGCTCTGCCGTCGAGCGTGTCGGCGTGCGGCTCAGGAGCTCATTGTAGCGATCCTCGACGTCCGAGCGATCAAACCCCGGGAAATGCTGCGCAAGGGCGCTGATGGCCTCCTCTGTGGCTCTGCGGGCCACTGTGACTTCATCGTAGGCGCGCTTGCGGATCTCGCGCATGACCTTCTGCTCGGCGATCATGGTGGTCCACTCCCCTCGCCTCGCGTAGACAGGCGTCAGGTCAAAACCGTAGGCATCGATGATGTCGCCGGCGAGATCCCGGATCGCGAAACGCTTCCCGTTGGGGGAATCCTTCGCCACGATCAGCTTCAGCTCTGTGAGCTGCGCCAGGATGCGCCGGATTGAGCGCTCGTTAAGCCCCGTGCGGCTCGCCAGATGGTCATTGGACGGCCATACCAGCAGCTTGTCCCACTCCTGCTCGCCCCAGCAGGCGACGAGCTCGGACAGAACCAGGCGCTGCGCCGGACGCAATCCAAGCGCCTTCTCCGCGTCCCGGGCTGCAGCCGAGAGCTCCTTACGTGTGACTGTACGGCCCGCCTCCACGGCAAGCTTCTTCGCGGCCAAAGCGGCATGAACCAGCCGCCGGCCTCCTGTCGATGCAATCTGCACCCTACCCTCCTCTGCGAGGGCAAAGCAGGATCGTTCACCGGAGTCGGTGTTTATCTTGACACCTGATTCGCTGGGATGGCATAAAGGAGATCCGAACTGCCTTGTCGCCATACCAACGGTGATGAGATCCAAAGGCCCTTGGAGTTACCAGCTCCAAGGGCCTTTTGCTTTGCCGCGGTTACATCACTTGTCCTCCTCGCTCGCCTTCGAAAATTCGTCGGCGAGGCTTGGAAGTTTGCTGACAAGGAATTCCACGAACGCGGCGTCGAATTTCTTGTCGATGGAGATCTTCAGGTCGCGTCCGGATTTTGAGATCCGGCCAACCTTCCGACCCGAAGCTGAAAGGACACTCTGGGCCTCAGACCGTGAGCGCTGTCTCGGCTCCTGCAGAGCCTTCTCGATGACCTCGAAGCGTTGATCCGTGTCGACGTTCTCAAAATCAGGCGAGCTGATCGCGCTGCGAGCCACGAAGCTGGCCTGGTCGTCGCTGTCAAACTTCGAGGCCAGCGCGACCCACCGATTACGCCCAAAGGACGGAGCCGGACCTATCGCCTCGATGATGTCTGTCGGGATCTTCATGACGGACGAGATCAGCTTGGAGAGCTGCGTCTTATCGACAGCTAGAGCCGCCATGATCGTGTCGCGGGTGTATCCGGCCGCCTCCAGTCGCGTCGCATAAAGAGCCCGCTCGATGTAGCTAAGATCGCGTCGGGCGTTGTTCTCCTGTCCTTGGGCAACGACAAGCTCCTCGTCCGTCAGCTGACGGACGACAGCCTTGATCGGCTTGCCGATCTCCTTGAGAGCCCTGGCACGGCGATGGCCATACGCGATTTGATAGCGGCCCTGCGCCTCAGGATGGGGCCGCACAAGGATCGGCACCTGTTGGCCGGATGCCTTGATCGATTCCATCAGCTCGCTGACGTCCTGCCCATTTAGGCGGTCGGCAATCGGCGACGGATCGAGTAGTTGCGGGTCCAGCTCGACAATCGCCTGCCCTGCCGTCAGCTGCGCACGCAGCCTTTCGGCATCGGACGCTGCATTGGTCAGTCCAGCGATGGACCGGGAGATCGCCCCGATGGCTCCTCTCGTTCCCATAGCACCCTGGAATGGAGCTGCGGCCGGAGCCTCATTTGCTGCCCCAGAAGCTGCGTCGGTGTCGGAGTTGCCCGCGGGCAACTTCTTCTCAATCAGGTCAGCGAGGACACCTTTGCGAGCCATTACGCCCTCCCCCATGCCTGCTTGATCAGGCCCTCGATTTCGCCGTTAACGTTGTTGAGCGCTTCCATGGCGCGGTCGTAAGTCGACCGACTGAAGTTCTCGCGGCCGACCTCATAGAGTGTCTGTTTTGTCAGGCCCGCGTCCGAGATCGCCGTGCTTTTCAGCATCGGATAGTTCAGGACGTGTTCTTCGAACATGGACCGCATGAAGGACACCATTTGGTTCTGCGGCCCGTCGCCTGGCTCATACCGGGTCACGAGATAGCGCATCCAGTCATAGCCCGTGTTGCCGCCAGCGTTCGCCACGACTTCGAGAAGCTCGGACGTCATGATGAGGAACTGGCACATCGACATGACATCGAGCATCTGGGGATGCACGGTCACAAGGACTGCCGTCGCTGCGCACATCGCCGTCATAGTCAGGAAGCCGAGCTGCGGCGGGCAGTCGATCACGACAACGTCGTAGCGGTCCTGGACCTCGGCGAGAGCGCTGTCGAGGCGCGTGAAGAACAGTCCCTGCCCCGGATTGTCGGCGAGCGCCTTCGGGGTATCGTGCTCGTATTCCATGAGCTCGATGTTGCCCGGGACGAGATCGAGGTTCGGAAAGTAAGTCGGCTGGATGATCTCTGAGATCGGCCGCTTCTGATCGTCGTAGCGGATCGCGCCGTAGAGCGTCTGGTTCTCGCCGACATCAAACTCTGGCTGATAGCCGTGGAGCGCGGACAGGGATGCCTGCGGGTCGAGATCGATGGCGAGCGTCCGGTAACCGTGCAGAGCGAGATGCTGAGCCAAGTGCGCGGCAGTCGTAGTCTTGCCCGAGCCGCCTTTGAAATTGACGACGCAGATGACCTGAAGATGCTCGCCAGGGCGGCGATGCGGAAGGTAGCGACGGCCACCCTTTGCGCCCTCGTCGAGAAAAGACCGGAGCGCCGCGAGATCTTCGACGGTATAAAGCCGCCGACCGCCGCCAGTCAGTTCCGGCTGCGGCCCCTTGCCCTCGAGACTGATGCGGCGAAGATAACCGGGGTCAACGCCGAGCAAGTCGGCAACCTCGCTTGACGTGAATCGTCTGACAGTTTTCTTGGCGGCTGGCGGAAATAGCTTAAGACGATGAGCCTGGAGCTTTTCAGAAAGCTCACGCGCATGAGCGCCAACGAGCTTCTGAATAGCCCTGTTGGGATCAGCTTTCTTGAGCGTTGCGGATGAAGTCACGATGGCAATCCGTTGATACGCTTCCAATTAAAATTAACGCTAAGTTTCGTGACCATTACCCGATTCGGACAGCAGAGCAAGGAATAAAGGACAAACGAATTCCTAACAGCCCAAGACTCCTGTGAATCGTTATCACAGTGTGTCCGCTGCAAGCCGCGTTGCCTGTAGGCAACTTTTCAGTTCGGCGGCTGATTCATGCCAGTAATGGGTCTTCTTGTGGATGATTCCAAACTTGATTGGATCCGCAGATACTCAATCAAGAGACTTGAGTTCATGCTCAATCTCGTTGTCGTCGACCGCTGCAATGCGGCTAGAAACATGGCCCGCTTTTTATGCTGGCTGTTGAGGAGAGCTTGTTCGGCAATACCGCCCTGGTTCGCGGGCAAGGCTGGATCGGCACGCAAGGCCGTCGTGAGGTCGAACTGCATAAGAGCCGGGGAGGGTTTGTCGAAGCCCTTGGGCCATGGCTGCGCCGCAAGTAGCGCGCGGATACCGGACCAGGAGCACCGGTTAGATCTCATTCCGAAAAGTTGCCCGTGGGCAACTCGGGGGCCTGTCCTTCTATGAAGGGCGCGGTAGGGGCGCGTAAGCGCTCACATGCTCATCCCCCGCATCATCCCAGCGATTCATTAAGAGGACAACGATGAGGACACCGTTTGACGGCCTCGGGGCGTACTGCCCTGCTATTGCTACGACGACTCCCGCCTGTGCGTCTGTGCTGGCAGCAGGAAAGGGGCGCGAACTGCCGCCCAGAGCCGACGAGCAGAAGGCTTGATGCCTGAGGGAGGTCAAACGCATCCAGGACGTGGCCGCCGCGGCGCGTGAGCTGGAACGGGAAGGGCCGAGAGCCGCAGGGTTGCCCGCAACATCATCGAGGCCTGGACCGAGCACTCCCGCGCCAAGGGGCTGAGACAAGGGGCTGATCTGACGTGCAGTCGCCGTGCCTGACAGAGCATCTGCTTGGACTGGACAGTATCTGCGCAGGCTGCGGCCGGCCCGAGCAGATCGAGAGATGTGACACCTATACAGACGAACAGCGGCAGAATATCATCCGGGTTCTCCGTAGCCGGGAGCGCAAGGCGGAAAAGTTGCCCGCGGGCAACTCAACAAGTGCTGCTGCCTGTTCGGCCTGATGCGTTCCAGGATCTTCCCGGCAAACTGGCGCAGATCGTCAGCCAAACTGTCGGTGTCGCGGCAGATCACGAACAGCGCTGTCGATACCCGCAGTGTGGAATCAAGCCGAAGTGCAACGGTTGGCGAGTCATAGATCCCCGGTCCAGAGAGCTCATCAGAACCTCTTTGGGCGTGCGATAGCCCAGGCATTTGCGCGGGGTCGCATTGAGCCGATCACAGATCTCAAGCAGGGCCTCCTCAGGCAAAGCGGCAATGTCCGTATCCCGTGGCAGAAAGCGTCGAACCCGGCCATTGGTGTTCTCCACTGAGCCTTTCTGCCACGGCGCCTGTGGTTTGCAGAAATAGCTCGCCATCCCGAGCTTGCTCTTGAGCAGCGGGTAATAGGCAAACTCCGTACCGCGGTCGAAAGTGATCGATAGACGCGCCGTCTCCGGCAGGACTTTCAGCTTCTCGATCATGCCGGTCATGACCCCAGTTGAGTTGCGATCCGGATTGCGGGTCAGGATCGTGTAACGGCTTTGGCGCTCAATGAGCGAAGTGAGGTTGTGCTTGCCCAGATCCTTGCGGAACATCATCAGATCGCCTTCCCAGTGCCCGAAGCTCGTGCGGTCTGCGATCTCCGCCGGACGCTGCTCAATGGTGTTGCCCGCCGGAATGAAGAGACCGCGGGGCTTGCGCTGGTAGCGCGCTCGCCGCCGGCGCCGTGCCATCGGCAGATCCTGATACAGCCCGAGCTTTTGCCCTTGAGAGCTGTAGACGAACCGGTGGATCGTCTCATGCGACAGCCGTTCAGGCGCGCCGGATGCCCGCAGGCGGCCAGCAATCTGCTCTGGCGACCATCCGGCTCTGAGACAGTCCATGACGTAGACGGCCAGAGCAGGCTTGCGGGAGAGCTTGCTCAGACGCTGACGCCGGGCCCGGGCTTGCATGTCGGCGGCCACATGGAAATAGCCGCGATCCAACGGCTCTTCATCGTGAACCCAGTTCCGATTGATCTCGCGGTAGATGGTCGAACGATGCCGCTGCAGGCGTTCAGCGATCACACGGATCGGGATCTTGGCCGCATGCATGCGGGCGATCTCGCGGCGTTCCGCCAGGCTCAGTTGGGTGTAGGGCAGGGTCATTCAGCCTCCGAGTGCAAACCCTTTGCTTGTAACGGGACTCGCATTTCAGAATAGAATCCACCTCATCGAAGAGCTCGCTGAGATACGGGACGCAGAGCAGGTTGACCGCTTTGAGAAGTGCATCGACCGCAAGTCAGAGGTAATGGTACGGGCGATGGTCTCGCGCTATATCGCCGAGCGCGATCGGAGCAAGGAGGAGCAGGAAGCCTCCTGCTCGATTCATGTCCGTGATGTCGGGCCTGTGAAAGATTCAGGACTTTGATTGGACCCCGGTCTGCTGACCTGCAGACTGGGGTTTATGCTTAAGAACACACTGAATTTTCTCGTCCTTGATCGCTGTGACCCGGCCCGGAACATGAACCGGTTCTATGTTCTCTCAATCGAGGCCAGCTTATTCGACGGCGCCACCCTGGTGCGCGAGTGGGGGCGCATAGGGAAGCCCGGCCGCCGACGTGTCGAGATCCATGAAAGCGAGGGGAGAGCGGTCGAATCCCTTGAGCGCTGGCTCAAGCGGAAGCAGCGACGCGGCTACCGGCTGCGGGGCGGATAGGACGCATCATCGTGACCAGTCGGCGAGTTACCGTGAGGTGCGTACGCGTCGCCCGAAACTCGTGCGTAACTCTCCCGCGACTTGTCCGCGGATTACGCAGAATGGCACGAGTGATTTCTTGCGTCACTTCCGGATTCATTATCTGATTTCTGGCACGGCAAGACCGAGCTTGCGGGCTTTGTCCAACTGGAACTTCACCGAGCTCGCTGTCCACCGCAGCCCGCCCCGAGGCGTCCTCTCCCGCATGCCCTCCAGCTGAGCGCCAATATCCCGCAGGCTGAGGGCAGGGTTGCCGATCGCAATGCCTGCGATCAAAGTCATAAGACGATCGTGCGGCGGCCTTCGGCCCGCCTTTCCGAGCAAGCCAGGCTCAACGAGCTTTTCGGTGACCAGACGCCGCACCGCCCTCCGGAGGCTCTGCGTCGTCCAGCGCTGCCCCTTCGCATTGAGGACCTGCACGACATCCTCCCAGCTGTGGTCCGGCCGCATCTGCCGGACGACGGGCAGGAAGGTCTCGGCCTTGTGGATGAGATCTCCGAGATAGACGCGATGTCTTGCCATAGCGGCCTTGCGGATAGCCTCGGGGCTGCCGGCCCTGAGGCCCGGGTTGCCCGGCATCCTTCCTTTCGCCTTCGCCGCTTCCACCCCGGCTTTCGTGCGCTCCGAGATCAGCGACCGCTCGAGCTGGGCGACGGCGCCGAGGACCTGTAGCGAGAACATCCCCTGAGGCGTCGACGTGTCGATCGGGTCCCGGAGCGACCGGAAGTGCGCGCCTTTGCTCTCAAGGTCTTCGATCACCTCGAGCAGGTGGCTGACTGAGCGCGCCAAACGATCGAGCCGTACCACCACGAGGACCTCATCCTTCCGGATCTCGCGCAACAACCGGGATAGGACGGGACGGGCCCGTGATGCACCAGAGGCTTGCTCCTGGTGAATGACCTCGCACCCAGCAGCGCGGAGATCATTGATCTGGGCATCCGTGGCTTGCTCGTCGGTGGAGACGCGGGCGTATCCGATCAGGCGCTTACGGGCAGGGGAGGGTGGCATCGGGCTCGTCGTCAATTTTCGAAGTTGATTGCACTCCAAATGCCTTGTTTCCCAAGCGAGTGAAGTGGCTCACGGGACATTCTCAGGCTTGAAGCTGATTGCACCGTCAATCACTTTGCATCGGAGCCGGTTGCACAGAAACGGCTATCCGAAATTTCGTGTGGAATTGGTGGTCTCCTGCGATACTCAGAAGCCGAGGAACAGGATATCGAGTGCCCGCTTGATCGCGTCCTGATCGGCGGACAAAGAGCCGACCGGGCGTTGCAACTCACGGACCGGGATGGATGCCAACTGATAGGTCAACAGAAGGTAGTCGGCTCCCTTAAACCGGACCAGCGGGGTTAGCCCGGAGATGATCGTGGCCTTGTCGACGAGGACCATGGGCGCGACGACACGCACCGCCAGCCGATCCAGGAGGTCCGATTGCAGATCCACCACATAGCCCTTGGTGCGGCCGACCCCGGCATAGACATCGAATTGCGCCATCAGAATTGCCGGAACTCTTCCAGGATCAGGCCATCGCGCTCGATCATTGCATTGTGGGCATCAATGGCTTCCTTGTTCTCTTCCAGCCAGCGGGCCCGCCGGGCTTCCGCCACTGAGCGAGCCAACCCACTTTCGCAGGCTTGGGACACATTGACCTGCAAGGCTTTCGCCTCAGCCACAAGCTCGACCGGAAGAGTGACATTCGTTGGACGCCGAACCCGCGCTTCTCCAGCTGGCTTAGGCATTGCGGTTCCTCCAGAGCGTAGATACGCACAATTTATGCGCATATCGCGTGTGAGTAAAGCCAATCCTTGATCTGCTGGTTCCCCACCAAAATCCTAAAGGCCAAAAAATGTCGATCCGCTTTGAGGCGGCTAGCGTGCAGTCGCCGTCGAACGAAAGTGCGATCCACTTCGAACACTGACAGTCATGTTCTGCCCCGCTTTAGGCCCTTTGTACATAATCTGAGATCAGGGATAACCGATCGTTTGCAGACGTCTCTCAAGCCATTTCGTTAACCACCGGGCGAGGGGAGGGCTTCCTCAGCGTGGGCGAAAATGGCTTAAAAACAAGGCTTTTGGAGCCGTTCCGCGTCTTCGATGCGGATCGAACTCAGTCCGGAACTGTTCGCCAGCAGCAACGATCTTGATCTCTGCGGATGGTGCCCTGCAGAGTGCTGAAGTGCCTCAGCCTTCAGCGTAGCATATCCTTGCTTTGCTTCCTCTGGCCAAGCTATAGCTTGCTTCATCAATAACTTAGCTGTGGAGCCGAAGCATGGCGTTCGAAGGCAGGGGAGGGGACTTCGACGAGGAGCATCTGGCTGCGCGACCGTACGACCTGCCGGAGCTGCCGTGGGAGACCATCGCCGGCCGGCTCGAGTGCATCACGATCAGCATTCTGCGCTTCGATGCCCGGCTGGAAGCCTCCGGCCTAGCCGCCGGCTGGCAGTCGCGCTGCGACATGACCGAGGCGGTGCGCGCCCTGATCCTCGACGGCCATCTCGTCGATGTCGGTGATCTGGTGCTGCACGATGCCGGCATGGACGTGTGCCATCCCACCCACGAGCTCACCCGCGCCGCTGCCGCCCTGCGGGCCCGCCGCACCGCCCTGGCGCGCCCGGCGCCCTGGCCGCTCTCGATCGATGGTCTTGCGGCTCTCCGCGGCATAGGCCCCGTGCGAGGGGAGGGCGCTCGCAGGCCAACAAAGGGCAAACCCGATCCCGACGACGAGGCGGCCTACCCGCCCTTCGCCAACGATGCCGATCCCTGGAAGGCGCACTTTGCCGAGATCGATGCGCTGCTCGAGCGCACCAGCAAGGTGCTCGCCGGCGAGACGCCGCTGCCGAAAAGCCGCTCGCACCTGGTCTATGACCCTGACGTGGACGAGGCGGAGGCCGAGGACCTGTGGCTCGACGTGGTCCAGCGCACCAGCCATTGGCCCGCGGTGGCGGCTGCAGCGGTCGCCTGGAATGCCTGGCTCGATCTCAACCTCTACACCCGCCTGCCGTGGCTCGGCCTGATCATGGCGGCCACCATCCTACGGTCGCGGGGGCTCACCCATCATCTCCTGCCCTTGGCGGCCGGGTTCAAGCAGTCGAAGTTCCGGCCGCAGGGCCGGGAAGGGGCCCGCGAGAAGCTGGAGGGCTTCTGCCAGGTGCTGGAAGAGGCGCTCGCGATCGCCAACCGGGATCTCGACCGGCTGATCCTCGCCCGCGAGCTGATGGCCCGGGTGACACGCACCTGCCGCAGCAATTCCCGGCTGCCGGGGCTGGTCGAGCTGTTTCTGTCGCGGCCGCTGGTGACTGTACCGCTTGGTGCCAAGCTCTTGCAGGTCACGCCCAAGGCTGTGGACCTGATGCTGGCCCAGCTCGGCGGTGCGTTGCCGCGCGAACTCACCGGCCGCACCCGCTACCGCGCCTGGGGAATCGTGTAGGAAGTGCCCTGCCGCTATAACAGGCAAAGCCGTCAGTCCCATCAGCCGGATGTCAGCAGACCCCTATGGCCCGCTATCTTCGCTTTCTCGCCTTTGCTCTGCTCGTTCTGTACGCCGGCATCCTTGCCGTGTTGTTCGTAAACCAGCGCAGTTTGCTCTATCCGGCGTCTGACCGGCATACGACGGCCGCGGCGGCGGGCCTAGCCGGCTTTCAGGATCTGGTCCTGCCGACGCCAGATGGGGAGCGGCTCGTGGCATGGTGGAAGCCGCCCCAGCCGGGCAAAGCGCTCATCCTGTATTTTCATGGCAATGGCGGCAGCCTCTGGAACCGGCGCCTGCGCGCCCAAGCCCTGACGGCATCCGGCCGTGGTCTTCTGATGATCAGCTATCGCGGCTACTCCGGCTCGACCGGCACCCCGACCGAGACGGGGCTCCACACGGATGCCCGCACCGCCTATGACTGGGTGACGCGTTCCTATGAGCCCTCACGCCTGGTCGCGTATGGCGAGTCCCTCGGTAGCGGTGTGGCGGTGCGCTTGGCCAGCGAGCAGCCGCTGGCCGGTCTCATTCTGGATGCGCCCTATACCTCCACGGCCGATGTCGCGGGCCTAGCCTACTGGTATGTCCCTGTCAGCTGGCTGATGCTCGATCAGTTCCGCTCGCTCGACATCATCAAGAAGGTGAAGGCGCCGATCCTGATCCTGCATGGCACGGATGATCGTATCATCCCCTTTGCCTTGGGCGAGCAGTTGTACGCGGCCGCCCCCGAGCCGAAGCGTTTCGTCCGCATTGATGGTGGAAGCCACACCCGGAACTTGGAACAGGGTGGGATCGAGGCGGTGAACGACTTCCTCGCGATGGTCGAGGCTCGGCTGGCAAACCAGTCAGTCAACGGCGCCGGCACACCGCCCCAGCAGCCATAGATCCAGTCATTCTCGCGCCGGCTGCAGGCGGGACAGCGCAAGGCCGTGCGCGCCGCGCTTCTGGCCGGAGTAGCACCCGCTCAAGTCGCGAAGCACTTCGGCCTGGCGCGGGCTGCCGTGCGCAAGGTGCTCGGCGAGCCCGCGTA
>NZ_JBQWEL010000043.1:0-14387 GCF_052658925.1 Microvirga medicaginis | reverse complement strand
AAGCCCCTGCGCTCTGGTCAAATACTCTTAGAGGCAAAGTAATAAGCGCATCGTCTTGCTCCGTCATTGCGGTAGCCTGCAGCAATATGCCGTCTGCCCGGCAACCGGACGGTACACCGCGATTCAAAAATCGCATCTGTCGGAGTAGCAGGATCTTGGGAGTCTTGGTTCTGCAGGTGACATAATTGTATTTCTTGCGGCATAAGTGTAGCAGTGTTCCGAGAACTCAGAGTTAGATGTGCCAACAAAACGCTTGATCCCGGCGGCGGCGCTTGCGCGTCTCCTCGACCAGACCTCACGGGCTTTGCACTCGCTTGGGTTCGCAGCCGATCTGTTCCCGGCTCAGTGGGCCGCCCTTCGCTATTTTGCATGGGCTGAACCAGCGCAACGGACCGCGAGTGCACTCGCTCGTTTCCAGGGCCTTGCGGTCGGCCCTGTGACGCGGACAGTTCGTACCCTGATGATGAAAGGATACGTAGCCAATGTCGAGGGGCGCGGACGCGGGCGAGCCAGGCAAGTTGAACTGACGAGCGCCGGGCGTGCTCTCTTGGGCAAAGATCCCTTCAACCGGCTCTCGGAAGCCATTGAAGAACTCGATGGAGCACAACGCATTGCCCTTGCCAGTGCATTGGAGGCGATCCTACGTCGTCTGCAAGCAGATCAGGTCGACGATGCGAACAGCAGTGACTAGCGCATCGTGCGGAAAAGTGGGTCCGGTCTTCGCTGACGCGGACCTTCGGTTCCGCTCTCAACGATGCTCTAGCACATTGTGTATGGAGGGTGGACGCGATTTTCCCAACGACGAGCTAGGACC
Organism: Microvirga medicaginis; assembly: GCF_052658925.1. Lineage (NCBI taxonomy): Bacteria > Pseudomonadati > Pseudomonadota > Alphaproteobacteria > Hyphomicrobiales > Methylobacteriaceae > Microvirga > Microvirga medicaginis. The sequence continues at coordinate 13,573 of NZ_JBQWEL010000043.1, read as the reverse complement.
GGGCCTCTTTAAGTGCTGTGATTAGCAGCGTCTCGTCGAACGGCTTTAGGAAGACCCTCTCTGCGCCCCAGATTTCCGCGAGCGCCGTAGCGGTTTCGATCGTCATGCGCGGGCCCCCGCCTGTCATGGCGAACACCCGAAGGCCGGATTGCTCGTTCCGCAGGCGCTTAATCAGGCTCAGGCCGTCTATTTCCGGCATCCAGATGTCGGTCACGACGGCATCGAAGCCGCCACCCGCCAGCAGATCGAGCGCGCGCTGTCCGTTCTCTGCCGCGACGGCATGAAAGCCTGCATCCTGTAGGGCGATACGGATCGACTCCCGGACTCCCAGCACATCGTCGATGACAAGGACCCGGTATGATCTCACCTTAGCTTCGTCCATGTCTCGTCTCCTTTGCTTGCAACGTCGGAGGGATGCGGATGGCGATTGTGGTGCCTTGGCCGCGCTCCGACACGATGTCAATGGATGCGCCCCAGCCACTCACAATGCCGTAGACCAGAGGAAGGCCGAGGCCCGTCCCTCCGGATGGCGCCTTGGTGGTGAAGAAGGGTTCGAGCGCCTTCCGGCGTGTCTCGGCATCCATGCCTTCGCCATCGTCGGCGATAGACAAGATGAGCGCCCGCGTCTCCTTGTCCATCGTGGTGGTGATCGTGATCGTTCCAGCACCATGAACCGCGTGCACCGCATTGCTGATCAGATTACTGACAATCTGCAGCACCTCGCCAGCGGGCACGGAAAGGCCCTTGTCACCACACAGGTCGACCTGCAGGGTCACGGATGCCGGAAGGAGCGGATGCACCGACTCGATCGACCGCACGAGGGCCTCTCGGAAAGGAAGGGTCGGACTGGCCTGCAGGCTGGGCCTCGCCGAGGTGAGGACATTCGCAACGATCTCCCGGGCCTGCATGGTGGCGTCCACTACAAGGCCCATCTGGTAATAGAGCTCGTCCTGCCCGTAAAGGTGCTCGCGCACGCGCCGACTGAGATTGAGGATCGGGTGAAGAAGATTATTGATCTCGTGAGCGATCCCGCCCGCGAGCTGGCCGAGCGCCGCCATCTTCTGCTGCTGGATCTGGCGCTCTCTCAAGACGGTTTCTTCCGTGACATCGCTCAAGACCCCGCGATGGCCGAGATATTCGCCATTCTCGCCGATGACCGGCGTTCCGCTGAAGCTCGCATAATGCAACGCTCCTGACGTGGCCCTCAAGCTCAGGAGAACGGACCGGAATGGACGCCGCTGGGCGAGATACTCGCCGAGCAGGGTCGCGGACGGACGTTCCGCCTCGACCGAATGGGCTTGCAGGCGCGCGGAGAGCTCGGCTCCGACCTTCAGGTCCGCGACGTCCCCGGAAGAGCCCGTGATGGAGATGATCCGGCCGGCGCGATCGGTTTCCCAGAACGTATCTGAGGCGCTGTCGGCGAAACTGCGAAAGCGTGACTCGCTGGCCTCGGCCTTGGCGCGAAGCCTCCGTTCCCGCGCCTGAAGATCGAGGGAGGTCATGATGCCGAACACGAACAGGGAGAGAGCGACCCCGAAATAGACGGCATTCGCCAGCAGCCGGGTCGGGCCGAGCTTGGGAAAGGCATCGAGCGACAGTCGCGCGAAACCTCCAATGATCGCGGGACTCCAGCTCAGGATGAAGATCAGGGCATCCCGCCGCTTGTACCGAACGGCCAGGACCGCCAGCCCCAGGCCGAAGGCGAGCGACCCCAGGCCGATATAGGAGGAATAAAGCCGCATCACCCGGATGCCCAGGATATTCTCGATGGTGGCCTCGATCGCACAGGCTGCAACTGCGAGCGCAATGATTGTCCCTGCCGTTGCGGCCCGCGGCAGATAGGTGCGAAGCTTCAGGTAATGGATCTCGAACCACAGCCAGGCCGGGAAGATCAGAAGGCTGCTCGACAGCGAGACGGCGCGGGACAGGCCGAACGCGCCCGGGACCACCAACGTCTCCAGAAGGGCGCGGTCGCTGATGAAGTAGACGACGAAGATCAGTACCAGGATGGAGAGGCGAAGCAGCGATCCGTCCAGGAGCGCAAGGCCGATGGCCAGGAGATAGACGAGAAGGCCCATCAGCACGCCGACCAGGATACCGCTTGCGAAGGTCTGCTGATCGTGTCCCTCAAGAAAGGCGTGTTCGGATTCCAGCCACAGCATGGCGCGCATGGAGGACGTGGTTTCAATCCTCAGGTGGAGCACCTGATCGGCGATGTCCTCGCCCCGCAGCCGGAAATTGGGATAGCTGAGGGATGAGCGATCGGCGGCGCCTTGATGGCGTAGGCTCCATTCCTGCGACACCCAGCCTTCACTCCCCTGTCTGTAGAGAATTGCCCGAACGATGCGGGTCTCGTCGAGAGAGAGGACCCAGTCGCGATCCGTCGCGAGGGCAGGCACGTGAACGCGCAGCCAGAACGCCGCCTGAGGGGAGGGGCTTACGCCCCGGTTCGGCGTATGGCCATCGGCCCTTGTGAACAGGTCGTCCCGCTTGGCAAGATCGTCTATACCGAGAGCGCCCGTCGGGTCGAGAAGATGATCGACGGACGGACCAAGAAAAAATGTGTCCGAGCCCTGTCCCGAAGGGTTGGTCTCCGCATGCGCGGTGATCGGGCTGATCGCCAGCCAGCAGCCGACGAGCAGCAGCGCAGCCAGGCACCGCCGGAGCGGCGCCGTTCCAGACCAGGACCTCATCTGCCGAGAACCTCACACGAAAGACGGACAACCATTAGCGACCTAATCGCTTGACGGCTAGCTGGGCTCTCAAATATAGCTCAGTGAGCTAATAAGATCGACCGAGGACGTGGATTGCCGATGATCCGGGATATGAACAACGCGCATCTGTTGCCCCGAGCCGTGTCGACGACTTTTCGTTCGCGATCCCGGAAAAGCCCACCCTGAAAACGGCAATATCGGTCTGGGACGGCGGCTTAACGAATCGGCACAGCGCCACCGTCATCAGCTTTCTCCATCGTGGCGCAGCAAGAAAATCCAAGCACTATCGCGCTGTGAATACATGAGCGCTTGACACATCTTCGGGGGCAGGGATGGCGGACGCAGGCACGAACACGTTTTCCATTGAGGATCTTCAGGCGCTCGCGACCGGCATCGATCAGGTGCTGGCGAAGATCGAAAGCACCCTGGCGCTAGAGGTCTATGCGGAAGACATCCCGATCGTCGGCGACGAACTGAAGGCGGCCTTCGATCAGGGAACGGAGGCGCTTCACACCATTCAGACGCTCAAGAACGCGATCACCGGCGCGATTCACGAGCTGGCCAATGCCCAGACCTATCTCGAGACGGCTGTCGAGGCGAAGATCAACGAAGCCATGGCCCAGGCCGGCTTCATCGGGGCGGCCGTCGACGCCATCATCAACGGAGGGCAGGTGACCCTCGCGTTCACGACGGACAAGGTCCTCACTTATAGCCAGTCCCTGGCCGCCGATTTCGGCCTCGCCGGGCTCGGACTCAATGCCCAGACGGCCGGAGAAGCAACGGCGGAGATCTCCTACAGCTTCGACTTCACGGTTGGCGTGGACGGAACGACGCCCGACAGCTTCTTTTTGCAGACCAATGGCGGCAGCCCCGAGCTGGCTCTTGGCCTCTCGGTCACCACGCCGGGGTTGGCGGCCGATGCCACCTTGGGCTTCCTGAATTTCGCCGCGGTCGATCAGGGGTCGTCGCTCACCGGCAGTTTTGCCGTCGATATCAAGGATGCCGACGGCAAGCTGCGCCTGTCCGAACTCGGCAACGACATGCTCGATGCCAAGTTCTCCGGCAACGCCAATCTCGATCTTCACCTCTCGACCGATATGGGCGACGCTGCGCTCCCCAAGATGAGCGCGGATCTCGCCGTAGATTGGGCGTTCAGCAGCAACATCGTCGACCCGAACGACACCAACTCGAATTTTGGAGGCGCGCCGACTGTCGCTTTCAACAACGTCCGATACGACTTCGGCACGTTCGTCGAAGACTTCATCCGTCCGATCTTGGACCAACTCGATCCGGTGCTGCAGCCCATCCATCAGGCGCTCGCCGTCTTTAAGACGGATCTCACCTTCTTGAAGATCGTCCCTGAATGGCAGAGCCTTCTCGACAAGGCCGGTGCGACAGAGGGCGGACACGATGTCGGCGATGGCAAAATCACGCTCATCGATTTCGTCAAGCTCGCAAATCCCAGCCTGGATCTCGGGTCGACGCTCCAGTTCATCAAGCTGGTCGATGACATCGTCGAATGGGCGGAGTTCTTCCAGGGCAAGAATTTTGGAGCAGACCAATACGATCTGGGCTCCTTCCAGATCCTGGCGGACATCCGCGATGCCGCTTTTGAAATGAGCAAGGTTGTCCCGACCGTCACCGCCGCCGCAGCCGATCTTTCCGGATTCTTGGGCGGTCTCACCTTGGGCGGCTTCAGTGAACAGGATCCCCAAACCGGCGAGACGGGCCAGCAGATCCTCCAGGACATGTTCTCCGGGACGAGCTTCGCATTCCCGATCCTCACGAATCCCATGGAGGCTTTCAAGCTCCTTCTGGGCGGGAATGCAAATCTGTTCAGCCTCGATCTGCCGGCACTCGACATCGGCTTCGGCGACTTCGACTCCTATGGCAATCCGACAGGCAATCTCGTCGATCTCGGCATCTTTCCGATCATTCCCGGCATCAACGTCAAGTTCGCCGGAGCTCTGGAACTCGCAATCGACATGGCCTTCGGATACGACACCCGCGGTCTGCTGCAGTTCGTGGAGAGTGGCTTCCAGGACTACACCTCGATCTTCAACGGGTTCTATGTCAGCGACCAGGTCGCGAATGGCGTCGATCTGCCCGAGTTGTCTCTCTCCGCAGCCGTAGAGCTCGCGATCGAGGCCTCCATCTATCTTGCGTCCGTGGGTGGCGGCGGCAACATTGCCGGGCAGATTTTCCTGAACCTCAACGACGACGTGAACGGCTCGCCCGAGGACGGCAGGATCTATCTCGATGAGATGGCGAACGCCCTCCTGACCAATCCCTTCGCGATCTTCGATGCTTCGGGTCAGATCACGGCCGGCTTTGCGGCCTACGTCAACGTGGCCGGCTGGGACGTCTGGCGCTACAACTCTCCTCGCATCGTCGTGGGCAGTTTCACCTTCTCCGACAATCCGGTCGCAGATGTCGAGGGTGCTCCTCCTCCGCCGCCTCCCGGACTAGGCGATATCATTGACGGCAATCTCGTGCTCAATATCGGCGATCGTGCCGGGGAGCGCGACATCGCGGACAAAACGGACGGCTACGAATCCGTCCAGATCGGCAGCGGCCCGGGCGGCGTGACGGTCGTGGGCTTCGGCCATACGGAACATCTCGGTGATGTCTCCGGCATTGTCGGGAATGGAGACGCGCAGGACGACTCGATCGTTCTCGCTGAGGATCTGAACATAGCGGCCACTCTGTCTGGCGGCGACGGCGGCGACATCCTCTACGGAGGTGCGGCCGGAGACAGCATCTCCGGCGATGCCGGACGCGACTTTCTGGAAGGCCGGGACGGCGCCGACACCCTTCTGGGTGGCGAGGGGAATGACGTGCTGACCGGCGGCGCGGGCGCTGACGTGCTCGACGGTGGGAATGGTCTCGATATTGCAAGCTACGCGACGTCGCTCGACGGCGTCGACATCGATCTTGCGGCAGAGCAGAGTCACGGCGGCGATGCCGAGGGTGATACCTATGCCAGCATCGAGATCATCGAAGGTTCGCGCTCTGCCGACACGATGTCGGGCGCAAGCGGCGTCGATATCTTCGTCGGGTTGGATGGCAATGACAACCTCGCCGGCAGAGACAACAACGACGTGCTCGTCGGAGGATACGGAAGCGACACTCTCGATGGCGGTGCCGGCGACGATGTCCTGTACGGCGGATTGGGAGACGATCTCTATCTGGTCGACAGCCTTTCCGATGTGGTCGACGAGAATGGCGACGGACAGGCCGGCGGCCGCGACCGGATCGTCGCCTCGATCGATTACTCGCTCTTGGGGTCGTCTGAGCGGGCTGATATTGAGGAACTCGAACTCACGGGAAGCGCCCGCTTAGGAATCGGGAACGCTTTGGATAACCTGATCATCGGCACCGAGGGCAACGACACCCTGGACGGGGCGGGGGGAGCCGATGAACTCCGCGGCGGTGCCGGAGACGACACTTATGTCTTCGACAGCATGGGGGATCGCGTCGTCGAGACGGCGAACGGCGGTATCGACCAGATCATCCTCAAGACTGGCGCCCTTGTGAACGGCACCACTTTCTCCCTTGATACGAGCTGGAGTGCAAGTGTCGAGAATGTTGCCCTGGCGGATCACCTCCGCGCCATCAATCTCACCGGCAACGCTCTCGATAACAGCCTGACAGGCAACGACGCCAACAATGCCCTGTCGGGCCTCGACGGCAACGATACGCTTGCTGGCGGCCGTGGAGTGGATACCGTCGGTGGCGGAGACGGTATCGATACCCTCGTGATCGACTATTCGCAGGTCAACGATGGTTACGGCGCCTGGATGGGCCGGGGAGACAGTATCGAAACCTACTGGTGGACAACCCGAACCGAGTTCACGTCCATCGAGCGCTTCAGCATCACCGGCACACTCGCACATGGAAACGACGTCCATGGCGGTGCCCTCGACGATACGCTGATCGGCGGCAATGCGGATGACATCCTCGATACGCGTTCGGGCATAAACGAGGTGGTGGACGGCAAGGCAGGCAACGACCGCTGGCTCGCGGATCTCTCGACGGCAGAAACCGCTATCGTTTTCTCGGCCGCGGACAGCCAGAACGCGACCATTGTTCTGTCCAATGGAACGAGGGTCGGCAATATCGAAGCGCTGACCCTCAAGACCGGAACCAGCGACGACGAGATCTCGACCGACGTCTATTGGTTGAACGATACTGTGCAGACCGGTGCCGGCGACGACACCGTCAATACCGGGCGTGGCGTTGATTCCGTCGATGGTGGTGATGGGATCGATACCCTGGTGGTCGATTACTCCATGGTCAATGACGGTTATGGCGCATGGATGGGCAGAGGGTCCAACATCGAGACCTACTGGTGGAGCACCCGTATCGACTACACGGGGATCGAGCGATTTGACGTCACGGGCACGCTGTTGCGGGGCAACGACCTCCACGGGGGGAGCCTCGACGACACCCTGATCGGCGGCAATGCGGATGATACGCTCGATACGCGCTCAGGTACGAACGAGGTGGTGGACGGTAAGGGAGGCAACGACCGGTGGGTCGCAGATCTGTCCGACGCCTCGACCGATATCACGTTCAGCGCCCAAAACAGCCAGAATGCAACCACTGTTTTGACCAACGGGACAAAGGTCTCCAACATTGAGGCCCTTACCCTCAAGACCGGGTCCGGAAACGACGAGATCTCGACCGACGGCTATTGGCTGAACGACAGCGTGCAGACCGGTGCCGGCGACGACACCGTCAATACCGGGCGTGGCGTCGACGCGGTCGATGGCGGTGATGGGATCGATACCTTGGTGGTCGACTACTCCATGGTCGACGACGCCTATGGTGCCTCGATGACACGGGGCGATCTGATCGAGACCTATTGGTGGAGCAACCGCGTCGATTTTACCGGGATTGAGCGCTTCGACGTGACCGGCACGCTCACGCACGGTAACGACCTGCACGGTGGCGCTCTCGACGATACGCTCATCGGCGGCGATGCTGACGACAAGCTCGACACGCGCACGGGTATCAACGAAGTCGTGGACGGCAAGGCGGGGAACGACCGCTGGGTCGCGGACCTCTCCGACGTGAATACCGCCATTGTATTCTCGGCTGCCGGCAGCCAGAACGCGGCCACGCTCCTGTCCAACGGCACGCAGGTCTCGAATGTCGAGGCGCTGACGTTGAAGACCGGTTCCGGAAACGACGAGATCTCGACCAATGACTATTGGCTGAACGACAGCGTGCAGACCGGTGCCGGCGACGACACCGTCAACACCGGACGTGGCGTTGATTCCGTCGATGGTGGCACGGGCATCGACACCCTGATCGTGGATTATTCCATGATCGACGAAGGCTACGGTGCCGTACTCAACGGCTCCAGCCTCATCCAGACTTACTGGTGGGCCAACCGGATCGATTTCTTAGGCATCGAGCGCTTCGACGTGACCGGCACGCTCAGGTATTCCAACGACCTCACGGGCGGTCTCCTCAGCGACACCCTGATCGGCGGCAACGCAAACGATACCCTGAACACCCGGTCCGGATCGAACGAGGTGGTGGACGGTGGGGCGGGGGATGACCGCTGGCAGGCCGACTTGTCGGATGTTGCCACGGCCGTCGTGTTCTCGGCGGTGGACAGCCAGACCGGCCCGGTCGTGCTGTCGAACGGCACCCAGGTTACGCACATCGAAGGGCTGACGCTGACGACGGGCACCGGAGACGACTTCATCTCCACGGCCACCTACGGCATGAACGATGTTATCGCGACGGACGCGGGCAACGATACGATCAATGCCGGAGCAGGCGTCGACAGCGTTGACGGCGGTTCCGGCGAGGACACGCTCGTGCTCGACTACTCGGGCGTGAACGATGGCTACGGAGCCTCTTTGAACGGTGCAATCGGCTCCGTCATGACCTATTGGTGGAGCACTCGCGTCGACTTCTCCGGCATCGAGCACCTGGACGTCACCGGCACCCTAACGCATAGCAACAACCTGACCGGCGGGCATCTCTCAGACACGCTCACCGGCGGCAACATGGACGACCGGGTCGATGGTGCCGACGGCGATGACCTCTTGGTCGGCGGAGCGGGGCTCGACGTGATCCGGGGCGGCGCGGGAGCCGATACCCTGGACGGCGGCTCGGAGGCCGATCTCTTGATCGGCGGCGACGGGGCCGATCACCTCGTCGGCGGCGTCGGCACGGACACCGCGAGCTACCAGGACGCGGATGCGGGAGTCACGGCAGATCTCGGCACGCCCTCGAACAATGTCGGTGATGCCGCTGGGGATACTTACGATTCCATCGAGGTTCTGCTTGGCAGCGCCTATGACGACCTGCTGCGCGGCGATACCGCTGACAACATCCTGTCGGGGAGCGAAGGCAACGATACCCTCGAAGGAGGCGTGGGCGCCGATACGCTCGATGGTGGCTATGGCGACGACACGGCCAGCTACACGCACGCGGCGAGTGGCATCGTGCTCGATCTGTCGGACGCGTCCCGTAATACCGGCGAGGCGCAGAATGACGTCCTCATCGGGATCGAGAATGTCGTGGGCACGGACTTCGCCGACATCCTGATGGGCAATTCTTCGTCGAACCGCCTGGATGGCGGTGCGGGTGACGACGTGCTCGAGGGCCGCTGGGGCTGGGGCTACGACACACTGGTGGGCGGTGCGGGCTCAGATACCGCAAGCTACGAGAACGAGGCCTATGGCGTCACGGCGGACCTCACGAACGTGATCGGGGCCTCCGACTATGTCTACAGCCAGTCGGTCTTCGACGGCGTCGAGAACCTGCGCGGCAGCGCCTTCGACGATACCTTACGAGGCGATGGCGGTGCGAACCTTCTGGAGGGCCAAGCGGGCGACGATGTGCTGGAGGGCCGCGGGGGCGGCGACCTCCTCGTCGGCAGCGCGGGTTCCGACACCGCGAGCTACGGGAGTGCGGCGGATGGCGTCGTCGCCGACCTCGCCGATGCCACCCGAAACACCGGCGAGGCGGCGGGCGACAGCTACGACTCCATCGAGAACCTGACCGGCAGCACTTACGACGACGACCTGCGTGGCGATGCCAGGGCCAATGTGCTCTCGGGCGGCGCAGGCGACGATACCTTGCAGGGCGGGGACGGGAACGACACGCTCATCGGTGATGAGGGAGCCGATCTCCTCGAAGGCGGCGACGGGGCCGATCATTTCGTCGGCGATTGGGGCGGCGCCGACACGGTCTCCTACGAGCACGCGGCGATGGGCGTCTCCGTCGATCTCGCCGACACGGCCGCGAACACTGGCGAGGCGGCGGGTGACACCTTCCTGTCCGTGTACAACCTGCGGGGCAGCGCCCATGACGACGTGCTGCGCGGGGATGCGGACTTCTACTGGTACTGGGGCGGGACCGCGAACGTGCTCGACGGCGGGGATGGCGACGACATCCTGGAAGGCCGGGGCGGCGCCGATACCCTGATCGGTGGCACGGGATCGGATACCGCGAGCTATGCGCATGCCGGGATGGACTGGGCCGGCCTGGGTGTGATCGCGGATCTCGGCGATCCCTCGCAGAACACGGGCGAAGCCGAGGGCGACGTCTACACCTCCATCGAGAACCTGACCGGCAGCGCCTATACGGACGTCCTGCGCGGCGATGCGGGCCGCAACGTCCTCGATGGCGGCGCGGGCGATGATATCCTCGAGAGCCGCGGGGGCGGAGACAGCCTTCTGGGCAGTGATGGATCGGACACCGCCTCCTATGCGGGCGCGGCTGGCTCCGTCACCGTCGACCTCGCCGACGCGAGCCTGAATTCAGGCGATGCCCTGGGCGACACTTATGACTCGATCGAGAACGTAGCCGGCAGCCTCTTCAGCGATACGCTTTCCGGAAACAGCGGCGACAATGGTCTCACCGGCGGGGAGGGAAATGATATCCTCGAAGGCCGTGCAGGCAACGACGTGCTATCCGGCGATGCGGGCGATGACACGCTCTATGGCGGCGACGGCAATGACAGTCTCGACGGCGGCAACGGGCACAATCTGCTCGTCGGCGGCGCTGGTGACGACACCCTTATGGCCGGTGCTGGCGGCAGCATTCTCATTGGCGGCGACGGTGCCGACGTTCTCCAGGGCAGCTGGGAGGCGATCGACACCGCCTCCTACCAAGACGCCGCAGACGGCATCGTTGCGGACTTGGCGGACTCGTATCTCAATACGAGCGGGGCCGCCGGCGACAGCTATGCCTCCATCGAGAACCTTATCGGCAGCGCCCATGACGATATCCTGCGAGGCGACTACGGCGACAACATCCTGGCGAGTGGTGCCGGAGACGACGTGCTCGCAGGCGGGTATGGCGCCGATACGCTCGTCGGCGGCGAGGGGACGGACACCGCTGATTATCAGAACTCCTTCTCGTTCTACGACGGGCTGATCGCTGATCTGGCCGACACGAGCCGGAACACCGGCGACGCCTCCGGCGACGTGTATGACGGGATTGAGAATCTCACCGGCACCTACGGCAGCGACGCCCTGGGCGGCGATGCCGGGGACAACGTCCTTGATGGCAGCGACGGCGATGACACGCTGGAGGGGCGCAGCGGTGCCGATACTCTCGTGGGCGGGTACGGCCTCGATACGGCCAGTTATGCCTTCGCGGGCTCAGGGATCGTGGCGGATCTGTCCGGCCAGAGCCTGAATGAGGGCGATGCGCAGGACGACGTCTATGTCTCGATCGAGAATCTGACCGGTAGCACCTATGACGACATCCTGCGGGGCGACGCTGATGCCAACGTGCTTGATGGCGGCGCTGGGGCCGACATCCTCGAGGGCAATGGCGGGGATGACGTCATTCTGGGTGGCGCAGGAGCGGATCAGCTTGATGGCGAGGAGGGATCCGACACGCTGAGCTATGCCGGGTCGTCCGCTGCCGTCGCCGTCAACCTTACCACGCGATCAGCCTCGGGCGGCGACGCCATCGGTGATGTATTCACCAATTTTGAAAACATCGCTGGATCATCCTGGAACGACACGCTCACTGGCGATCAAAGCAGCAATGTCCTTTATGGTGCCGCAGGCAACGACACGCTCGATGGGCGAGCCGGCGCCGACATTCTCTACGGAGATGCCGGCAACGATACTTACTTCGTCGACGACGCGTTCGATCTGGTGATCGAATCGGCCCGTCAGGGCACCGACACGGTATATGCCAGCACGAGTTATGCCCTGAGCGCATCGGCAGAGGTGGAAGTGCTGCGTACCACCAACACCAGCGCCACGACCGCCATTAATCTCACCGGCAGCTCGACCGCCAATATCATCCTTGGCAATGCCGGGGCCAATCGCCTTGACGGCAAGATGGGAGCCGACACGCTTTACGGATACGGCGGCAATGACATCTATTATGTCGACAGCGCGCTCGATCAAGTGATCGAGGCGGCCGGATACGGCACCGACACGGTGTATGCCAGCACGAGCCATGTCCTGGGCGCATCAGCCTCCGTGGAGACCTTGAGCACCATCAGCGCAAGCGCCACGACAACTATCAACCTGACGGGCAATTCGATCGCCAACACCCTTATCGGCAACGCGGGCGCCAATTATCTCACCGGCAAAGCCGGCAATGACGTGCTCACGGGAGGGAAAGGCAAGGACACCTTCGTGTTCGACACCACCCTGAGCGCCACCGCGAACGTAGATACCGTTCGGGACTTTGTGGCCGCCGACGATACGATCAGGCTGGAAAATGCGGTGTTCCGCGGTCTGAAAACGACTGGCACGCTGGCCAAGGGCGCGCTGCAGTTGGGCAAGGTTGCCAAGGAGGCGGATGATCGCATCCTCTACGACAAGTCCACAGGCTACCTGTACTATGACCAGGACGGATCAGGCACAACCTACAAAGCGACCCTGTTCGCCAAGCTCACAACCAAGCCAACCCTCACCTATGCTGACTTCTACGTCATCTGATGTGCACTTGGGAGAGTGCCGCTGCTCTTTGCCCGGAGGCCTCCGTTGTCCAGAGAACGGGAGAACGGAGGCATCGTCAACCTAACGGGTTTTCCCTGCTTTATGCAGATTTTTAGCCCGAGGCAGGTCACGTACTTTCAGTGGCTTAGAGGGGTGGATGACCCGCCCAAACTGCTCCGATTGGCGTAAGTTGACGATGCCCTTCGGTGGGAGCGCCTGAGCCGGGATGGCAAGCGGCCCCTTGCAAGCGGGGGCCTGGAAGGATGGAGATGAAACAACGCAGGACAAAGGGAGACGCCGCTAACGAAAATGTGTCGCCAACCTGGGACGGCGTCGCTCCGCATCGAGGATGGCACTGGCTGAAACGGAAGCGGAAGGCCGGGGGCTGCGGATCGCCTTTAGTCTGACCGGCTCCAACTGGCGGATCGCTGACGGCATTGGCCGCACCACCGTCTTCCCGAGCGCGACGGTTAGGAAGCTGTTCGATTATGTTGCTCCTGTCGATCTGCCTGACAAAGAGGATCGGGCTAACCAGTAAGCTCGGAGGGTACCGTCAAGGTGTTGGAGAACAAGGCTCTGTCACGGGAACTGAAGTGAAGCAGCAAAGGAGCTGAAGGTCGATCTCATTAAGCAGCGACTGTCGCTTGATGCCATTGGGCTTCCGCCGCGGTTCTGAAGCGGCGCAGAGTCCGGCGGGAAATGAGATGGCGCTGGAGGTTGAACGTGTTGTAAACGGCAGCATAGGTGGAGAGGAAGCGCTGGGCTGACCCCGCCGACGTGAACCCTTGCATCTTCCGTTCTCGTCGTCGCACCACTTGGTGCGAGTTCTCCGCCCGGTTGTTCTTACGGCGGCCCTGCTCACGATGAGCTGAAAGCCCCAGCTCGCGTTTGGCGGCCCCATAGGACGGCAGCTTATCGCTC
>NZ_JBQWEL010000042.1:0-15060 GCF_052658925.1 Microvirga medicaginis | reverse complement strand
CGCTGCCGGGAGCAGGCGCCGTCCACTCCATCATTTATGGAACCGCTAAGCGTGGCGTTCGCTTAGATAGCTGAAGCCTGTCTTGCTGAAGGATTGTCCAAGCACCGGGGTCACCTATGCCACTGAGCCAGAACCCCATCGTTGAATGGCCGCCAGAGCTCCAGCAGTTGCTGCAGGGCATTCAGTTCACCACCGGCGCAGATGGCAAACGCTGTGGCCGCATTGACATCGACGTGGACCCAAAAACCCTATTCCTGCTCAACGAGTTCGAGGCGCGAGTGCGGCATCGCCAAGTCCGGCTCAGACGGGCAGACAGTGCCGAATGTCTCGTGGGCGAGATGAATGTGCTCGTTGGCTTGGGCGCTGCGGCCGATCCGACCCAGCATATTGGTAAAGTCCGCATCAGCTTTTACGACATCCAAGATGATAACTGTGTTGATCCAGCACCTTAGATGTATGAGCGCACTCGTCTGTCTCCGCTGCGAGGAGTGAGAGGGTTCAGCCTATTCTGGGCCGCCAACTGCCATCCGGCTTCAGTGATTTGGCGGGTACAAGGCTTTGTGACTCTTGTAACCGGCCCAATGTGGCAAGTTGTCGGTCAAGATAAAGCCTAAAATCGAGGCTTCTCTTGCATAGCCGAAACGAGAGTGCCCGCCATGGCCGATCCCAAGCCGTGTGAAGACTGCCGGAAGCTTGTTGCGCGGAACAAGAAAGAGGAACAAGAAAGAAGAGAGGCCGCACGACACCTTGGAATGGGTGAGAGATAAACTGGATATCAGGAATTCCGTAGCCGATATTGGACGCGAGGCTGAATACCAGTGCGTCATCTGCGGCTCTATCCTTCTCCGCTCAATGGGCGGAGTGAGCCTAGGTTGGTGTTTCGAGGAATGAGCGCCGTCGTAGCCCCCTCCATCGAAGGCCAGTAGATCCGGCTGCGCGGCCGATGGCCGGAGGGGGCAGGGACAGGCACGGATGGACTGCCTTCCTTGTTACCTCACCAGGCATGGCACCGGAGGCACTTCGCCTTGCTTTATCTGATCCTTACGGCTCTGCGGGTCTCTGCTAGGCACGAGCGGTTGCGATGGAGATGCTGGTGGCGGTAGACGCGGCACCTCTTCAATGCCATGCTCTTTGAATCTCTCCTTCAGCACTACAGTGCCCCAGCGCCACAGTCTTAGAGCGCCTAACAAAACCATCGATAACTAAGAGGCCGAACGGCAGTGGTATAGACGAGGCGTGCTGCCGCTCCTAATCGGTGGATAAAACCAGACCATGTGACTTAAGCACCGTCTGGTACTGCACCGGATCAACCCGGGGCATGGCATCCGGCGCTTCTACTTGCTGATACCGAGAAGGATCTGTTCGGGACCGAACGCTTGGTGCGCCTATGGGAACCAGACTGGCAAATACCGGCGGGAGAAGGTCACGGCGTTCAATACTAGAGATGAGGCCGAGCCAGTGCGGCGCTAACCTGGATCGGCTAGTCGGTAAACATAACCTCGTATTCATCCCCGGTGGTCCAGATCAGCCGAACCTTGGCCGATGTCCCTTCCTGAGGGATCTTGAGATCAAACTCCGGTTGGTTGAATTCCAGCGGGATCGCGGCGGGATCTGGAACACGAGCCGGGCTGCGGCGGTCGAGAGGCCCCGCATGAGACAGTCGACAGCCGGGCGGTTCTCGTCATATGCAATCCGCCCTTTCAGATTGCGACGAAAGCGCTCGCCGGAGCGATATTCCATTGTTCATCCCAATGGCTCCAAGTCCGCGGAAGAACTCTTATATCAATGGACGCTGGCGCAAGGCTGTCTGCGAAGGCTAGGGCGGTGGTACATTCGCTTTCGCTCGTCATCTTAAGAGCTGCCCAAGGAAATCTGTCGTCGGTCACCAAAATTATCCTTAAGGGGTACCACCTTTGAGAGCGTAGCCAAATCGATTGCCTACCGCCTAGCTTGCTGGCACCTGATGCATTTATCCTGAATCGTGAGATCGATCACGCAAAATATTCAGTTGGCGCTCGCACGCCATAAGCACCGGGCAGACGCAATGAACGCTAGAAGCGGGGGCAAAATGATCTACCAGATTGAGCATGTCGCGCGTGCCTTCTATGACGCGGCACACGATGATGATGAGATGTGGGAAAACGCGCCCGAAACTCTCAAGGAAGAGTTTCGTCTGTACGCTCGTGAGGCCATAACTCTCTTGTATCAACACCGCGAACGAAATCTGGCAGAAGCACTCTACTCGGTTGCGAGCTTAGCGGGGCCCATTGAACTCTCCAAGGTCGCCTGAACCCTGTAGTAATCGATTTTCGGAGGCAGCGCCGCTGATCCATTCACGTTCGGCTGCGCTGCTCTCAGTTCTTCTTTGCCTCTCTGTCACAAGGCAGGTTGGAAAAAGCCGCTCAGAATCTTAGCTTCAGCGCGGAGTTGGCAAACTGCAGGTTTCTTGCGTTTTGCATGTATCCTCCGCCTTGTCGGGAACCGAACAGTTCGTGGCTTCCAGAACAGCAGGGACCTGTCTTTGGCTCAATCCGCTCCAGCATCAGGCGCCTCTGAGCCTACCCCCGCCTGTACGAGGCGTTCAGTCGATCTTGATGGAGCCAGATCACCTCTCGATGCTCTTACAGGGCCGGAAACCTTAAGAAAGCGTTACTCTCTGGCAGCTCTTTAGGGGTAAAGTCTACCCACCAAGTGGTAGACTACTTGGCCTATGGCTTGCCCAAATCGGCTCCTTGCGTCTCTGATAGGAAGATAATGCAGATCAAGGGATCTACCTCAGGAGGGGCAGCCAATGTCAGCACAAGTCATCAACTCTATCACCTCCCGTCCTTCTGAAGGGGCGCTCTCACGGTCCTCTCGAGAGGTGACCACCATTCTGTTCTGCCGGAACCCTTTGATCGGCATCGGGCTGAAGCATCTCTTGGCGGATACCTGCTTTGCCATCTCCGGCATAGCATCCGATGAGATCTCACTTTCGCGTTGCTGCGAGCTCACACCTGATCTTTTCATTATCGATGGCAATGACGCCGCAGAGCAGGTCATTGAAACTGTAAGGAACCTGAAGAGCCACCATCCTGCGACGCGGGTTGTCGTGGTTGCAGAGGCGTTCGATCTCAACTTCGTGCGGCTCGGACGTGATGCTGGCCTGGACGGTTTCTGTTCGTCAGCAGTCAGCGGTGACGTTTTGATCAAGACCCTTGAACTGGTGATGCTTGGAGAGGCCATTCTGCCCGCGGCGCTGATTGCTGCGCTGCTTGACCGAAGCGTGCTGAATGCGACGCCCGAGCGTCACGAGATCAGCCTGTGCCTGGGGCTGGAGCCATCCGATCCCAAAGCACGGACACTCTCAACTCGTGAGGCCGAGATCCTGATGTGCCTGACGCAGGGGGCGCCTAACAAGATCATTGCCCGCAAGCTCGATGTGGCGGAAGCTACGGTCAAAGTTCATGTCAAAGCGATCCTGAGAAAAATTGGAGCCGCTAATCGCACTCAGGCGGCGATGTGGGCTACGACGCACCTGCCGGCGAGAGGGGACGCAGATCTGGGGGCAGGTCCAAACCAACCCTGAATTAACATCACACACCGATCATCTACATGGGGCAGGCCAATTCCGTAATTCTCACTCTGCGAATTACCCAGTTGCATTTTCACAGGCGCATTGGTTTAGGCTTCTCGGCGGCGGCCACAACAGCCGGCATCATCAACTCAAACGCTCCGTCCCGTGCGTAAGCCGCGACGCCCTGGCGCACCGCTTCGCGGATGGCCACCAAGGCCGCCGGCGTCTGCGCCCGGAGCAGGGCGGCAGCCCGGACGGTGCCTTTCATAATCATGTCGAGGGGCGCATCCAGCGACGTTACCCGCCAGACCTGCGGGATTTTGGTGACGGTCACGGACCCGAAGACGGCCGCCCGGAGGCTGGGCTCGCACTGGACGGGGTCGCCGAAGAGGAAGAAGTTCGGTCCGGGTGGCAGGGGAACGTCCATCCTCCCATGGGCTTGTACGGCGCCGTAGATCAACCCGAAGGCGACGCACTCCTGGGGAGAGGCCCACGCACTGAAGGCCACACGGCACGTTAGGTCAGCTCGCAGGCCTGTCCAATACGCATCTTGGTAAGGAGCGGGCCGCTATATTGGACATAGGGATCTTTTTGCCCCGGGACAGCGACGAGGATTCCATCGAAGAGCACAAACCTGTTGGCCAGTCATGGAACAGAGAGGACCCTCTGACTTTTAATCAGAGGGTCCTGGGTTCGAGTCCCAGCGCGCTCACCACTCTAAACCCTATACCGGCAAGGGTTTTATGGCTTTCCTGTCTCTGCAGACCCGCGCCATCTTTTCGTCCGGGTAACGCCATGGGTAACAGCAGACGAAGTTCGGACAGCCCTCAAGTGGCTCGACTCCCTTTGCGCTGGGCAGACGAATGTCTGCAAGTGCGCGATGAGCTGACCTTCACATAGGCATGCCGATGGACCGGATTTGACCCAGAAGAGACCTTCAGCGCAGATACGAACGCCCCATCAATCATGTCGTGAGCAAATGGCATTGCGCACAAAAAGGACCACGCGTTTATTCAGCAGTAGACGCGGTGCAGGGCTCACAGGCCCGAAGCCGCTCTGCCTCATGGACCGATGACCCCGGTGTTGCGAACGTTGTTCTTAAGCCTTCGTGGGACACCGAAACGGTTCCACCAATTCGGCCCGGATTAGCGATATGTCATGGACGGGTGCCGATAACTGGCGGCGCAGACGATAGGCTCGGATGCAGGCTGCGACCTCGTTAAGGTGGAAATAATCTTGGTGCCTAAGGTGCCATGGGCTGAGGCAGAGCTGCGGGTGTGGCGTAGATCCCCATGCTGGGGCGTGCCGTCCAACCGCCGGACGGCACGGGCGGTCCATTTCGGAACAAGGCTAGGGGGCTGTATGTGCGTGGATCACACCCAGCCGGACAATCTCCTCAACAGATGGTAAGGACAGCTGAGCTGGCTTCACCGTGGCCCTCACCGCCGGTCCAAGCGAGGCATTTCCAACAAGCTGCCCGGTTGGTCCGACTGGACGCCCGACAACGATGCGGCCCACCATCCCGCCCTTCTCATGCGGGATGCAGAAGTAGTCGTACGCTCCCACTTCTGTAAGGCGGATCGAGAAGGTTTCATTCGGCTGCAGGTAATCCGAGTTCCAGGGCTCAGCTTCGTTCGGAATCCCGAGGGAGTGGCCGGAGTTCTTCGGATGATACGCAGTCGTGGTGTGCCGGTAGACAGGATCGAGGTTGATCCAGCGGACGGTCTGGCCTGGCTGCACAAGAACACCAACTGGATCGAACCAGGCATGGGAGCCATCGGGGCTGCCATGGATCCGGATCTCGACCACATCTACGTCCGGCGACCGGGTGGCCGAGGGCAGTTGGTATACGTCAACGGAGCCGACACTCTCAATGCCCAGGGCACGGGCACTTCCCCGAGACAAACTGATCACATAGCTCGGCTTGGGCTGCTCCCGTGTGTTAATTCGATCATTGATGCGCAGGATGATCGAACGACCGTTCGCTTTATTAGCGACACGGACCGAGGTTCCGAAAGGCAGGGTCCGGTGGGCCGCGGTCAGCCCGTCTGGGTTGTACACCTCGCCACTGGCGGTGCGGCCAGGGCTCTGATACCAGACGGCGCGACCGCTGCCGACCAGCAGTCCCGTGGACATTATGGTGTCCTGAGCCTGCGATGCCGTGGAAGTGTCGGCTGGAGCCAGCTGCTGCTGCCCATGGGCGACTTGGCTGGCCGGTGCTGACCTTGCTGGCTTGGTCGAGGCAGCCTTCTGTTTCAGACGCGCAAGCTCTGCCCTCGCGGCATCGCGCGCCCTGATCGCTGCTTCCACCTCCGCACGAATCGCAGCGGCCTCGGCCCGTGCCTTCACAAGTTCTTCGAAGAGATTGGCCCGAACCCGGTCGAGCCGGGCGATCTCATCCTCGGGGGAGGCGGCGGATTCTGTTGCCCAGCCAACTCCCAATCCGGCAATCGTGAGAACGGCGATGCGAAACGACTGCAAGGCCCTCTTGTCCAGCGGATATGACATCAGGGATCCTCAGTGATGTCTGCCTGTAGCATCATGCAATAGCTGACAATCGGCTCACATCAGTCGGGCACTACTTTGCCACTCGTGCCTCGCCAGCCTTGTTCACGTGCCAGATGACGACATGATAATGGGGCATCTCCACACCAGGATGCCCGTTATTGTAATACAAGTCCACATGGTCATTTCGGCCTGCAAACCCAGCCAGGTTGAAGTTTTTCTGGTTTTGAATGTCCTCAACCGGGATCATGTAGATTGTGCTTACGCGCCGTCCGCGTCGGTCATAGGCGAGAAACGGTCCTGCGGGTAGTGTTTCAGGCCGAACATACAGCACCCCCAGCCCTGGCATGAAGTTGGGCAGTTTCACAAGATTACTGACCTTCTTGAATCCAGGTGGAGGAGGTCCCAGAGGTGTTTGTGCGGCAGCCGTCCTCGCGATCCTCTGCGGTGGCGCGGAGGTCTGCGCTTCCACGGCCGAAACCGTAGAAATGGCCAATGCACTCACGGCAATGAGTTGCTTTCTCATGGCTCTGGCCCTCGATCTTGTTACGCCTCATGGCGTGAAAGCCCCTTCAGCGCCTTCCTTGTCGTTCGCGCCATTGTAGAAATTCCTCGAACAGGCGCTGGGTCTCGACCTCCTGTCTTGTCGAGGGAGGCCTCCCGGTCACAGCAGGTGGCGACATTGAGCCGGTGCTGCCTGGGTGCCCGACCTGCGCATTCTGAAGCCACCGCTCAGCCGGCTTGAACCGCTTCCAGCCCGGAACGGCAGCCGCGAGATTGACCTCCTGCCACTTCTGGTGTCGTGAGGTCGCCTGGAACTCGGAGAACTTTGAGAAGAAGGCATCGACGAAGGTGTCCAGCAATCGATAGCGGCTGCTCTTCTCGGGCCAGTTATAGGCCATCAGGACTGTCCCGATGGCAACTGTCTCGACACTCTCACCCGCCGGGATGAGGGCCGGGTAATCTTCATGCCGGAGTGCTGTCGGCAGAGAGAGGATTGGGTTGGTGGGGTAGGGGAGTGGGATCAGGTGAAATCCACTGTCACGTCTGAGCCGCTCGACAAAGGCCGCCGGCTTCGGGGCCAGAACGGCGGTTGCCGCAACCCTTCCTTGCCGCATCTCTTCCAGCGCCTCATCCTGTCCCAGATGCACCTCGGACACGCTGAGGCCAAGAGCTGTGAAGAGGTTCCGCGCGATGTCCTCGACGCTCCCGCCGTAGTCTCCGAGGTTGACGGGCTTTCCGGCGAGATCAGAGAGTTGGCGGATATCGGTCCGAGCGATGATATGAAGCTCCTCGTTGAAGAGCTTTGTGATGTAAACGAGCTTGCTGCTGAGATCGCCGAACTCTTGGCTCTCTTTGGCACGCGCAAGCAGGTGCTCCGGGATGATCCCCATATCGACGCCCGGCAGGGAGAGCACGTCACGCAGATCGTGAATCCCGCCACGGCCGACAATCGGAAGGACGCGCAAGGCCAACTCTCCGCTCGGGCCGGTCTCCTGCCCGCGCGACAGGAGCGTTGCAATTTCATTGATGAACGGGAGCGCGCTCGCTTCCGCGCCGCCGGCGACAATTCCAACCGTGTTCACATCCCGGGTCGGTGCCCGAGTCGGTGCGGTCGGTTTGATCAAGGGGGCTGCAGGTGCAGTTTGTGCCAGAGCCGGCGGTGAAATCAGTCCTGCCAGAAAAAGCGCGACTGCTACTCGGCCCTTCCGAAGCCAGGATGTCCTACCAGGAACCATGTTGGCCTCCTGTGCGTGGTGCCTAAACATCCCGAGTTCTTAGGTTGTTGTAGGCTGGATTGACCAGGAGCGATCCTATGAGAAGGCAGAAGGCCAAACCGTAACACGAAACCCTGCGTTCTTCTCCTATCCTCAAGGACTACTTGAGCCGGCATCTGAGCAATGGCTAAGGCGTTTCGACTGCCTTTTTGAGTCCGCGAAACAACCGATCGCGTGGAGTGGCTGCCTGTCAAAAGGCGAAACCTGCTCCACCGATTTCGCCCGTGCTAAGCAACATGAACTTTGCTGTATACAACAGGCTGGAACGTCAGTTGTTGGCACTCCCCGAACCAAAGAGCTTGGCCCGCTTTAGCGCTTAAGGGCCGATGTTCGTTGAGCGGCCGAATGTGAAGGTATGACCCAAGGCAGACCAGCAAAGGGATTTCACATGTACTCCCTTCATGCCTTTGAACGATCATGGCGGCCATTTGCAGCGGCATGTTCGGGATAAGCCGCCGTCCCAGTAGTATTCGCCCTCGATCTTCCCGGCCGGGAAGCCGGGTGGCAGCAAGTCACTGGCCATCGCGTACTCAGGGCCGGTCGCGTGAATCGTGTTATCGAAATACACGCAGTCGCCGGTGCGCACGCTCGCGGCGTCGGCGCGGAAGCGCATCGCGCCCGTATTGATCCGCTCGAAGTCGACCAGCCGCTTGAGCGTGCTCTTCAGGAGCTTGGTTTCGTAAAAGCTCGTCGCCTCATGGGCACCGTCGGGAACAGCCACGGAGTGGACCGTCGCACACGGTTACCGCTCCCGCCATGCCTTCATGATCTGATCCGAGAGCGGCTTGACCAGATACGAGAGAGCAGTGCGCTCTCCAGTGTGCACAAATGCCTCAATCGGCATGCCCGGTACGAGCTTCAGGCTGCCGAGGCGGGCGACCTCATGGTCCGGCAAGCTCACCCGTACGGTGTAGAACGCTGCTCCCGTCTTCGGGTCCTGGCTGACATCGGCCGCAACGCGGATCACTTCTCCATGCAACTCGGGTGTGGTGCGCAGATTGAAGGCCGGGAAGCGGAGCAGAACCTGTTGCCCGACCCGGACCTGGTCGATGTCCTGCGGAGCAATTCGGGCCTCGACTAGCAGCGGGTCGGCTCCGGGCACAATCAACATGATTGGGTCGCCAGGGCTGATCACGCCACCCACCGTATGCACGGAAAGCTGGTGCACCCGCCCATCCTGCGGCGCGCGGATGTCGATGCGCTTGAGTTGATCTTCGGCCGCGACCCGCTTTTCCACCAGCTCTGAGGTCTTGGCCCGGATCTCAGCCAGCTCCTTGCTCACGTCGCTTCGCAGGTCCTGATCGATCTGCAGGATCTGCAGCGCCGTCTCACTGATCTTGCCCTTGGCTTGTGCAATGGAGGAGATCAGAGCCCCTCGTTCACCGTGAAGGCGCGCCTTATCGCGCTCAAGCGCCGTGACCCGGACAATAGGAATGAGCTTTTTGTGCCACAGCTCGCGCACGCCCTCGAGTTCCTCGCTGATCAGCTCGATCTCGCGGTTCTTGGCGTCAACCTGTTCGGTCATGCCCTGGATCTGCTCCTGCAGCTGACCGATCCGCTCGTTCAACTGTGCCTTCTGGCCTGCACGGGCGGCATGGCGCAATGCGAACAGCTTGCGCTCTCCGGTCAGCACCGCCGCGACAGCCGGATCGGCGGCGCGCATCGCAAGTATCTCAGGAAAGCTCACGCGCTCTTCGCCGTCGCGCTCCGCCTCGAGCCGGGCCTGCTTGGCCGCAAGCTCGTCCAGGTCCTTGACGATGATCGTGAGGTTCGCCCGCGTGACCGTCTCATCGAGGCGCACGAGAACCTCGCCGGCCTTGACAGGATCGCCCTCGCGGACGCGCAGCTCGCCGATGACGCCGCCGGACGGGTGCTGCACCTTCTTCACGTTCGAGTCGACGACAAGGGTGCCCGGCGCGATCACGGCGCCCGCGAGTTCGGTCGTGGACGCCCAGCCCCCGACACCGCCGACCAGAATGACCGCGGCAACCATGCCGACACCAAGATGACGGTGAATGGAAGGGAGGGCCCGGTTTCTGATGACGGGAGTCATGGGAGGGCGCTCTTGATCATCGCCTTGAGAGGTACCGACCGGAGCGGCTTCCGCTCCACGAACTTACTCAAAACCTCGTCCCTGGCCCCGAGCGCCTGCACGCGGCCCTCGGCCATGATGAGCAGCTGGTCGACGGCGGCGAGTGCACTAGTGCGGTGGGCGACCACGATGGCGATGCCGCCCCGCTCCCGCACGCCCATGATCGCGCGCCTGAGCGCCTGATCACCCTCCTGATCGAGATTGGAGTTCGGCTCGTCCAGAACGACCAGGAAAGGGTCACGGTACAAGGCCCGCGCCAAAGCGACTCGTTGCCGTTGGCCCGCGGACAGATAAGTGGCGCCCTCGCCAATCGGCGTGTCATAGCCGTCGGGCAACTGGAGGATGAGCTCATGGATCCCGGCGGCTTCGGCTGCGGTTATAATCGCTTCGGCGTCGGGATTGGGCTCGAAGCGAGCGATGTTCTGCGCCACCGTCCCGGCGAACAGCTCCACGTCCTGCGGCAAGTAGCCGATGTGCCGGCCGAGGAACTCGGGCATCCAGTGCTCGATCGCGGCGCCGTCAAGCCGCACGGTGCCGCTCGCCGGCGCCCAAACACCGACCACCGCGCGCACGAGCGACGATTTGCCAGCAGCGCTCGCGCCGATAATGCCGAGGGCTTGGCCTGCTTTCAGGTCGAAGGATGCGCCTTGCACGATCAGCCTCCGCTCGCCAGGGGGCTGCACTGCGATAGCCTCAACCGAGAGGGACTTGCAGGGCGGCGGAAGCGCCAGCCTTGGCTCCGGCTGAGCGAACAAGGCCGCCCATTGGCCGAGGCGCTTCCAGCTCTGGCGGGCCGCCACGAACCCTTTCCAGTGCGCAATGGCGAGTTCCACCGGCGCCAGTGCCCGTGCGGTCAGGATCGAGCCGGCGATGATGATGCCGGCGGTCGCTTCCTGATGAATCACCAGGTAGGCGCCGACCCCGAGCACCGCCGATTGCAGGATCAAGCGCAGCACCTTGGAGATGGTGCCGAGGCTTCCGCCGATATCGGCAGTGCGTTGCTGGCTCGCCAGACAGGCGGCACTCGCCTGCTCCCACAATCCGGCGAGGGACGCGGTCATGCCCATTGCCCGCAGCACTTCGGCATTGCGCCGGCTCGCTTCGGCGAGCGCGTTGCGCCGGGCCATATGAGCTGCGGCCTGTTGGGCCGGAGAGCGCGTCAGCACGTCGGCCAAGACAGTAAGGGTCACCAGAACCAGCGCGCCGCCAAGCGCCGTCAGGCCGATCAGCGGATGGAACAGATAGCAGATTCCGAGATAGACTGGCATCCAGGGCAGATCGAATAGCGCCGTCGGGCCGAGCCCGGAGAGGAAGGCGCGTATTTGGTCGAGATCTCGCAGCGGCTGCAGACCATCGCCACTGGATTTGGTTTTGAGCGGTCCCCGGATCATGATGTCGTAAACCCGTGGGCCGAGCGCCTCGTCGAGCCAGGCGCCAAGCCGAACGAGAACCCGGGCCCGCACGAGATCCAGGATGCCCTGAAACAGGTAAAGGCCGAGTGCCAGCGCGCCGAGACCAAGGAGTGTCGGAACGCTCCGGCTCGGAAGTACCCGGTCATAGACTTCCAACATGAAGAACGAGCCTGTCAGGTAGAGCACGTTCACCAAAGCGCTGATCAGGGCGATTCCGAGAATGGCACCATGGCAGGCGCGCCATGTGGCGGACAACTCGGCCGGTCGGCCCAATGAGGTGGTGCTGGAGAGCGAGCGGGCCATGTCCAATCTCCTCCAAGCAGTACAGCCCTCGAGGTTGCCAGATGCCCCGATGAGGCTTGAGGCGCTAACGTAGTGCCCAGATGCGTTTCCCTACGCAACCTGGGACACACTCGTTGCGCGGGAATACGTACGCCTGTCCAAATCAGCATTGCCGGGGCCAACCTCCATCATCACGCCCGGTTCACCGTCTGCAGTCGTCCCATCGCTGGCGCACGTCTCGTGTCGTTCGCCCCTATGACCTGTTGCTGGCCGTTTGTGACATCGCGTCCCTTTGTAGGGCTCGCTTCGTCCGGGATGAAGGCCCCCCGAGCGAAGCCGCCACCACATGCTTACGGCCTGAGGTAGCGGCCAAGCGCCCGAGAGAAAATGCTGCGCCTCATGCCAGCAGCCCGTCGTCCAGCGGGCCAATCGGCAGCGGCAGCAGAGCGCCGTTGGCAACGCCCAGCTCCGCGATATAGCCGCCCGAGCCATTCACCTCGAAGTCCGTGCCTGCTCCCTCGCCGGGTGCCAGTTCGAGGCCGTGGATCTGGAACAGACGGCCGACAACCCGGTCCTGAAGTTCCTGGAAGATGGCAGCATCGTCAGCGTTATTCAGATCAAAGTCGTAGGTCTGGACAAAGGTCAGATTGCCGTTCTCATCCGCGCGTGGGAAGTCCTCCGACACGGCCTCCCGCGAGACCTCACCGGATGCCGTCGCGGCAAGAAGCACAGGGCCATAGACTGGCCCGGCCTCCGGCCCCTCGACGAAGCCGTCGTGATCCTGATCGAGGGCGATTGTCGGAACCAGCGACGGGCGATCGTCCTCGAAGCCGTGGATGTGCTGCGGATGCACCTCGTTCGGCGTCAACCCGCTCGCCCTGACGGCAATGGTCACATCGCCTTGCTCCTCATCGAAGTGAACGAGTGCAGCGCCCAGAACACCGGAGTCGTTCGCCGGCGTGAGCAGGGCGGCAAAGGTGTCGGTCTGCTCCGCCGCCTCCAGGACTGCCTGCGACTCTGGTGCCGCTGGGCCGGTCCCCTCCGGGTTAAGCTGATAGGGCCGTAACAGATCGAGCCCTTCCCCGACCAGAGACGTGAATGCCTTGGCGAGAAGATCCGTCCCCTCATTGTCAGGTGGCTCAGGAGCAGTTGGAGTGACGGTCCACACCTTTCCGGTGCCGGGTTCCGCCAGATCGAGCCCCGGCTCGTACACCCCGAAATCCACGATGAACATGGTGCCATCCTGGAATTTGACGTCGATTGGCTTGTTGAAGCCATTCGGGTCGAAAATGTTCTCGGGCGTGTTGGCGACTTGAGTGATGAAGTCGCTCGACTCTCCGGTTGCGCGATCAACCTGGTCCACCTCATACCCGACGAACTCCTGCGCCCCGGTAATGGGCACGAGCGAACCAGTTGCCGCGACGAAGAGATCTCCCACCGAACCGAATTGAGGGTCCGTCGAGAAGTCGAACTTGTTGTATGAACCGTGGATGTCGTCGAACTGCGTGAATGCGGATTCGACCGCCAGACCGTTGCGGAAGTTCTCATCCAGAACGAAGCCAGGAGGAGGGATCGGCAGCTCACCTTGAGCAAACAGAGGATCAGTGACCGGCAGCACGGCGCCGGTCTCGGGATCGTGGAAGAAATCCGGCCATCCGAAGAACTCCGCTGTCCCGCCCACTTTAAGGGTGAACAGGTCATCGGCGTCGTTCGCAATCGGGCGTGACTCCACGACCCTCAGTTCTCCATCCAGCTGCGCCGACCGGATATCGGCTCCGTTATTGGTCGAGAACAGGGTATTGGGATCCTCCGGATCGAAGCCGATGCCGAAGGGATTGCGCAAGCCCCAGGCCTCAAGCGTCAGGGTGGAGGCAGCATCGTCAGCGGTGGGGTCAAACGAGTAGATGGCCCCATTGCCTGCAATGATCCCCTCCTGTGGCGTGTCGGGGGTGGCTGCTGGCACGACGGTGCCGGGCGCGACCGGCCCCGAGCCAAATGGCATGAAGGGGGCCGTGACTTGGTTCTCAGGATTGAGCCCAGGCACGGCAACTGGGGCATGGAATTCCGTGCCGTTCAGCACGACATCCTGCGCGGGGAAGTCGTGAAAACCCGGGAATTGCGTCAGCCAGCCACTCACGAGTTCGTTGTCAGGCCCGACAACGCTCGAGTTGGTCGCCGTGCCTTGCGCGAAATACGCGCGACCTGATTCGTCGAACAGGATTTCCTCTGCGTAGTGATCGCCGGCAGAGGGCAAGTTCGTCAGCACCGTGGTGAAGGTGCCGGCCGGATCCGCCGGATCGAATTTCGAGATCGCACCCACCAGCCAGCCGTTGGCGCCGGTCTGCCGGTGTGTGAGCCAGACCTCGCCATCATGGAAGGTGACATCGGTAATGGGGCCGGCCAGAACCCCTTCGGGAAGTTCGTCGCCCGAGAGAACGGGGGTCACCTGCCCGCCCGAATTGAGCTGCACGATCTGGGGGAGCGTGCCGGGAAGGGCTCCAGACTCACTGACCCAGACCTGAGTTTGATCTTCTGAAAAAGCAATCGCGGTCGGGAAGTTTAGGCCGGTTGCGAGAGGTTGCAGGGAAAAGCCTTCGGGGACATTGACGTTACTACCGCTGACGGTACCACCGGCATTCGACTGAGACGCGTCAGTAGCGGTGGCCGCCTCAGTCGGGACGGCGGCCGTTCCTTCTGGCTGGGGCTGCTGGGGCTGTACACTGGGTTGGATGAAGGTGCCATATGCCATCGCTGCCTCCTTGGAGAAGAGGAAAGCCACAGCACCACCACAGTAGGGCCACAAGGTGTCACCCTAACCATAACAGCATCCCCTGTCTGTGGTGCAAAATAGTCAGGAACCTTTCGGTTCATTTCCCTGTCTAATGGACATGCCAGAGCAACCCGCATCTGAGCTGGAGTTGCTTGCCAATGCCGAACTCGTGCGCCTCTCGCGCAAGGAAAGCGAGTCTGCGCTGCGCCTGATCGTCCGTCGCTACAACCAACGGCTCTATCGTGTCGCATGGGCGATCGTCCGGGACGATGCTGACGCCGAGGACGTGATGCAGGAGGCTTATCTGAGCGCGTTCCGAAACCTCGCAAAATTCCGTGCGGATGCGAGCTTGGCGACTTGGCTGACGCGCATTGTCGTGAACAAGGCGGTGGACTGTCGCCAACGAGCAAGCGCCATGCCGCCGCGGGATACTCTCGACAAGATCGAACGGCCGGATGCCGCCATCATGTCGGATCTCGCGTCCGAGCTCGATCCGGACAGGACCGCAGCTTGGAGCCAGGTTGCATCGGGCAAGGCAAGACGCGTGGTGCTTCTTGAGCGTTCGCTTCGGCTGCACTTTGTATCGAAGGCGGACGAACTCACCCTTTCCGCCATTCCCAAGTGCGCCATCCGACGAATCTATCAATCAGGAACGTCAGTTGTTG
>NZ_JBQWEL010000041.1:0-15662 GCF_052658925.1 Microvirga medicaginis | reverse complement strand
GATGAGTGCGGACGTACCGTGTTGTAATGTGGGCGCCATTTCTCGATGATCACCTGTGCCTCCCCAAGCGTGTAGAAGATCTCTCCTTTCAGCAACTCATCTCGGAACTTCGAATTAAAGCTCTCGCAATAGCCGTTCTCCCACGGGCTGCCGGGTTCGATGTAAGCCGTTTGGGCGCCCACAGCCGTGATCCACTCGCGGACAGCTTTGGCGACGAACTCGGGCCCGTTGTCAGAACGAATGTGCCTAGGAACACCGCGCAGGATGAACAGGTCCGAGAGCACGTCGATCACATCGCCAGCCTTGAGCTTCCGGCTCACTCTGATGGCCAGGCACTCCCGCGTGAACTCATCGATCACGTTGAGCATGCGGAACTTGCGCCCGTCATGGGTGCGATCCTCAACAAAGTCATACGACCAGACGTGGTTGGGATATTCTGGCCGCAGACGGATGCAGGATCCGTCATTGAGCCAGAGCCGCCCCTTCTTCGGTTGCTTCTGTGGCACTTTCAGCCCCTCCCGCCGCCAGATCCGCTCGACCCGCTTCTTGTTCACCAGCCAGCCGGCCTCACGCAGAAGAGCGGTGATGCGTCGGTAGCCGTAGCGGCCATACTGAGTGGCCAAGGCGATGATGTCGGCCGTCAAAGCCGCTTCATCTTCCGGCTGTTTGAGGATCTTACGCTGTGTGGAGCGGTGCTGGCCTAGAACCCGGCAGGCCAGCCGTTCCGAGACGCCGTACTTGGCGATGACGTGCTCCACGCAGGCGCGACGGCGGGCGGGGCTCAGTAGTTTCCCGAGGCGGCCTCCTTCAGGATCAGCTTCTCCAGAGTGATGTCCGAGACGGCTCGGCGCAGTCGGGCGTTCTCCATCTCCAGTTCTTTCATCCGCTTGACCTGGTCCGACCTCAGCCCGCCGTACTCAGAACGCCAGCGATAATACGTGACCTCCGTCACGCCAATCTGCCGGATGGCCTCTGCCACCGTCCGGCCTTGTGCCGTCAGCACATCCACCTGCCGCAACTTGGAAACGATCTCTTCGGCCGTGTGTCTCTTCTTGCCCATCTTCAATCCTCCTTCAGCTCAAAAGTCATACTTCAGGGAGGATCACTTTTCAGGAGGCAGACCAGTCCATACCTGCATTACAGACAACGCTGTCCAGGTGACCAAAGGCATTGTGAGCGCCCTCGGTGAGGGCCTTGGCGTGGGGAGGATCGCTGACATCACCGGCGAGGGCAGCCACGCGGGCAGGCCGGCTTCGGTCCGCCGGGTTCGTCTGCCTCGCGGAGCGGCAATTGCAGGCGATGCGCCCCTGTCGGTCTGCTATAATAGGATAGATGGGAGGGACATCCATGAGCACATTTGTCCTGGTGCATCCCGCTTGGTTCGGCGGCTGGTGCTGGAAAAAGCTGACGCCCCTGCTGCGTGCGCACCACCATGCCGTCCACACGCCCACGCTCACAGGACTGGGCGAGCGCCGGCATCTGGCGCGGCCGGAAGTCGGCCTTGCAACGCACGTGGACGACATCGTCGGCATGATCGAGTGCGAAGACCTGCACGGCGTGATCCTTGTCGGCAATAGCTCCGGTGGAATGGTGATCACCGGGGTCGCCGACCGGCTCCCCGGCCGCATCAGCCACGTCGTCTATCTCGATGCGTTCGTCCCGAAGGACGGCGAGAGCCTGTGCGACCTGATCCCGCCTGAGAGGCGCTTGGCGATGGAGGCGCTCGTCCAAGGAGAAGGCGACGGCTGGCTCCTGCCCCGGTTAGCTCCCCCACCCTGGGAGACGTTCGTCCCCGAAGCCTGGGGCATCACCGCAGAGGCCGACCTGAGCTGGGTCCTGCCGCGCCTTGCCCCGACCCCGTTCCGACACTTCACCGAGCCCGTCCAGCGCCGTAACGCCGCTGCCGACGAGCCGCCGCGGACCTACATCCGATGCCTCGGCTGGCCCAGTCCGTACTTCGACCGCTTTGCCGCCGCGGCGCGGGACAGCAAGCGCTGGCGCTGCTTCGAACTGCCCACTCCGCACCTGCCCTACATCACGCATCCGCGGCAAACGAGCGACTTGCTGCTGCAGATCGCGTCTTAGTCTAGTCCCGACGACAGCAGGGAGGGCGGGGTCGAATTTTCCGGTCGGATCGCTTTAGCCTTCTCAGGTGCTCGTCGGGCTTTCGGCACGGGTGTGGAGGAGCCGCACGCCTTCTGTCCAATGCAAGGTTCTAATGACCGCTCCTGGCACGAAGCTGAAGTAACGCTTTGGTCCGCTCTTCAGACCTAACCAGAACTTCGGGAAGGGTAGGGGACTTTCAGAGCCTGAACTGTTCCTCTTGACACACAGAAGCGCTAGCCAGACATTCGTTCGATGGTCCCAGCTCGGCTCTCATCTATGGCACCGTTATGACGATCGACATTGACCAGCTGACCGAGGCCGAGCTGATCGATCTCAACCACCGCATCGTCGAGCGCCTGCGCTTCCTCGACCAGATGCGCGCTCATGTGGAGATGCTGGAGTTCAAGATTGGGGACCGGGTCAGCTTCCAGCCTCCCGGCCAGGGTCGTCTTGAGGGCATGCTGACGCGCTACAACAAGAAGACCGTGACGGTGATCACCGACACCGGGCAGAAGTGGAACGTCTCGCCCGCCGTCCTCAGCAGGGTCAAGCCGGCCAAGGACACCAAGACGGCCGGATCCAACGTGGTCCTGCTGAATAAGCGCTGACACGAGTTCCGATGGGTTTGATTGGAGGTCGGGTCGGTTTGCCCGACGTGTAGCTAGCGTAAGGACCGACGAAGATACTCGGCCGACAGAGCCTCATACGGGTTGCGGGTAGGCAGGAACCTCAAGGCAACGAGCCGGCTGACAATCTCATCAGGCGAGCGCTTCAGGATCAGAGACATCTCCTCAAGACTGGTTGAGGACGCGTACGCCGCCTGAAGGCGCGTATCCTCACGGGATGTCCACGGTCTTGAGCCGGGTGATGCCGTCTCGCGCTTACTCCTGCGAGTGGTTGGGGTTGGGCCGGATGTCGGGTGTGACCTCTTCGTTGCGAGCTGAGCCCGTTCTCCCAGGCTCGCCAGAGGAAGGCGCCTGTCAGCCCCGGCCATGTTCGGGCCGGTCCAGATGACCTCTCTATGATGCATCTCGAACAGAAATGGAGATGGTTCCGACTTCGTCCCAAAACGCTCCGCCGCATAGGTGAGGGCCAGACGGCGCCTGGCCCGCGTGATCGCCACATAGGCGACCCGTCGCTCTTCCTCGATATCGCCTGAGTTGCCGTGGGGCATGACGCCGTCCTCGAGCCCGACAAGGAACACTGTATCCCACTCGAGACCCTTCGCAGAATGGACCGTCGACAGAACA
The DNA here is from genome assembly GCF_052658925.1 of Microvirga medicaginis. NCBI lineage: Bacteria > Pseudomonadati > Pseudomonadota > Alphaproteobacteria > Hyphomicrobiales > Methylobacteriaceae > Microvirga > Microvirga medicaginis. Next base: position 12,306 of record NZ_JBQWEL010000041.1, on the reverse strand, counting down.
ACACTGTTCGCGTGCGGTCGCTTGGTCGCTTGAGTCTGCTCGGCAATCCGCATCTCGAGTTCTTCAACCGACGAACAGGAGGCCGCCAGCATGGCGACCCCGTCCACGATGCTCTCCCATTCCGCCCGCTCCCGGCCCGATGCTCGTATCGGGAGAGCCTCAGCCACGATCCGCTGGACGTGAGCACATGAGCTTTGAAAGTCGCGTCTCGTGCGGCGATCGATCAGGTCCAGACGCTCGCGGGTGATGTCCCCCCGTTTGCCCGTGCCCATTTTCTCGAGGGCGGCTGTACTTCGAGGGTCACGCAAGTAGTACAGGGAGCCGACGAATAGTTTGGCTGGGGAACTCTGCCAGAAATCTCCGGCACCCCGGACCTCAAAGGGGATGTCGAGAGCGCGAAGCGCTGCCTGGAAGTGGATTCCGATGGTGACGGCTGTGCACAATCACATGCTCGTTGACGAGCCGCGCCTGTTCTTCATGCATTTCTGGGCCAATGATGACGCCCAGAAGCTGGCGAAGGCCCTGCGCGCTGCCCTCGACCAGGTGAAGGTGGCGAGCAAGACTTGACCAACGCTACGCGAAGAACCGGGTTCCGAGACACGGATGATGGGACGGAGTCGGGATCGGCTGCCGAGGTCTCCTCTAAGAGAGGCTCCCGGATCGTGCCTCGCAAGAGCCTCCCGCCTGACATCCGGCGGGTACTCGTGGCTCGATCCCTGAGGGCGTTCGGCGACGGCTACGTGGCGATCCTGCTGCCCGTGCATCTCTCGCGTCTCGGCTACGATGCCTTCGGGGTCGGCCTCATCTCGACCGCCTCCTTGCTGGGCTCGGCCCTGTTGACCCTTGTCCTCGGGCTGGTCGCCTACCGCATCCCGCGGCGTCCGGCTCTGCTGGCCGCAGGGCTCCTGATGGCCGCGACCGGGCTGGGCTTTGCCGGGATCGAGGCTTTCTGGCCGCTGCTGGTGATCGCCTTCGTCGGCACGCTCAACCCGTCTGGTGGCGACGTGAGCGTCTTCCTGCCCCTCGAGCACACTGTCGTGTCCCATGTCGTCGCCGACGAGGACCGGACGGCAGCGTTCGCCCGTTACAGTTTCGTCGGCGCCTTCTTCGGCGCCCTCGGGGCGCTCTCGGTCGGTGTGGTCGACTGGCTCGCGCCGGTCGTGGCGCCAGCGACGATAACGGCCGTTCTCTTCGGGCTCTATGGTGCCCTTGGGCTGCTCACGTTCCGGCTTTACCGCCGTCTTTCACCCCAGGTCGAGGCGGGGGCCGACAGTCCGCCGGCACCACTCGGCCCGTCGCGCTGGATCGTCTACCGGCTGGCGGCCTTGTTCTCTGTCGACGCCTTCGGCGGCGGGCTCGTCATCAATGCCTTGCTCACGATCTGGCTCAGCGAGCGGTTCGGCATTGGCGTCGCCACCATCGGGGCGATTTTCTTCGTTACCAGCCTGTGCTCCGCCGTGTCGTATTTCGCGGCAGTGCCGCTGGCGAAACGGTTCGGGCTCATCAACACGATGGTGTTCACGCACCTGCCGTCGAGCCTCTTCCTGATCCTGACGGCCTTCGCCCCGACCATCTGGACCGCGTTCGGGCTGCTGATCCTGCGGAGTCTGCTGTCCCAGATGGATGTGCCGACCCGGTCATCCTACGTTATGGCGGTGGTCCGGCCGGAGGAGAGGCCCGCCGCCGCGAGCGTGACGGCTGTGCCCCGGAGCTTGGCATCGGCGGTTGCACCGCTCCTGTCCGGGTGGCTGCTGACCGTGTCGGCGTTCGGCTGGCCACTCGTGCTCGCGGGCACGCTCAAGGCAGTCTACGACCTGACGCTGCTGCGGCAGTTCTCGGCCATCAAGCCGCCAGAAGAACGCTGATGCGGTCACGACTGGCGTGTGGGTCATAATGCGAGGGGGCTGATGAACACCTCCACGAAGCGGTTGCTATGGCTCACCGCCTTGGGTGCGGCTTTCATCGCCGCAGCCTGGCTGCTCAGTATGGCCTACGTTCTCACCGATTGAGGGTGGCTAAAGGGCTCCACCTGAACCAGGCTGCCTCAAACCGAACTTCTGCATAAGAGGAGTAAAGCGGACCTCCATAATGTCCGGTCGAAGTCGCACTTTGACCCTGTGCAGACATTCCCTTGTCGCGCCCCCACTAGCCGGACGAGTTCCTCAGAAGGCTTGGACGAGCGGCATCTTGAAGGTAAAACGCGTCTCTTCCTGATCGGAGGACACATCGAGTGAGCCACCATGAGCTCGGGCAATCTCGCAGGCAATGTAGAGGCCCAACCCCAGTCCCTGCTGGCTCGGGCGCGCTGCTACGCGAAAGAAGGGCTGGAACAGGCGCTTCAAGGTAGCGGGAGGAATCGGCTCGCCGTGGTTGGCGACCGAGAGCTCGAAGCTGCCGTCCAGAGTTGCGGCACGAACCACGATGGGATTTTCACTCGCGCCGTGGGTCAGGGCGTTCGCCACCAGGTTCGACAGCAACTGCGCCACGCGAGCACGATCACAGCTCACAGACTTGGTCACAGCCAACTGCGTATCGATCCGCCGCTCGGGCCAGGCCGCCCGCAGCTCATCGACGACCTGCTCCAGCACCTCTCCCAGCGGCACGTGGGCGTCCCGCTCCAGGGTCAGGCCACTTCCCAGGCGGCCATGGGCAAAGTCGAGCACATTGTCGATCAACTCGGCCATGCGTCCGACGCTGTTCTGGATCAGGCCGACGATGGTGCTCCCCTTCGGGCTCAGGGACTCTCTCCGAAGCATCTTTGCTCCGGCATCGATTGAGGCGAGCGGATTGCGCAGGTCATGGCCCAGTACCGCGATGAACTGCTCCCGCAGCTCGGAGGTCTTGCGCTCATCCAGAAGATCCGCCTCGCTCGTGGCCAAGTTAGCCTCACTGGCAGTCAGGCGCTCGCCGGCACTCAGGTGAAAGCCGATCAGTTCGGCGAACACCTTGAACATGCCGATGGTCTCAGGGTTGTTCAGCCGTGCTGGGCGGGGATCAATGGCGCACAGAGTGCCGAAGAAGGTGCCATCCGCAAGGACAATCGGCATCGAGATGTAGCTTTGGAAGCCGTACATGGCCGGGGTGTGATGGCGACAGTAGGTCGGATCCTCCGCCACATGGTCGATGACCACCTCTGTCCCAGCCTGCCGGATCTCATGACAGATCGTAGTCTCGAGCTTCAGCTCGCCGCCGGGCTGAAGGCCGAACTGGATGTCATCGCGCACCGCACAGGCAATCCAGCGGTCCTCGCTCACCCGGGCGACCGCCGCGAAGCCCATCCCGGTGGTGCGGCAAATGACTTCCAGAATGGTTGGGACGGCCTGGATACGGTCGATGGCGGCAAGATCCGCCTCAAAGTTGGTCGTCACTTTTGAAAGGCCCCTGTGGATGGGCACCTTAGACCAGACTTGGCTGTCATGTCACGGATGCCTGTTTTGGAACTCAATTGCGTTTTCCGACTCCATGCATCGCTTTGTGCTCGATCGCCAAGTGAGTGGCAAAGAACGACAGGTCCTGACACTCCTGAGACGTAAGCGTTTGGTCTGCTTCGACACTCAAGTGCGGACGTTCGTTGGGAAAGCCAGAACGTGAAAAATTGACCCAAACCAGACCATCACAGTTGATACAGTCATTTCATACCAATGAGTGCCGCTTAGGCACTCACCTCGAGGCCTCAGCCGACTCTTTGGCGTGGGTGATCATTATCGTGGTGTTGCACTAAGTTCTCGGGCTAAGGAGATAAATGCCTTCAGAGCAGCCGATGGATTGCGCCGCCCGGGGTAGTAGAGACAGAGCCCACCAAAGGGTGGCGTCCAGTCTTCCAGCACGCGAATGAGGCGTCCGGCTTCGATGTCGGCACGCACGTTCTGTTCCATGAAGAAGCCAAGCCCGATGCCCTCCAGAACCGCAGTCCGTGCCAGGCTGGCTTCGTCCAAGGTGATCGGACCGCTCACGGCGATCTGGGCCGTCTGACCGTCTTTCTCGAACTCCCACCGATACAGGCTGCCGTTGGGCAGGCGGACACGAATGCATGGGTGGTGGAGGAGATCAGGTGGAACCCCCGGCTTGCCATGCTTCTCGATATACGCTGGCGAGCCGACGACGGCATATCGCTGTGGCTGCCCGAGCGACACCGCAATCATGTCGCTGGGTACGAGGTCAGCCCCTCGCACCCCAAGGTCGAAGCCCTCGGCGACAATGTCGACCAGGCGTCCTTCGGTGACGAGATCGACATGCACCTGCGGGTAGCGGCGCAGGAAATCCAGCACCAGTGGCGAGAGGATCTCGCGCGCCGCCATGGCAAAGGCGTTGATGCGCAGCGTGCCTGACGGCGTAGCCTGCTGCGACCGCACGGCTTCCATCGCGCCGTGAATGTCCTGCAAGGCTGGGCCGACCTGTTCGATGAACAGGCGTCCAGCATCGGTGAGCGAGACGCTGCGCGTTGTGCGGTTGAACAGGCGCACGCCAAGGTCTGCCTCGAGCTTGCCGACGGCGTTACTGAGTGCGGTCGTGGACATCCCCAGTTCGAGCGCCGCGGCACGGAACGAAGCCTTGCGCGCTATTGCGATCACCGCATCAAGATCATTCAAGCCGGGTCGGTACATCGTCCTGTTTCTCGGGATGCCTCATCCAGTTTTATCCCGCTTATCGAAACAAGTGTCCAGGGCTAAATCAGGAGGGCAAACGTCCCCAGCCGAAGGAGCAGTCGCATGAACCTGCCTTTTCCGATCCAAACCTATTTCGATGCGGACAACAGAAACGACGGCGAAGCCCTCATCCAGGTCTTCGCGCCTGATGCCGCCGTCAGGGATGAGAACCGGTCCCATGCGGGCCATTTGGCCATCGCTGCATGGTGGCGCGAAGTGAAACTCAAATACGGGCAGGTCATCGAGCCGCTCGCGGTAGCAGAGAAGGACGCTGTCACAAGCGTCCGCGCCCGGGTGACCGGTCATTTCCCGGGCAGTCCAGCGACACTCAACTTCGCGTTCCGCCTCAAGGGCAACCAGATCACCAGCTTGGAGATTGGCCCATGACTGGGTTCCTCACACTCGAAGGCAAGCGCGCCCTCATCACCTCTGGCACACGCGGTGCGGGCGCAGCCACCGTTGCGCTGTTTCGCGAACTCGGAGCGCAGGTCCTGACGGCGGCGCGGTCCCGGCCGGACACGCTCTCCGAGGCGATGTTTGTCGCCGTCGACCTCACAAGCCTGGAGGGCTGCGCAACCCTCGCGGCCGCGGTGCACGAACGGTTGGGCGGGGTCGATATCGTGGTCCACATGCTGGGCGGCTCCTCCGCGCCGGCCGGCGGCTTCGCAGCGCTGAGCGACGCGGAATGGACAAAGGAGCTCAATCTTAACCTGATGGCAGCCGTCAGGCTTGATCGCGAACTCGTGCCTGCGATGGTCGAGCGGGGCCGCGGCGTCGTCATCCACGTCACCTCCATCCAACGAGAGCTGCCGTTGCCGGAAGCGACGACCGCCTATGCGGCTGCGAAAGCTGCTCTCTCGACCTACAGCAAGAGCCTATCGAAGGAGGTCTCGCCGAAAGGGGTGCGCGTAATGCGGGTCTCACCTGGATGGATTGAAACCGAAGCGTCGGTGCGGCTGGCCGAGCGGCTCGCACAGGACGCTGGCACGGACTACGAGGGCGGCAAGCGCATCATCATGGACTCCCTCGGCGGGGTTCCGATCGGTCGACCCTCGACGCCAGAGGAAGTGGCTAACCTCATCGCCTTCCTCGCCTCGGATCGCGCAGCGACCATAACGGGCGCTGAGTATGTTATTGACGGTGGCACCGTTCCCACCGCGTGAGCGGTGCGCCTTGCCCATTCATAGGACCATTGGCGGCAGGAGCGGTGGAGTTAAATCGAGAGTTGCTGCGATCGCGCTCTGCAACTCGTTCCAAGAGCGGCCCTACCCGAATTCGGCGCGCAAGCGGTTGACAGGTAGAGCCGCAACAGCCTCCACGCATGGAAGGTCTCAAATTGGCACATCTCGGATGTACGCCGAATGTCTGCTCAAGAAGGGAATACCGGACGCTCATGAAGGGCAGGGGAATTTCAGACTCTGACCCTCAGCCGACCTTCAGCAGCCCGTCCGGCGTCTCATTAACAGGGACTTTCCGGCTCCCACCCACGTTATCAGAGAAGCCGTAAGTTCAGGCTTGCCTCCCAAGGTTGCGACGTGGCGATCAAGGATTTGCAGAACCTGATGTGGAACGGGGCAATCTTCTCCGGCGGATTGTCCGTCGTCGCCCGGGTGCATGCGTGGCAGGCGTGGAAGAGGTTCAAGGCAGACCTGACGGATGTCCACACTCTCGATACGGGTGACAGGCTCTACCAGCGGGACTGGGATTTCAGGTACTGGCACAGGATTGGGCTATCGACGGCAGGGTTCTCCATCCTCTGCTCCATCCTGTGGCTGTTTTCCGGACTGCTCTACTTGTAATCCGCCCCGTGTAATCGGAAGGGTGGTCGCAAGGCCTGAGACTTGCACGGGGCTGCGCCCTGCGACCTGGTTCACTCTCTCATTCGTCAGATCGTGATCCGCGATCCCACCTCGACTGCCCGGTCCTCGGGGATGCAGAACTGGTCCGAGATGTCGCTCGCGGAGCGGGCCATCGGAATGAACAGGTAGTCCTGCCACAGCGGCAGTCCCGCGTGCGCGGAGGCTTGCAACGCCCGCCGCGACAGGAAGAATGACGCGTTCGACAGGTCGAAGTTCGCCGCCTCCAGCGCCTTGGGTAGGTTCGGGCTTTCCATGAAGCCGAACCGCACCGTCATCCGCGAGAACCGCTCCGAGAGCTTCTCCGTGGTGACGCGGCCCTCGTCCGAACGGCGCGGGATCTCCTCGGTGACCACAGTCAGGATCACGTTGTGGTCGTGCAGCACCTTGTTGTGCTTCATGTTGTGCAGCAGGGCCGCAGGCACATCCTGGGCGTTGCCGGTCGGGAAGATGGCCGTGCCGGGCACCCGCGGCACCGAGCTGCTCTCGGCCATGCGCATGAACTCGGACAGGGGTGGGCGACCCCGGTGCGAGATCTCGGCCAGCAGGCGCGTGCCCTTCCGCCAAGTGCGCATCAGGATGAACAGCCCCGTGCCAACTAGCAATGGGAACCAGCCGCCGTGGGGGATCTTGAGGGCGTTGGCGCCCAGGAAGACGAGCTCGATGGCAAGGAACGGCGCGATCACCAGCGCAGCCACGGCCGGTGACCAGCGCCAGAACTTCCACGCCACGATGAACAGCAGGCACGAGGTGATGACCATGTCCCCGGTCACCGCCAAGCCGTACGCCGCCGCCAGGGCGCTCGACGACTCGAACAGGACGACGATCAGGATGACGGCAAACAGCAGGAGCCAGTTGATGGTTGGGATGTAGATCTGACCCTTCTCGGTCTCGGAGGTGCGCATCACCCGGAAGCGCGGCAGCACGCCCAGATGCATCGCCTGCTCCGAGATCGAGAACGCGCCGGTGATCACCGCTTGGCTGGCGATGATGGTGGCCACCGTAGCCAGGATCACCATCGGCAGCAGCGCCCAGGAGGGATAAAGCAGGAAGAACGGGTTCTCCAGCCCGTCAGGATGGGCCAGCAGCATGGCGCCTTGGCCAAGATAGTTGAGGGCGAGCGTCGGCAGGACAAGGCCGAGCCAGGCGGTGCGGATCGGCGCGCGCCCAAAGTGGCCCATGTCGGCATAGAGTGCCTCCGCCCCAGTGACCGACAGGAACACCGCTCCGAGCGCGAGTAGCCCTGCGGTGCCGTGGTTTACTAGGAAGCTGAGGCCGTGCACTGGATTGATGGCGGCGAGGATGCTGAGATCATCCCGGATGTGCATCAGGCCGCCCAGGGCCATGACCAGGAACCAGAAAGCGGTGATCGGGCCGAAGAAGGCCGCCACACCGGCCGTGCCGAACCGCTGCACGGCGAAGAGAGTGATCAGGATCAAGAGGCTGAGCGGCACCACGTAGGGCTCGAAGGCGGGCGTCACCAGTTTGAGGCCCTCGACGGCCGAGAGGACGGAGATGGCCGGGGTGATGATGACATCGCCGTAGAACAGCGAGGCTCCGACCATGCCGAGGACGATGGTGATCCCAGTGCTGTGCCCGAGGGCCCGTTGGGCCAGGGTCACGAGCGAGAGAGTGCCGCCCTCGCCGTTGTTGTCGGCCCGCAGGACGATGACCACGTACTTGACCGTCACGATGATGATCAGCGCCCACAGGATGAGAGAGACCACACCCAGCACCATCTCGCGGGTGAGGGCGCCGGCGCCGGCATGCCCGGTGGCGGCGGCGAGGCTTTCCTTCAGCGCGTAGAGAGGGCTGGTGCCGATGTCGCCGTAGACCACGCCAATGGAGCCGAGGGTCAGGGCCCAGAAGGAGGTCGGGGTCGCGTGCCCATGCCCCGCCGGGGCGACTTCCACCCGTTCGCTGATCCCGGTCGCAGCCATCAACCCTCCCGTTCTTCCAGAGGGGAGTAGGACTCCCGTCGGCTCAACGTGCCTGCGCAGTGGAGGGTTTCACTCCTGAGGGCCGCGTGTTCTGACCGTCGAGGCGTTTGAAAGTAGCCACGATGGTGGGCTGGATCACTCTGCGTCGGTTGGGTCGGCGGGAACCGGGAGCCAACGGGAAGGCTCCAGCACGACGCTGCTATCGATGTAGGCCAGCCATTTCCCCCGGAACCAGACGCCCGTGTGCCAGCCCCCCTGATCAGGGCAGAACAGGAGGAGCGGTTGATCGTCTTCCTGCGGAGCGGTGGAGATGGGTTGTGGGGTCATGGCTCTTTCTGCCGTAGCCCGAAAGCCTGTGTCGTAACTGATACTTCCCAGCAAGAGCTAGGCCCGTAATGCTACAGATTGTCCCCAGAGGACCGGTGGAGGAGCCGCCTCTCCAAGACCCAACTCCAACGATGCTATTGGGAATGTCGGGTAATGGCACTCCTCGGACGAAAGAGCTTGATCCGCTTCAGCGCTCAAGAGCCGACGTTCGCTGAGATGTTGGAATGTGAGAATTCGACCCCTTGCAGATATTCATCAACCCACCCGAATTCGTTGGCATTTCCGCGGCAGCAGGTCGCTTCATCCAGGTTTCGCTCACAGCGACTTCGCCTACTACGCCATCGGGTCGCATGCCACTGTGGCCCGCTTCAGCAGGCCTTGATCGGACATCCTGGCGCGATATCTCAGCCCGTGCTGTCGGGGGCGGTTCGTGGACGACTATTTCGTAATTCAGCCAATCGGCGGCCTGTGGGTCGTCGTCAGTAGCGAGATCATCGTCGCCCGTTGCCCGACCGTTCCCGAGGCCATCAAGGCCGCCGTCCAGGTGGCCTCGCGCACGGCAGCCTACGGCCGGAGGGTTCAGGTGCTGATCGACGAGCCGGGAAGAGGCCGCACGATCATCTGGGATTCATCCCGGGACGGGTACAGCGCCGCCTGAGCCCGCCTGACGCTGCATCCGAAGGTTTCCCGGTGCATTTCACCCGACGGTCTCATGAATGGGGGCAGAGCGCTACGAGGGTTGCCTTAGCTTCGGTCAAGACCATGTAATCCCACCACAGGGCACCGGTGGATTCAGTCGGTGCCCTGTGGTGCCTCATCGCCTCCCGCCTGAACTCCGCTCGGAATCTGTTGTGTCGATGCCCTCTCTCCGCCTGCACCGGCTGCTGCTGGTCGCCGCGCTGCTCGTGCCGGCCGTCGTGTTCGCGGCTGCCGCAGCCTGGAACCGGGCCGAGGTTCTGCGTGACAACGAGGAGACGATCACCCGCACGACAGCGATCCTGCACGAGCATGCCCGCAAGGTGTTCGACACGGTTGAGCTCGTGATCGGGCGGGTCGAGGACCGCACCCATGGCATGTCCTGGGACGAGATCGCAGCTCCTGAGACCAGCGTCTTCCTCCAGAGGCTCAAGGCTCCCCTGGAGCAGGCGGTCTCGATCTGGATCTCGGATGCCACCGGACATGTCCGCGCCGGCAGCCAGCCGTGGGATCCCAATGTTACCATCAGCGAGCGCGAGTTCTTCCAGGCTCAGCGCGGGCGCGATGCCGGCACCTACATCAGCGCGGCGTTCCAGGGCAAGGCCACCGGCAGGCTGTCATTCGCAGTCAGCCGCCGGCGCTCGACCTTGGATGGTCACTTCGACGGCATCATCCATGTCGCGCTCAGCCCTGAATATTTCCGCCGCTTCTTCCGGGAGGCTGCCCCGCCGGGACCTCATGCGGCGGCCCTGATCCGCGCGGACGGTTCGATCCTGGCCCGATCTCCCGCTCAGGAGGCCTATAGCCGCCTGGGGCCGGACAACATCCTCATGCGCAGCATCGCAGCCCAGTCCGATGGAGGCGTGTTGTTTGGAACCTCCTCGACCGACCAGCGCGAGCGGTACTATGCTACCGTGACGTGGGCGCCTATCCGGTTTATGTCGCCTTCGGCATCGATGCCGCGGTCGTGCGGGGGCACTGGTACCGCAATCTGGCGGTCTATGGAGTGGTGGCGGCCCTGTCCGCCCTGATCCTGGGGCTGGTCTCCTGGCTGGCCCTACGGCGCGCCCAGGCCGAGCAGGAGGCTCTCATCCAGCTTCGGCATGAGAGTGAGCAGCGTCATGCGGCCGAGCAGCGGCTGTTGCAGGCGCAGAAGATGGAGAGCATCGGCCAGCTCACGGGCGGCATCGCGCATGACTTCAACAACCTGCTGGCAGTGATCCTCGGCAACCTTGATCTGCTGCGCAAGCGCATCAAGGATGAAGACCGGGCCAAGCGGCTGCTGGAGGGCGCCATCCAGGGCGCCCAGCGCGGTGCTGCCCTGACACAGCGGCTGCTGGCCTTCTCGCGCCGTCAGGATCTCACGCCACAGGCGGTCGACGTGCCGCAACTCGTCGCCGGCATGACCGACCTGCTGGCGCGTGCCTTGGGCCCGAGTATTGAGATTGTGACCCGCTTTCCCGCGGGCCTGCCGCCGGTCAGGGTAGACCCGAACCAACTGGAGATGGCGCTGCTCAATCTGGCGGTGAATGCCCGCGACGCCATGCCGATGAGCGGCACGATCACGATCTCGGCGCGTGCGGAGGAGGCTGACGAGGGTAACTCACAAGGCCTTCTGCCGAGAGCCTATGTCTGCGTGTCGGTGAGCGACACGGGGATCGGCATGGATGCGGCTACACTGGCCCGCGCCATCGAGCCGTTCTTCACGACGAAGGGAATCGGCAAGGGAACGGGCTTGGGTCTGTCGATGATCCATGGGCTCGCCGTCCAGTCCGGCGGCACCCTGACCCTGAGGAGCGAGGTGGGCAAGGGCACAACGGCCGAGATCTGGCTGCCCCAGGGCCAGGCGGTGACGGCAGCGTCTGTCGGCAATGAGCAAACCCGTGCGGAGCACCGCACCTGCACGGTGCTGCTGGTCGAGGACGATCCGCTGGTGATGACCGGAACGGCTGCCATGCTGGAAGACCTCGGCCATACGGTGGTGGAGGCCTCGTCCGCCGAGGCAGCGCTGAGCATTCTACGGGCAGACCCGTCCATTGAGCTGGTGGTGACCGATCATGCCATGCCGGGCATGACGGGGTTGGAGCTGGCGGAGCGGATCCGGGCAGAGTGGCCGACCATGCCGATCCTGCTGGCCAGCGGCCATGCCGAGTTGCCGGAACGGGCCGGGCTTGCTCTCCCGCGACTGACCAAGCCCTTCCGTCGCGATGAGTTGGAACATGCGATTGCATCCCTCGTCACGCCAGCCTGCGAGCCCGCCAACGTGGTGCCCTTCCGCAAGCCTTGATCATGTGCCGAGCGGCACGCCCATGCTGCTGTGTTGCCTGCAAGAACTCGCCCCTGCCTTCCTTGGATCAGTATCGCCTGCGTCAACCCGATAGCGGGAAGGTCAGTTCTTGGCACTGAGCTGAAGTAAACCGGATGTCCGCTTAAGAGGAGAACACCGGACGTTCCTGACGAGCAGGGGAATTTCAGACCCTGACCCCAAGCTGAAGTTGCCGACGGGTGACAGACTGTGACTAAAGCGGCATCGACGGTGAGTCAGGTGAGTTTGGTGATACCGCCACTGCTCACGCTGGCGAGCAGCTCCACAATGCGCCTTCCGCCGAGCCTCAGGTCAGGGGCGATTTCGGCCAGTGGCACGAGCACGAAGGCGCGTTCCGCCGCATAAGGATGCGGAAGCGTCAGAGTGGGACTGTCGATCTCCAAGTCGTCATAGGTCAGGATATCAATGTCGATTGCTCGGGGACCCCACTTGGTCTCACGGACGCGCCCAAGCTCCTGTTCGACGCGCAGGCAGAGAGCCAGAAGGTCTTCCGGCGCAAGATCAGTCTCAGCAAG
>NZ_JBQWEL010000040.1:0-18075 GCF_052658925.1 Microvirga medicaginis | reverse complement strand
GTTGTAGTGCCGTCTCCAGCTTTCGATCACCACTTTTGCCTCCTCCAAGGTGTAGAAGATTTCGCCTTTCAGCAGTTCATCCCGGAGCTGACCTCCGTCACGCCGATCTGCCGGATCGCCTCCGCCACCGTCCGGCCCTGCGCGGTCAGCACGTCAACCTGCCGCAACTTGGAAACGATCTCTTCGGCCATGTGCCTCTTCTTGCCCATCTTCAGTCCTCCTTCGGTTTAAAAGCCATACTTCAGGGAGGATCACTTTTCAGGAGGCAGTCCACGTCCCGCTCAATGCCCGGCAGGATCTGTCACCTGCGGGGTTACTTCTCAAGGTAGAGGGCAAGCCGTGCTGCTGCATTGCGCAGATGATTTTCTGCCGCACTCCGTGCAGCGACTGCGTCCTTCCGCACAATTGCTTCAAATATTGCTTGGTGCTCAGCTTGAACTGCTTGCGTCAGGCCCCCAATGCGTGCCGTGTTCGTACGGGCTGTGCGAATGAAATTGCGCACACGCCGGTCAAGAAAATCAGACAAATCAAGGAAGAACGGGTTGCCGGCGGCCTCCACGATGGCTCGGTGAAAGGCGACATCTTCATCAACGCCGGTTTCCCCGCGGTCAACCGCGGCCTGCATTGCGTTGAGTTGGGCCTCAATGGCCGTCAAGTTTCCATCTGTCCGGCGCACGGCTGCGTGCTCAGTGGCCGTAGCCTCGATGGCCATGAGGAGTTCGACGATGTTGCGGATTTCCTCTCTATCGGAGAAATCTGCGATGTCGAGGCGAAAGACTGAAACGGCGCTTGGATCTGCAACGAATGCGCCAGCGCCCTGACGGGTGAGCACCAAACCATCGTGTTTCAATCGGCCAATGGCCTCACGTACGGTGGGGCGGCTGACTCCATAGGTCTCGGAAATCTGCTGTTCCGTTGCGAGTTTCTCGCCAGGGCGCAGGCGGCCCGAGACGATCTCGTCTTTGAGACGCAGTGCCAGTGTATCGGCCAAGGACGGGCCTCGCCCGATGATATCGCGGGATGGAAACATTGAGCGCGGTTCCGGCGCCTTGGTTGTTCTGCTCATCGTCCTCAGCTTCCTATGTAGAGGCCGCCATTTACATGCACGGTTTCACCTGTGATGAAGCTGGCCCAGTCTGAGCACAGGAAAGCGACAGAGCGCGCAACTTCTTCTGGAGTGCCGAGACGCTTGAGCGGTGTCTGTTCGATCAGCTCCGGGCCGCGCACGCGAAGAAGAGGCTGTACCATCGGTCCCTCAATGAGGCCGGGCGATACGGCATTGACTCGCACGCGGGGCGCGAGTTCCAAGGCCAGCGAACGGGAGAACGTCAGCACGGCGCCCTTGGCAGCGGCGTAATGCGAATGCATGTAGCTGCCCTTGTGCCCTGCCATGGAGGCGATGTTCACAAGGGCGGCTCGGTCGGCCAAATATGGAATGGCCGCACGGCAGGTGTAGAAGACGCCCGACAGGTTGATGTCGATCGATTGCCGCCATTGCTCGTCGGTCATGTCATAGACCATCTGGTCGCGATAGAGACCCGCCGACGTGACGACGAAATCGACCGCCCCGAACCGCTCCTTCGCAACAGCCAGGGCGCTGTCCGCATCTGCGGAAATGGCGGCGTCCTGACGAAGTCCGATAGCGCGCGTTCCCGAAGAATCAAGCTCATGGGCGAAGCCTTGAATGCCTACCTCGTCGAGATCCGTGAGGAGACAATTGGTGCCGAGATCGAAGAAGACTTTCGCAATTGCCCGGCTGATGCTGCCATTGGCGCCGGTGAGAAACAGAGTTCTTCCGGAAAAATCGAACATGGTTCGCCTTTCACCCGTTCTCAGGTCATCAGCCAGCCGCCGGCCACGTCGCAGACCTGTCCGGTCACGAAGGCCGCAGCGTCGGAGGTGAGGAACAAGCACATATTGGCCACGTCCTCTGGACTTCCGAGCCGCCGCAGAGGTGTGGCGAGGCGCGCGGCCTCGTTGGCTTCGGGCGCGGTTCCCCGCACGAGCGGCGTATCGATACGGCCTGGCGCAACAGCATTGATCGTGATGCCATAGGGGCCAAGCTCACCGGCGAGATGTTTCGTGAACCCGATCAGTGCCGCTTTCGATGCGGCGTAATGAACGCCCACGATATCGCAATAGGTCTTGCCGGCGACCGAGGAGAGGCTGACGATGCGCCCGTGACCGATCTCGCGCATGCCGGGTACGACGGAGCGCATGCAGTTGAATGCGCCCGTCAGGTTGACATCAATCACACGGCGCCACTCGTCCGGGCTCATCTCCCAGGCGTGAGCCCGTTTTCCGTCACCGCCCGTCTTTGGCGAGATGCCGGCATTGTTGACCAGGATGTCGATCGTTCCCAGAGCCTCGGCCGCCCGCCGGCAGGCGAGGGCGACTGCCTCTTCGTTCGCCACATCCGTCGAGAGAGCGATCACGTCATGACCGCGCGCTTTGGCAGCGGTCGCCGCTTGCTCTGCGAGGGCAGGATCGTAGTCCACATAAGCGACGCGCGCGCCGGCGGCGGCATGAGCATCCGCGATGGCCCGTCCGATGCCGCGTCCTGCGCCTGTGATCAGGGCAACATGACCCGTATGAGAGCTCATTTGCGGATCTCCAGCATGATCTTGCCCTGATGCACGCTCGACTCCATCAGCTCATGGGTTGCGCGGGCCTGTTCGAGCGGGAACGTCGCATGGATGATGGGCTTGACAACTCCCTTTTCAAGGAGGGGCCAGATGTTCTTCCGCAGCGCTTCAGCGATCTTCGCCTTCAGCTCCACGGAGCGCGGGCGCAGCGTCGAGCCCGTTATCGTCAGTCGCCGGAGCATCACCGGCATGAAGTCGATCTCGACTTTGCTTGATTGAAGGAAAGCGATCTGGACGAGGCGCCCTTCGAAAGCGAGAGCCGAGATATTGCGGGCGATGTAAGGACCGCCAACCATATCCAGAATCACGTCTACGCCGCGATTGTCCGTGAGCCGCTTGACCTCAGCGACGAAATCCTGCGAGCGGTAGTCGAAGGCGACATCAGCACCTAGCGAGCGGCAGAAATCGCATTTCTCGGGCGAGCCGGCTGTCGCATAGACTGTGGCTCCCGCCTGCTTGGCGAGCTGGATCGCCGTGGAACCGATACCGCTCGACCCACCATGCACGAGAAGGGTCTCGCCAGCGGCGAGACGGCCGCGCGTAAAGACATTATCGTAAACGGTGAAGTAGGTTTCCGGAATGCCGCCTGCTTCGAGCAAAGAGAGAGGGGCTGGAATCGGAAGGCAGAGAGCCCAATCGGCCACGCAGTATTCGGCATATCCGCCGCTCGCGACCAAGGCACAGACTTCATCGCCTAGTTTCAGGCCGTTCACGCCATCGCCAACGGCCACGATTCGGCCAGAGACTTCGAGGCCCGGCACATCGGTCGCGCCCGGAGGAGGGGGATAGCCGCCTGCGCGCTGCAGGCAGTCCGGACGGTTCACGCCCGCTGCCGCGACCTCGATCAGCACCTGTCCGGATCCGGGCTGCGGGACCGGCGCGGTCTCCACGTAAATCACTTCCGGCCCGCCCGCACCTTGGAAGCGAACCTGCCGCATTGTCTCAGGGATAGTCATTCTCAAACGTTTCCTCTTGCCTCGGGCTATCTCGTGCGGCCGGTTGCCCCTGCCGTCTCAATCCGACCTAAGAATTAGCAAGTTCCTACTTGTCAGGCAACTTGGTTATCTGCAGTATCTGCCTCGCCGACCGAACAGCTGGTCGGTCGCACCGGGCTGCACAGCCCGGAGGGGCCTTCAGGAAGAGGGCTTCAGGGAGGAAATGATGAAGATGTTTTTGAAGGTGGCTCTTGCCACCGGCTTGGCGCTCGGCGCGTCGCAGGCATACGCTCAGCAGACGGTCAAAGTTGGAGCGCTCTATCCGTTCTCCGGCGGCCTCGCCCTTCTCGGCGACGAGAGCTTCCGTGGCCTGGAGATCGCAGTCGAGGAGCGCAATGCCGCGGGCGGTCTCAACGGCAAGAAGATTGAGCTCGTCAAGGGTGACGCTGTCGATCCCAACCAAGCCGTCGGCGAGGCGCGCCGTCTCACTTCGGTCGACAAGGTTTCGGTGATCTTCGGGACCTACTCGTCGTCGCTGTCCATTGCCGCCTCTCAGGTGGCCGAGCTTGCGAGCGTTCCCTATTTCGAGCTGGGCGCAATCTCTGATCCGATCACGGAGCGTGGCTTCAAGTACATCTTCCGTACCAATCCGACTTCGAAGGACTTCGCCAACCGGATGGTCGATTCCGTGATCGAAGCCGTGGCTCCCGCGATCAATGCACAGCCGAAGGATCTCAAGATCGGCATCATTCACGAGGACTCGCTTTACGGCCAGACAGTCGCGGGCTTCCAGCAGAAGCGCGCCAAGGAAAAAGGCCTGAACGTCGTCGAGACGCTTCCCTACTCGGCAAAATCCGTCGATCTGACGCCAGTGATCCTGCGTCTCAAGTCCGCCGGCGTGGATGTCGTGCTGCAGACCTCCTATCAGAACGACACTGTTCTGTTCTTCCGTCAGATGAAGGACCAGGGCTTCAAGCCTAAGGCTGTCATCGGTGCGGGCGGCGGCTACTCGACCCGCGATACGGCTCAGGCTGTTGGCACCGAGAACATCGAAGGCGCTCTCAACGTCGACTTCCCGCAATATCGCACCAACCCGCAGGCCGCTCCCGGCATTGACGAGTTCGTGAAGAAATATCAGGCAAAGTATGGCATCGCTCCTCGCTCGGGTCACAGTCTCACCAACTACATGGGTGCGAATGTCTTCCTTGATGCCATGGCGGCTTCGAAGGACCTGAAGGCCGACACACTTCGTGAGACGCTCATGAAGGTGGACATCCCGATGGGCAAGACCGCGACTGGCTGGGGTGTGAAGTTCAACGAGGGTGGCCAGAACACCCGCGTTAGCCCCTTCCTCATGCAGTGGCAGGGCGGCGAACTCGTCACCGTGTTCCCGCCTGAGGCTGCGGTTGCCAAGATGAAGACCGGAATCGGCACGAACTAAGCTGGCTGCATCTCGCGACCTCCGGCCCAGAGACCAGCCGGGGGTCGCCTCCTCATATCCTGATTTTTAAAGCCTGCGTCCCGGAGTCCGTCGATGGACGTTTTCGTACAGCTCATTCTAAATGGCATTCTGCTTGGCAGCATGTATGCCATCATCGCCGTCGGCCTTACCCTGATTTTCGGAATCGTTCGGGTCGTCAATTTCGCCCATGGCGAGTTCCTGATGATCGGCATGTATGCGGTCTACCTGCTGGGAACGCATTTCGGCCTGAGCCCGTATGCCTCCATCGTGCCGGTCGTGATCCTGCTCTTCGTGCTGGGAGCGCTCGTTCAGCGCTTCATCATTCAGCCGCTTCTCGGGGCCGACGAGCATATCCAGATCTTCGCAACGGTCGGTCTGTCGACGGCGCTCGTGAACCTGGCCCTTCTGATCTTCGGTGCAGATCTTTATTCGCTCACCGTGCCGGCCGCCTCCAAGTCACTGGTCCTCGGCGGCTATACAATGCTCGTTGGGCAGCTCATTATGCTCGTCTGCGCGGCCGTCTTGGTGGCCGGCCTGCACTTCTTCATGCAGACGACGGCACTTGGGCGCGCCATCCGCGCGACAGCCCAGAACCGCAATGCAGCTCTCCTCATGGGCGTGCGCGTCGACCGCATCTACGTGATCACCTTCGGCCTGGGTGCCGCCTGCGTAGGTCTGGCAAGCGCGCTCCTGATGCCACTCTATCCGGTCACGCCGACCATCGGCACCTATTTTGTGCTCACCGCCTTCGTGGTCGTGGTGCTGGGCGGCATGCGCAGCATCTACGGCGCCTTCGTGGGTGCAATGATCATCGGCATCGTGGACAGCCTCTCGGGCTACTACATCGCGCCGGACCTCAAGGAAGTGGTCTATTTCGCGATCTTCATCCTCATCCTGATCTTCAAGCCGACGGGCCTCTTCGGGTTCGGCCGCGGCACGGAGTGACACATGACCGCTAAAGCCATCGCACCCACGGCGACGAGCCCGCGCAGCTCAGGCTTCCTCGCTCGTCTCACCAATCCCCGGGTCTATTGTGCACTGATTGCATTCGCGTTGCTGCTGATCGTTCCGGTGCTCATTGACTCGCCGTTCGTCGTGCACGTCTTCGTGACGATCTGCGTATTCGGAGCCCTGTCGACGGCTTGGAACATCGTCGGTGGTTATGCCGGACAACTTTCGCTCGGCCATACCGTCTTCTACGGCATCGGCGGGTACACCACCGCTCTCCTGATCCAGCATTTCGGCCTCAGCCCGTGGCTCGGCATGTGGGCCGGCGCGGCGCTCTCGGTCGTGGTCGGCATTGCCATCGGCTATCCGTGCTTCCGCCTGCGCGGCCCGTTCTTCTCCCTGGCAACCATCGCCTTCCTCGAAGTGGTGCGCCTCCTGTCGATCCACTTCAACGGCCTGACCGGCGGCTCCGCTGGTCTCATCGTGCCGCTCAAGCTCGGCTGGGCGTGGATGATCTTCCAGGACAAGATCAATTATCTCTACATCGCATTCGGCCTGCTCGTGCTGACGCTCATCGTCTCCTGGGCCATCCGCAACTCGCGGCTGGGTTATTATCTCACCGCCGTGCGCGAGCGGGAGGATGCGGCGCTGGCGGCAGGCGTCAACAATACCCGCGTGAAGCTCAAGGCCGTGATGATCTCGGCGGCGCTGACTTCGCTCGTCGGCTCCTTCCACGCCATGTACATGACGTTCCTCGAGCCCGCGACGATGTTCTCGCTCGCGACCTCCATCGAAATCGCCATGTTCTCGCTCATCGGCGGCCTTGGAACGGTGGTCGGCCCGCTGTTGGGGACGGTGCTCGTCGTTCCGCTCGCGGAGGCGGCCCGCGGCTGGCTCGGTGCATCCGCCAGCGGTCTGCACGGTTTCGTCTACGGCGCGGTACTCGTGATTATCACGCTCACTTTGCCCGCCGGCCTTGTCGGCACCTTCGGGCCTCGCGTCGTGAAGTGGATCGACCGTCTTCCGGGCGGCGGACGCCGCGAGGAGGAACGCGAGGCGCCGGCTCAGCGGCCCATGACGGGCGAGGTGGGCGCGCCGATCCTGGAGGCTCATAGCCTCGTGATGAAGTTCGGCGGCCTGACCGCCACCGACAATGTGTCCATCACGCTGCGCCGTGGAGAAATTCTTGGCATCATCGGCCCCAACGGCGCGGGCAAGACGACGCTGTTCGGCCAGATCTCGGGCTTCCTGAAGCCGACATCGGGCACCGTTGCCGTTATCGGCCCCGACGGCGCCATGGTGCGTCCGGCGTCTGCCGACGAGTTCGCAAGGCTTGGCGTGGGACGCACGTTCCAGATCGTGCAGCCTTTCGGCAAACTGACGGTTCTCGAGAACATCATGGTCGGCGCCTTCATGCGTCACCCGAAGGTCGACGACGCCCGTGCGGCCGCCCTGCGCGTCGCCCGTCTCGTCGGACTTGACGAGATCAAGGATGTGGAAGCGCGCAACCTACCCATCGGCGGCCTGAAGCGGCTTGAGGTTGCTCGTACCCTGGCGACCGAGCCCTCGATCCTTCTCCTCGACGAGGTGATGGCGGGGCAGAGCCAGTCCGATACGCAGCGGATGGTGAATCTCATCCGCACGATTCGCGATACCGGCGTCACAATCATCGCCATCGAGCACAACATGCAGGCGATCATGAGCCTGTCCGACCGGATCGTGGTCATTGATTCCGGCAGGGTGATTGCTCAGGGCAATCCGCAGGAGGTCGTGAAGGAACGCCGCGTAATCGAGGCATATCTCGGAGAGGATTTCGTCCATGCTCAAGGTCTCTAATGTTACCGCAGGCTACGGCCGCACGGTCATCCTCCAGGATGTCTCGATAGAGATCGGGCGTGGGGAGGTGGTCACGATCATCGGCTCCAACGGTGCCGGTAAGACAACGCTGCTGCGGACGATTTCTGGCCTCGTGAAGCCCTCTCGCGGCGAGATCATTTTCGACGGCGAGCGGATCGGCGGACATAGCCCTGCCGATATTGTGGGGCGTGGGCTCATCATGGTGCCGGAAGCGCGCCAGCTCTTCCCGGTTATGAGCGTGCGCGATAACGTCATGATGGGCTGCTACCACCCGAAGGCGCGCGAAGGCGCATCCAAGCGCTTCGAGGAAGTGCTCAGCATCTTCCCCCGCGTGCGGGAACGTCTCGACCAGCTTGCAGGCTCCCTGTCGGGCGGCGAGCAGCAGATGGTCGCGATTGCGCGCGGCCTCATGGCCTCACCGAAGCTGCTGATGCTGGACGAGCCGTCTCTCGGCCTCGCGCCTCTCATCGTGCAGCAGATGTTCGATGTGGTGGACCGCATCTGCCAGATGGGAACTACGGTTCTCCTCGTGGAGCAGAAGGCCTTCCATGCCCTGAAGATCGCGAACCGGGCCTATGTCATCGAAAACGGTCGCATTGCCATGCAGAACACCGGAGCCGGCCTCCTCGCCGACCCGCACATCAAGACTGCGTATCTCGGAATCTAAAAGAAAACAGGACGGACATGCTGCACCGGAACTATATCGGCGGCGAGTGGGTCGAAGGCGTCACTTCCAACCGCAACATCAACCCCTCTAATCTGGACGACGTGGTGGGCGAATACGCTTCCGCCGACGCCGCCCAAACGGAACAGGCCGTTGCCGCCGCTCACGCCGCGTCCCCGACCTGGGCCGCAGCGAGCCCGGAGGTGCGCTCCGACATCCTGGATCGGATCGGAACAGAACTGCTGGCGCGCAAGGACGAGCTCGGCCGTCTGCTCTCCCGGGAGGAGGGCAAGACGCTGCCGGAGGGCATCGGCGAGGTTGTTCGCGCAGGCCGCGTGTTCAAGTTCTTCGCCGGTGAAGCGCTGCGGATCACGGGTGACCGTCTTGCCTCCGTGCGGGCGGGCGTGGACGTGGAAATCGTCCGCGAGCCGGAAGGCGTGGTGGGTCTCATCACGCCATGGAATTTCCCGATTGCGATTCCCGCCTGGAAGATCGCCCCCGCGCTCGCATTCGGCAACTGTGTGGTCTTCAAGCCCGCGGACTTGGTGCCTGGCTCCGGCTGGGCTCTGGCCGACATCATTGGGCGCGCAGGCGTGCCGGCGGGTGTCTTCAACCTCGTCATGGGTCCCGGCTCGCAGGTCGGCAACGCAATCGTAAGATCGCCGCTCGTGCGCGCAGTGAGCTTTACCGGCTCCGTGCCGGTCGGACGGCGGCTCGCGGGCGATCTCGTGGCACGCGGCGCCAAGATCCAGCTCGAGATGGGCGGCAAGAATCCTCTCGTGGTCCTCGACGACGCCGATCTGACGACCGCTGTCGAATGTGCCGTGAACGGTGCGTTCTTCTCAACCGGGCAGCGTTGCACGGCCTCCTCCCGACTTATCGTCCAGGAAGGCATCCACAACCGCTTCGTCGATGCCCTGCGCGAGCGTGTTGCCGGACTGAAAGTTGACGACGCATTGAAGCCCGGCACTGATATCGGCCCCGTCGTCAGCCGTTCACAGCTCGAGCAAGATCTCGGCTATGTGGATATCGGCTGTAACGAGGGCGCGAAAGTAGCGTTCGGCGGCAAGATCCTCAACCGCGAAACGCCCGGTTACTACATGTCTCCGGCTCTTCTGACGGAGACCAGCAACGATATGCGCGTCAATCGCGAGGAAATCTTCGGCCCGGTGGCGACCGTGATCCGCGTGCGCGACTACGAGGAGGCGGTTGCCGTCGCCAACGACACCGAGTTCGGGCTGTCGTCCGGCATCTGCACGACGTCCCTGAAATACGCGAGCGACTTCAAGAAGCGCTCCGCTGCCGGAATGGTGATGGTGAATCTGCCGACTGCGGGCGTCGATTATCACACGCCGTTCGGAGGCCGGAAGGGGTCGTCCTACGGACCTCGCGAGCAGGGCGCCTATGCCCGCGAATTCTACACGGCGGTGAAGGTCGCCTATACGCTTGGGTGATGTGATGACGGAAATTACAGGCCGCACAGCGATCTGGGGCATCCTGGCCGACCCGATCCACCAGGTGAAGACACCGCAGGCTCTCAATGCACTCATGAATGCGCGTGGCGTCGACGGCATTCTCATTCCTTTTCACGTGGGCGCCAGTGATCTCGATACATTGGTGGCTGGCCTCAAGGCCATGCGCAACCTGAAGGGCTTCGTGGTCACGGTGCCTCACAAGACCGCTATCGTCGATCTCTGCGACGACGTCAGCGAGCAGGCGAGGGCGATCGGTGCCGTCAACACGGTTCGCCGGGAGGTGGATGGCCGCCTCGTCGGCGAGATGCTGGACGGCGCAGGCTTCGTCGCCGGTCTGCGTCAGGGTGGCATCAAACCCGGCGGACGCAGCGTCTTTCTCGCGGGAGCGGGCGGTGCAGCCAATGCCATCGCCTTCGCTCTCGCGGAGGCTGGCGTGTCGCGTCTCACTATCGCCAACCGCACCCGCAGCAAGGCCGAGGATCTGAAGCAGCGTCTGGCGGAGCACTATCCGTCCGTTCCGGTCGAGATCGGCACCACCGATCCATCCGGATACGAGATCGTGGTCAACGCCACTTCGCTCGGATTGAAAGAGGGAGACTCTCTTCCGCTCGACGTGACGCGCCTGACACCTGACCAGATCGTCGCCGAGATCATCATGCAGCCGGAGACGACGGCGCTTCTGGCAGAAGCGAAGGAGCGTGGATGCCGGATCCATCATGGCAAGCCCATGCTGGCCTGTCAGCTCGAACTCATGGCGGAATTCATGAGGATGCATCCATGACAGCCCTCGCGCCCGTGAAGGATCTCGAAGGGCGCTGCGCCCTCATCACGGGCGGAGCATCCGGCATTGGCCTCGCCATGACCCGGACCTTCGCGGCCCGCGGCGCGCGCATCGTTGTGCTCGACCGTGACCCAACGGCTGAAGACGCCGTTCGCGATATCGGGGATGTCATCGTCGCATCCGGCAGTGTGACAGAGCCTGCCGATGTGACGGCTGCGTTCGATGCCGCCGAGAAGCATTTCGGTGCCGTGGACATCGTCGTTGCCAACGCCGGGATTTCCCAGAACTGCCCCACGCTCGATCTCGATTTCGAGGGCTGGCGGCGCGTGATGAGCGTCAATCTCGATGGCGTCTTTCTCACCGTGCAGGAAGCGGGACGCCGCATGGTTCCTCGTGGGAAGGGGACCATCATTCTCACGTCGTCGATCTACGGCGTGGTGGCCGCTCCCGAACGGCTGGGATACGTGGTCTCGAAGAGCGGCGTGTCCGCCATGGCGAAGGCGCTTGCGGTCGAATGGGCGCGCCACGGCATTCGCGTCAACGCCATCGCGCCTGGGTATGTCCGCACGCCCTTCGTGGAGGACCTGCAGGCACGAGGCCGCCTTGATGTGAACGCGCTCGAAAAGCGCACGCCCATCGGGCGCCTGATCGAACCGCAGGAAGTGGCTGAGGTCACAGCCTTCCTAGCCTCCGACGCATCGGGCCCCATGACGGGCCAGATCGTCGGCGTCGATGGCGGCTGGACGGCCTACGGGTACATTTAGAGGAACTGTGATGCCGGAACGCACGAAGCTTGCCCCTGCTGCGCCCTGGATCGAACTGCGCACCACGGCGAAGGATTGGAAGGCTGCCGATCCTGCGCTGCTCGGCGAGATGCTGACGCAGATGCATCTCATTCGTGCTTTCGAGGAAACCGTTCTCGATCTCGCGGGCGAAGGTCTCGTTCATGGCCCCGCCCATTCCTCCATCGGGCAGGAGGGGGGCGCTGTTGGTTCCGTCGTGGGCCTGCGCCCGACCGATCAGGTCAACGGCTCCCATCGCGGCCACCACCAGTTCCTGGCAAAGGCATTGGCCTATGTCGCCCCGAGGCTCGATCCGAAGGCCGAGTTCTCTGAGCGGGTAGAAACCGTACTGCACCGGACCCTGGCTGAGATCCTCGGTCTCGATCCCGGCTTCGGGCACGGGCGCGGCGGCTCCATGCATCTGCGCTGGGCCGAGGCGGGGGCGCTCGGCACAAACGCCATCGTCGGCGGCGGTGTGCCCCTCGCAGCGGGTGCCGCCATGGCTCACAAGATGGCTGGTACTGGCGATATCGCCGTGACCTATTTCGGCGATGGTGCCGTCAATATCGGCACGGCCCTGGAGACGATGAACCTCGCTGCGGCTTGGTCGCTGCCGATGCTGTTCTTCGTCGAGAACAACCTTTATGCGGTCGCGACTAAGGTGGAGGAAGCAACCCGTGAGGGCCGCCTGTCGGGACGAGGCTGCGGTTTCGGAGTTCCGTCCTGGCGGGTCGATGGCATGGATCCGCTGGCCGTGCATCTTGCAACGCAGGAAGCGCTGGCGCTCTTGCGCGAAGGCAAGGGGCCCGCACTCATCGAGGCCGAGGTTTATCGCTTCTTCCACCAAAACGGGCCGCTCCCGGGTTCCGCCTTCGGATACCGCACGAAGGATGAGGAAGCATCTTGGCGCGCCCGCGATCCGTTGAAGCGCACGGCCGACGAGATGATCAAGCGCAGCCTTCTCGACGAAACGGATGTTTCCGACCTGCGCGACAGGTGCAAGACCGTGATGGCGCGCCTGACGGATCTCCTCGTCGAGCCGCACGGCAATGCTCGTCGTGTCCGTCCCGACATGTGGCCCGACACCGCTTTCGTCGATGTGGGAATTCGCGGCGATCTTCCGGACTTGCGCGATGCCCGGATTCTAGAGGCCGATGCTCACAAGGGACAAACCAAAGAGCGCAAATTCGTGGACGCCATCGCGGATGTCCTGCATCGGCGCTTCGAGACCGATGATACGCTCGTCATCATGGGCGAGGACATCCATCGGCTCAAAGGCGGCACCAATGGTGCGACGCGTGGGCTGGCCGATGCCTATCCGGACCGCGTTCTTGGAACGCCGATCAGCGAGGCTGCCTTTACGGGACTCGCAGGTGGAATGGCGATGGATGGCCGCTATCGCCCGATCATCGAGTTCATGTATCCGGATTTCATGTGGGTCGCGGCCGATCAGGTGTTCAATCAGATCGGCAAGGCGCGCCACATGTTCGGCGGCGATACGGATATGCCGCTCGTGCTGCGGACCAAGATTGCCATGGGCACGGGATACGGCTCCCAGCACTCTCTCGACCCTGCTGGCGTTTTCGCGACCTCGCCTGGATGGCGCATTGTCGCGCCTTCCACAGCCCATGACTATATCGGCCTCATGAACGCCGCCCTGCGCTG
Source organism: Microvirga medicaginis (assembly GCF_052658925.1). Taxonomy (NCBI): domain Bacteria; kingdom Pseudomonadati; phylum Pseudomonadota; class Alphaproteobacteria; order Hyphomicrobiales; family Methylobacteriaceae; genus Microvirga; species Microvirga medicaginis. Next base: position 4,861 of record NZ_JBQWEL010000040.1, on the reverse strand, counting down.
CCGCGACCCCATCCTCGTGATCGAGCATGTGGATCTCTACCAGACGACGGGCACGATTCCGGCAGAGGATCTCGATTACGTCATCCCGCTCGGCAGGGCCCGCATCGTGCGCTCTGGGCGTGACCTGACAGTGTTGACCTATTCGGCGATGGTGGCGCGCAGCATGGAAGCTGTCGAGCGGCTCGGTGTCGATGCGGAGGTGATCGACCTGCGTAGCCTCGACAGGGCTTCCCTGGATTGGGAGACGATCTGCGACAGTATCCGCCGCACGAACAACGTGCTCATCGTCGAGCAGGGATCGCTCGGCACCTCCTACGGTGCGATGCTCGCCGACGAGATACAGCGGCGTTACCTCGACTGGCTCGACCAACCGGTTCAGCGCGTCCACGGCCGCGAGGCTTCTCCCACCATCTCCAAGGTTCTCGAGCGCGCGGCATTCGCGGGAAGCCGCGAGGTCGCCCATGGCCTGGCTATCGTCATGGCAGCCAAGGGCATGCCGCTTGACGGTGCACTCCTCAGCGAGGCGTTCAGATGAGCATTCCGACAGATTTCCTGGAGCGCTTGAAAGAGATCGCCGGTCCCGCCTATGTCATCACGGATGGTCCGGATCTCGAGCCTTACGCTATCGACTGGCGCAAGCTCTTTCCCGGCAGGCCGGCCTGTGTCGTTCGCCCGTCGTCGAGCGCACTGGTGGCGCGGATCGTGCAGGCCTGCCATGAGAGCGAAATCGCCCTCGTGCCTCAGGGCGGCAACACAGGCTTGGCCGGCGGAGCCGTTCCGGATGCTTCCGGGAGGCAGATCGTTCTGTCACTCAACCGCATGGCTGCGATCCGCAATATCGACCCTGTCGGCATGACGATTGAGGCCGAGGCCGGCTGCATTCTGAAAGTTGCACAGGATGCGGCGGCAGCGGCGGGTCGAATGCTGCCAATCAGTCTCGCAGCGGAAGGCTCAGCGACCATTGGCGGTGTCGTTGCAGCCAATGCGGGCGGCGTGAATGTGCTGCGCTACGGCATGAGCCGTAACCTCGTGCTGGGCCTTGAGGTCGTGCTGCCGGATGGCACCATTGCCAACGGCCTGCGTCGACTGCGCAAGGACAATGCAGGCTACGATTGGAAGCAACTCTTCATCGGCAGCGAAGGCACGCTCGGGATCGTGACGGCCGCAGTGCTGCGTCTCCTTCCTCGCCCGAAACATTCCGTCACGGCTCTGCTGGCGGTTGCCGATCCGGATGCCGCCTTGCGGCTTCTGGAACTGGTGCAGGACGAACTGGGGGATCAGATTTCGGCATTCGAGCTGATCTCTCAGACCTCCTTTCAGCTTGTCGCGAAACATGCTGGCCTCAAGCCGCCGATTGCCGAGGGTGAGTGGTTCGTTCTCATCGAGGCCGCCTCTAGTCTCGCGGGTCTTCGCGAGGCGGCGGAAGCGATGCTCGGCACCGCCTTCGAGCGCGAGATCGCGCTGGATGGAGTCATTGCCGAGTCAGGAGCGCAGGCTGCCCAACTTTGGGCTCTGCGCGAGCATGTGACGGAGTCGGAGGCGAAGGAGGGCAAGAGCGTCAAGCACGATGTCTCCGTGCCACTGACCTCGGTCCCCCGTTTCCTTGTCGAAGCCGGGCAGGCTCTTGCATCGGGTGCGCCGGGCACGCGGGTCAATGCCTTCGGTCATCTGGGCGACGGCAACATCCACTACAACGTGCTTGTCGAGGCCGGCCACGATGCCGCGTCCATCAACCGCATCGTGCACGACGTGGTGGCCGCCCATGGTGGCAGCATTTCCGCAGAGCACGGCATCGGGCAGTACCGGGTGGGGGAGCTGGAGCGCTATCGCTCGGGCCCAGAGTTGGAGATCGCCCGCAAGATTAAGCGCGCTGTCGATCCGCAAGGCCTACTCAATCCCGGCAAGGTGCTCCTGCCCTGAAGGCCTCCTTGAAACGTTCGAGAATTGCGGAATCTGGTTCCTGAAAGAACATCGTTATGGATCAGTTTGATTATGTCATCGTCGGTGGAGGCACGGCCGGTTGCGTGCTGGCGAACCGGCTGACCGAAAACCCTAAGAACAACGTGCTCATGCTCGAAGCTGGCGGGCCGGATGACGGTTTCTGGATCCGCATTCCCGCCGGCTTCAGCAAGCTCCTCACGAATGCCAAGTACAATTGGCGTTTCCAAACCGAGCCGGAGGAGAATGTCTACAACCGGAGCATCGTCGTGCCGCGCGGCAAAGGCCTCGGTGGATCGACGCTCATCAACGGCATGATCTTCGTTCGTGGTCAGCCTCAGGACTACGACACCTGGGCGCAGCTCGGCGGAACGGATTGGAGCTTCCAGGATGTCCTTCCTTACTTCAAGAAGCTCGAATCCTTCGAGGATGGCGAGAGCGAACTGAGAGGCGGAAGCGGCCCCGTTCATATTGTGCGTGTGTCCGAACGCCCCGAAATTTCCAAGGCCTTCATCGAGGCGGCGAAGCAGGCAGGTTACCCGTTCAATCCCGATTACAACGGGAAAAGCCAAGAGGGCTTCGGCTATTATCAGGTCAATCAGCGCAACGGGCGACGCTGGAGCGCGGCGGATGCCTATCTCCGCCCGGCCCTGTCGCGGCCGAACCTGAAGGTTAAGACGCACGCCCATGTCACCCGCATCGATTTCGAGGGCCGCCGCGCAGTCGGTGTTACCTACAAAGTCGGCAACGAGGTCAAGAGGGCGAGGGCACGCGCCGAGGTGATCCTTGCCGCAGGAGCCGTGCAGACGCCGCATCTGCTGGAGCTCTCGGGCATCGGCGATCCGCAGATCTTGGCCTCCGTCGGCATCCCCGTCTTCCATGAGCTTGCGGGAGTGGGCAACAACTATATTGACCACTTCGCGACGCGCATGAACTGGCGCGTGAAGCTGCCCGTTACGTTGAACGAGCTGACGCGCGGATGGCGTCTCGGCGCTGCCGTGGCGCAGTATTTCCTGACGCGCAAGGGCATTCTCACCTTCGGCACGGGCCTCGCGCACGGGTTCGTCAAGACGCGGCCCGAACTGGAAACGCCGGACGTGCAATACTTCTTCATGCACGCGAGCTACGCCAATGCCGGCGAGCGCAAGCTCGACAAGGAACCTGGCATGACCATTGGTGTCACGCAGATGCGGCCGGAGTCGCGGGGGTCCATTCATATCAAGTCTCCGGATCCTCTCACGCCGCCGGCGATCCGTCCGAACTTCCTCGCTACCCGCACGGACCAGGAATCTCTCATTTGTGGCATGCGCATCGCACGCCAGATCGTCGAGCAACCTGCGATGGATCGTTTCCGGGCCTATGAGATGAATCCGGGACCCGAGGTCAGCACGGATGACGAATGGCTCGATTTTGCCAGACGCAACGGCCAGACGATCTATCATGCGCTGGGCACCTGCAGCATGGGCAAAGGCCCGCGTGCCGTCGTAGATGAACGCCTGAAGGTCTACGGCCTTGAGGGCCTGCGTATCGTTGATGCCTCCATCATGCCGACGATGGTGTCCGCCAATACCGCGGCCGCGGTACTGATGATTGCGGAAAAGGGGGCGGACCTCATCGCCGCAGACGCCCGTGCGGCAAGCTGAGTTCGGGCTCCCGGATCGGTGCAAAGAATACGGCCACGAAGAGGAAGAACCTGATATGACCAGTTTCACCTTTCAAACCACGCCTCGCGCCATCTGCGAGATCGGTGGCTTGGCTCGTCTGGGCGAATTGATGGCAGGTCTCGGCGTCAGCCGCGCGATTGTCGTGTGCGATCCCGGTATTGCCGCCTGCGGCCTCGCAGAGCGCGCCGCGTCCTTTCTTGATGCAGCCAGCGTGACGGCGACGGTGTTCGATCAGGTTCAGGCCGATCCCCCCGTCTGGGTCGTGCGCGCGGCCGTCGAAACGGCGCGTAGCTTCCAAGCAGATGGCGTCATTGGGCTCGGCGGCGGAAGCTCTCTCGATACGGCAAAACTGGTCGCTCTTCTGACACGCTCCGAGCAGAAGGTCGAGGAACTGTACGGAGTCGATCTGGCGCGCGGGCACCGTCTTCCGCTGATCCAGGTTCCGACCACGGCCGGCACGGGATCGGAGGTGACATGGGTCTCCGTTGTCACGAGCGAAGCCAATGAGAAGAAAGCGATCTATTCCTCACAGCTTCTGCCCGATATCGCATTGCTGGATGCTGAACTGACGCTCGGCATGCCGCCGCGGGTGACGGCGGCCACAGCGCTGGATGCGATGGTTCACGCTATCGAAGCCTATACCAGCCGCACACGCAAAAACGTTGTCGCCGACGCTCTTGCGGTTAAGGCGTTGGAATTGCTGGGAGCCAATATCCGTCGCGTGGTTACTGACGGCTCCGACATCGAGGCGCGTTCCGCCATGCTCGTCGGGTCGATGCTCGCCGGCATGGCTTTCGTCAACGCCTCGGTGGCGGCAGTACATGCTCTGTCCTATCCGCTGGGCGCGCGCTTCCACATTCCTCACGGCCACAGCAACGCGCTGGTCATGGGGCCTGTATTCCGCTTCAATATTCTTGTCGCCAAGAAGGCTTATGCGGAACTCGCACCGCACCTGCTGCCCGGTCGCAGCTTCACAAGCGATGAGGAGGCGGCGGAAGCCTTTGTCTCCGAACTGGAGTCACTGGTCGAATTCGTAGGCCTTGAGACAAGGCTCAGCCAACTGGGCGTGACCGAGGCAGATATTCCCGACATGGCCCGGGAGGTCACGGTCGGCATTCAGCGGCTCCTGGCCACCAACCCCCGTGACATGAGCTTCGAAGACGTGGTCGGAATCTATCAGACGGTTCTATAACTCTGAAAACGGCACCGCTTGTAAGCCGACCCGGCAAACGTCGATCGCTTCCAGATCCATAAAGTTG
>NZ_JBQWEL010000039.1:0-20830 GCF_052658925.1 Microvirga medicaginis | reverse complement strand
AGCATCACAAGATGCAGTTTCCGATGACAACAGCGCCTCAGTCCGGTTTTACCCGGCTTGAGCCGCCAGCCTGTCAGGGAAACATCGGAGCCGCCATTCCCTAGCAGCGCCGCGATGAACCTGATTTAGGATCATTCGTATTCTTTGTCAACCCCGTTTTCGAGAAACCCGAGAACCGAGCCGACCCTCACCCGAAGATGAGTCCTCCGCAGAACGTGCTTTTTGCCCTGACTTACGTCAGGCCAAGGAGCCTGCATTCGAAGGAGGTCTTGGCGCCATCCGCAATCAGCGGCGGCGTCGATGGGCGGGTTATAAGCCCGTCGTCTTTCCCCTGTCAACACGCTTGTGAAAGTTTTTTGACGGCCTTTCGGAAACCGCGCAGTCCGGGCCTTCGACAGAACCACTTCACAGGATTCCGCAGGCGTTGCCTCACTGCGGACACAGTGAGGATTGAAGCAGCGCTCCCGACGGCGCCTCGTTTCGAAGAGACAGTCCCGCACAGGCCTCAACCGTTAAGCCTGTGCCGGTGACCTCTCTTGTGCTAGAGCGCCTTCAGCATCTATGCAGTAAGATAACCCATCGACCGCGATAAAGATTGTCATGAGCCATGTTCCTCCAGATGACATCCAGCCGAGGGCTTCCCGCAGGGAAACCTTGCGCCTGTCGTCCGGAATCGAACTCGGCCATGAGCCCGCTTTGAGCTCCAACGGTGCGACCGCCCCGGAAGTGGACAAGCGGGACATCAACCTGCGCTGGCTCGGCGCCAGTATTCTGACGGGCGTCACCGGCGCGGTTCTGATCGGTGCCTCCATCCATGTTGCGATCGAGGCAGCAACCACATCCGCTCAGCCTCCCGAGCGGGCGGCCCTGAATGCCCAGCTTCAGTCCGGCATGGAAGAAGAGCGCGCCTCAAATGTTGCCCGCAAGGGCGACAGGCTGAACATGACGGAGATGACGGCATCCGCGAAGCAGAGCTTCAAAGCTCCCATGACGATCCGCAATGGTGATCGCGAGGCCATCAAGGTTCGGCAATTCGTGCGGATTGCCACCAACCTCTCCCTGACGACCGGCACCTACGCCTCCGATATTCCTCCGTTCAACCCCCTGCGCCTCTTTGCGGAGGATGTGCAGGAAAAGATCGATCAGGTGCCTGAAATCTCGGACGCGGATGTCTCCGTGGTCCGGCGGGACCTGGCCGCCATGGTCATCGAGGCCAGCGCACCGTCTCTGACCGACAACGATGTCATGGCCATCCTGGAAGAGGAGCGCCGCGTTGCGGGCGAAACCGGGCGCCGCACCTCCGTTCCGATCCCGGCCCAGCAGATGCTGTCGCGCACCTTGCGCCAGCCCGATGGGCTCGGCGATGCTCTGGGCTATGCCCATGTCGTGGATACTGCCTTCAGCACGATCGAAGTCCGGGTCATGCCCGAGAACGTCACCGAGCTGCCCAAGATCGAACAGAAGGCCGTCGCCCCCTTGATCGAGGAGCGCGATGTGGTTCTCCGGAAGGGCGAGACGCTGGAGACGATCCTGCGCAGCTATGGGGCGACCCCGCAGCAGATCGCGGCGATCACCACGGCTCTGTCGGCACGGATGCAGGTCGCATCGATGATGGAAGGTCAGCGCCTTCGCATTCTCATCGCGCCCGGTCCGCGCCTGGGCGACCCCAGGCAGATCGTGCGTGTCATTGCCTTTGGCGAAAAAGGGATCGAAGGAATTGCCGCCACGAACGACCGCGGCATCTTCGTATCTGTGACGCCCCCCGTGGACCCCTCCAACCGCAAGGGCAACGAGGCCCCCGAGGAGGACGATGTCGCCGAGGACGAGGAACCCGGCGGAACCCGCCTCTACGAGAGCCTCTACGAGACCGCCCTCAAGAACGACCTTCCGCGTCAAACCGTGGACGAGCTCGTGCGCATCTTCGGGTACGACGTCGATTTCCAGCGCCGCGTCTCGCAGGGGGACACCTTCGAGGTTTTCTTCGGTACGGATGACGACGGCGGATCGCCGGAAGTCCTCTATGCCTCGCTGACAGTGGGCGGGGAATCGCGCAGCGTCTATCGCTACCAGGGCGATGACGGGACCATCGATTACTTCGACACGACCGGACGCTCCCTCAAGAAGTTCCTGATCCGCAAACCCATCTCCGATGGCATCCTGCGTTCGGGCTTCGGCTCGCGCTTCCATCCGATCCTCGGCTATTCCCGGCCGCATACGGGCATCGACTGGGCCAACAAGGTCGGCACGCCTATCCTGGCCGCCGGCAACGGAACGATCCGCTTCGCCGACTGGAAGTCCGGTTATGGACGCCATATCGAGATTCAGCACGCCAACGGCTATGTCACGACCTATTCCCACATGTCGGGCTTCGCCAAGAACATGGCTCCGGGCACCAGGGTTCGTCAGGGCCAAGTCATCGGCTACCTCGGCAGCACGGGCCTCTCGACGGGCCCGCACCTCCACTACGAAGTGCTCATCAACGGCAGCTTCGTCGATCCGCTGAAGATCCGCCTGCCACAAGGGCGTGAACTCGATGGCCGCAGCCTTGCCGATTTCAAGCGCCAACGCGAACAGGTGGACGAGCTCATGGCCCATGGGGCCGCATCGGCGAGCCTCTCCCAGCGTGCAGACCTGCGCTGATCCTCATCATGCTTGACCTCGTTATGATCGTCTTTCCGGTCTTCGGCCTGATCGGGATCGGCTATATCGCACGCCAGACGAGCTTCGTGTCCGAGCGCATGGGTGAGGGTCTCTCCGAATTCGTCTTCACCCTCTCCGTGCCATGCCTGATCTTCCGCACTCTCGTGAAGGCCGAGATTCCGGAGGTGCAGCCGTGGGGCTACTGGATCGCCTACTTCGTGGGTGTGGCTGTGGCATGGGTGCTCGCCACCACGATCGGCAGGCGCTTCTTCGGGATCAAGGGTGTATCGAGCGTCGTGGCCGGTTTCTCGGCAGGCCAAGCCAATACCGTCTTCGTGGGTGTGCCCATGATCCTCAAGGCTTATGGCGACGAGGGCGCGGTGCCACTCTTTCTGCTGCTCGCGGTGCATCTGCCGGTGACCATGACGCTCGCCACGGTGCTGGCCGAAGGACGCCAGGCTTCGCCCCTGATCATCCTGCGCCGACTGGCAACGCACCCCATCGTCATCGGCATTTTGGCAGGCTCTGCCCTTCGCCCCATCGCCCATGCCGTTCCGGCACCGCTCTGGCAGATCGTGGACCTGCTCGCGAGCGCGGCCGTTCCCTGCGCTCTGATTTCTATGGGCATCGCCCTGCGCCGCTACGGGATGAAGATGGGCTGGAAGCTGCCGACGGTCATTTCCGTTCTCAAGCTCGTTGTGCATCCGCTCGTGGTGCTGCTCCTCGCCAACTACGTGTTCGAGATGCCACCTGTCTGGGCGGGAGTAGCCGTGCTCTTCGCCTCGTGTCCCTCAGGTATCAACGCCTATCTGTTCGCGGAGCGCTACAATGAGGGCGTCGCCTTGGCATCGAGCGCGGTGACGCTCTCGACGGCTCTGGCGCTCGGCACCACTCTGCTGTGGCTCTACGTGCTGGGTGTGGGTTAAGGCGCAAAGCCGAGCTTTTGCCGGATCTCGGCAGCTGTTACACCTCGTGCCCGCAACTCGAACAAGGCTTCCGATTTTCTGCTCTTTGCGAGCTTGTCCCCGCCCGGATTGAGGATCAGCCCGTGATGGTGGTAGAGCGGCGTGGCCAAGCCGAGCAGCTCCTGCAGGAGCACGTGCAGATCGGTTGCGGCCTCGAGATCCTGGCCGCGCACCACATGGGTGACGCCCTGCAGTGCATCGTCCACGACGACGGAGAGATGATAGCTCGTCGGCACATCCTTGCGCACGATCACGGTATCGCCCCAGCGCCAGGGATCAGCCTCAACGACTTCTTCATCGCCATCGGGAGAAAACCGCGTGAAGGTGTGGGGGCCGGGAGAACGTTTCCGCACGGCCTCGCTGTCGATGCGCCACGCATGCGGCTCGCCGGCGCCGATCCTTCTCGCGACCTCCTCGGAAGAAAGCCCCTTGCAGATCCCCGGATAAAGGGGAGCGCCGTCAGGATCGCGCGGCCAAGCCTTGCCGCTCTGCGCCTCGATTACCTCGACCTTCTCCGCAATGTGCCTGCGGGAGCAGAAGCAGGGATAGACGAGTCCCCTGCCCTTCAGCACCTGGAAGGCGGCCCCGTAATCCGAGAAATGTTCCGCCTGCCGGCGCACCGGCTTCTCCCAGTGAAGACCGAGCCAGGCGAGATCCTCGTAAATCGCCCTCTCGTATTCCGGACGGCAGCGTGTGATATCGATATCCTCGATGCGCAGCAGGAAGCGGCCGTCGAGCCGGCGGGCGAGGGCATCGTTGAGCAGGGCCGAATAGGCATGGCCAAGGTGAAGCCGTCCGTTGGGGCTGGGAGCAAATCGGAATACGGGCTGCGTCACGGACGGCCTTCAAGGGAGCAAGGAACGGATTTGATGGCCACCCTCCTCGAAACGGAAGCGGTTCTCAAGAGGGGACTGAAGGCGCTCGCCAAGGCAGATCCCGTCATGGCGGCGCTTGTCGCCGATGGCGTCACCCCGAAGCTGCGCAAGCGCCCGCCGGGTTTCGAGGGCCTGGCCTGGATCATTGTCGGGCAGCAGGTCTCGACGGCGAGCGCCGCGGCGATCTGGGGCCGGCTGAGAATGATCCTCGATCCACCGAGCCCGGAATGCTTCCTGAGCCTTTCGGACGAGGAGCTGCGTGCGGCAGGCCTCTCGGCCATGAAGGTCAGGACGATCCGTGCAACCGCCTCCGCAATCATCGAAGGATTGCTGCCGCTCGACCGACTGCATGAACTTCCGGCTGACGAGGCTCATGACCTCCTCACTGGGGTGAAGGGCATCGGCCCCTGGACGGCGGACATTTACCTGCTCTTCTGCCTCGGCCATCCCGATGCTTTTCCAGGCGGGGATCTCGCCGTTCAGGAGGCTGCCCGGATCGCGTATGGCTTGGACATGCGGCCCGATGCGAGGGCGCTGACGGCTCTTGCGGAGCGCTGGCGCCCCTGGCGGGGTGTGGCCGCCAAGGTGCTTTGGGCCTATTACCGTGTGGCCAAGGCGCGGGAGGGCAGCCCCGTCACGTAAGGCGTCAGCCCTGCTGGGCTGCGGCCAACGAGGCCTGGGCACCGGCGCGCAGCATGCTGCTGTCGCTGCCGATGGAGACCATGTTGAAGCCCTTGCGGGCAAGCTCCCCGGCGCGTGCACCCGAAGGAGCATAGATGCCGGCGATCTTGTCGGCCGCCCTCACCCGGGCGAGCACGTGGTCCAGGGCCTTGTCGACCTCGGGGCTGGACGGGTCCACACCCCTGCCACCCGACAGCGCAATGGAGAGGTCCGCCGGACCGATGAAGACGCCGTCGATACCGGGGACTTCCAAGATGTCATCCAAAATGGCGAGCGCTTCTCGGGTCTCCACCATGGCGAAGGAGACGGTGAGATCGTTGGCCTGGCGCAGGTACTCTGCAGGCTCGAGACCCGAGAGGGAGATCGCGCCATAGGCGCCCCAGCTCCGCGCGCCCACGGGCGGGAACTTCATGAAGGAGGCGAAGCGCCGAGCATCCTCGATGGTGTTGATCATAGGCGCGATCACCCCCGAGACGCCGGCGTCCAGGAAGCGCGAGGCAGTGGCGAACTCGCCCACCGGAATCCGCACGAGAGCCGGCTTTCCCGCCGCTGCGATCAGCGGCACGGCCCGGAGGGCGGCGGCAAAGTCGATGGTGCCGTGCTGCATGTCCATCACCACCGCATCGAACTCCTCCCGCGCGAGAAGCCCCGGAACGGAAGGCTCAGGAATGCCGCACCAGGCCGTGAGCAGGGGCGTGCCCCCTCTGAGGAGGTCGGGGAAGGATGGATTGATCAGCATGATGCTCTTTTCTTGTAATGGCGTTTCTGTTGGTTCGAACTGAAGCTTAAACGGCAGGCGGGGCTCATAGCCCCGCCTTGATCTCCTCGATGGCCTGGGCCATCAGCTGTTGCAGCTTGGCGCCCAGCTCGGCCTCGCCCATGGTCTTGCCCGCACTGTCGAGATCCTGCCGGACCTTGCGAAGCACATCCGCATCCCCCGGCTCCTGGAAATCGGCCCGGACGACGGTTCTGGCATAGGCGTCGGCCTCATCGCCGGTCTTGCCCAGCTGTTCGGCGACCCAGAGTCCGAGCAGCTTGTTGCGGCGGGCCGTGGCCTTGAAGCGCAGTTCCTGGTCGTGGGCGAATTGCTTCTCGAAAGTGTCTTCGCGCTCGTTGAAAAGGGTCATGGATGGTCCTCTCTAACTGGTCCCGTCATGCGATATAAGGGCGCACTCGCGCCAACGCCATGCCATTCCTATCTAGAAGAAGGTGCTTAAGGAGGCTTTTAAAGCCTGCCCCTCCCCTGCGCGTTGTGCTCGTCCTATGGATCGGATAGGTTGCCCTCAAGCGGAGCGCTGGTTTAAAGCCGCGCCTACGCCGGCCGCGGAACTGCACCAATTTTGACCCAGGAGCCCACGGCAATATGGATTTTCTCAAACCACGGTACACGCCTATGAATCGTCGCCGTCGCGTCTATGAGGGCAAGGCGAAGGTCCTCTATGAGGGCCCCGAACCCGGAACGCTCATCCAGCACTTCAAGGATGACGCCACCGCCTTCAACGCCAAGAAACATGAAGTGATCGACGGCAAGGGCGTGCTCAACAACCGGATCTCGGAATTCCTTTTCCAGCATCTGAACGATATCGGCGTTCCCACTCACTTCATCCGCCGCCTGAACATGCGCGAGCAGCTGATTCGCGAGGTGGAGATCATCCCCCTTGAGGTCGTCGTGCGGAACGTCGCGGCGGGCTCGCTCGCCAAGAGACTCGGCCTCGAGGAAGGGACGCAGCTTCCCCGCTCGATCATCGAATTCTATTACAAGAACGACGAGCTGGGCGATCCGATGGTCTCGGAAGAGCACATCACCGCCTTCGGCTGGGCCTCCCCTCAGGAAATCGACGACATCATGGCGCTCGCCATCCGCGTCAACGATTTCCTGTCCGGCCTCTTCCTCGGCGTCGGCATTCGCCTGGTGGACTTCAAGCTGGAGACGGGCCGCCTCTGGGAGGGCGAGCTGATGCGGATCGTCGTTGCCGACGAGATCTCCCCCGATTCCTGCCGTCTCTGGGATATCAAGTCCAAGGACAAGCTCGACAAGGACCGCTTCCGCCGCGACATGGGCGGGCTGGTGGAGGCCTACACGGAGGTCGCCCGCCGCCTCGGCATCCTGGCGGAGAACGAGAGCATCGTGACCGGCGGTCCGCGCCTCGTGCAGTAAAGAAGCAGCCTTTGAATGGTATGAAAGCCCGGCCCGAGCGCCGGGCTTTCTCGTGGAAGCACCGCTCTTTTCTCTCCCGCTTGCGGGGAGGGGCAGGAGTGGGATGGAAGAACTGGGTGAGCGAGGGTTCAACTCGCTCGTCATCCCCGGCCTTGGGCCGGGGATCCACGTCTTTGATCCGTGGTGGCTCCAAAACGTGGATGGCCGGGTCAAGCCCGGCCATGACGGCAGTGTCATGCTCTGCCCTTGCGCCCCCACCAGCCCCTCGCAAGGGAGAGGGAAGAAACGCCCCATCGACCTCGTCACGGGTTTGACGTTACAAGGAACCATGCCGCTTCGCCTGCTCTCCCGCACCCTGATCCTGCTCGTCGCCATTGGCCTCGCCGCTTGCGACCACATTCCCCGCACCGTGGCGGGCCTTCCGATGGATGCCTCCTGGGATGCCCTGCCCTTACGCAAATGGCTCGCCGAGGACCGGGCCGAGCCCATCGCCCTCTCGTTCTGCGCCCCGCCCTCCTGCAGCCCGGGTCTGGCCGTCAGCGTTATTCGCCTGAAAGGCAGGGACGCCGCAATCACGGACACCATTCTCAAGGATCCGGAGCGCCTCGCCCGCGCCCTTCGCTCCCCTGTCGATCCCAAGAAGCCGGTGCGGACGGAAGTTTCCGTCGAGCGCCTGAAGGACGCGCCCTATCCGGGCTTCACGATCAGCCTGACTCCCATGGACGGCAAAAAGCCCCCCGCCTTCGGTGCTGCCCTGGGCCACCGTTCCGGCAAGGATCTGAAGGTTGTCTTGGTGATCGGCCTCTCCCCCGAGGTGGTGCAGCAGACGGCCCGTGACGTCGCTGCCCGTGAATTGGGCACATGAGCCGAAATTCCGCATAATCTTGCGGCGAACCGGTGACCACTTCACCGGATCATGCTCCGAAGCCGTTGTTTCTTGCGGCTAATGGCTTTATGGCGTGGGGCACATCGCAACAGCCTGAGGCCTCCCATGAAAGCTCGCGTCACCGTCACTCTCAAGAACGGCGTTCTCGACCCCCAAGGCAAGGCTATCGAAGGGGCCTTGAAGTCCCTCGGCGTGGACGGCATCGCCGGCGTTCGCCAGGGCAAGGTCTTCGACATCGAGCTCGAAACCGCAGACAAGACCCAGGCCGAGGCCTCGCTGAAGGCGGCCTGCGAGAAGCTGCTTGCGAATACCGTAATCGAAAACTACCGCGTCGAGATCGTGTGAGGCTGACATGAAATCCGCTGTCATCGTCTTCCCCGGCTCCAATCGCGAAGGCGATGTGGTGCGGGCCCTCAAGCAGGCTGGCTCCGACGTCCAGAAGGTCTGGCATGCCGAGCACGAGCTGCCCAAGGGCACGGATCTCGTGGTTCTGCCCGGCGGCTTCTCTTATGGCGACTATCTGCGCTGCGGCGCCATCGCGGGCCGCGCGGCGGTCATGGATGCGGTGAGGGCGCACGCGGCGCGCGGCGGCCTCGTGCTCGGCATCTGCAACGGCTTCCAGATCCTCTGCGAGTCGGGCCTTCTGCCCGGCATCCTGATGCGCAACGCGAACCTCAAGTTCATCTGCCATCGCCAGTTCCTGAAAGTGGAGCGCAACGACACCGCCTTCACCAAGCGTTATGCGCAGGGGCAGGCCATCGACGTCTGCGTCGCGCATGGCGAGGGCAATTACACGGCGGATGGGGAGACGCTGGAGCGGCTCGAAGGCGAAGGCCTCATCGCCTTCCGCTACTGCGATGCGCAAGGCCATGTGACGGCTGACGCCAACCGCAACGGCTCCATGAACTCCATCGCGGGCATCTACTCCGACAAGCTCAACGTGCTCGGCATGATGCCTCATCCGGAAAACCTGATCGAAGATCTCGTGGGCGGCACCGATGGGCGCGGCCTGTTCGAGAGCCTCGTGTCGTCTTTCCCCCGCGCTGCCTGATTTCTTCAAGAGACGAGACACTGATGATCCGCAACGACGTCGCCATCACCCCGGAGCTGGTCAAGGAGCACGGGCTTAAAGCCGACGAATACGATCGCTTCGTGAAGCTTATCGGCCGCGAGCCGACGCTCACCGAGCTCGGCATCGTCTCCGCCATGTGGAACGAGCACTGCTCGTACAAGTCCTCGCGCATCCATCTGCGCGGCCTGCCGACCAAGGCGCCCTGGGTGATCCAGGGCCCGGGCGAGAACGCGGGCGTGATCGATATCGGCGACGGGTTGGCCTGCATCTTCAAGATGGAAAGCCACAACCACCCGTCCTTCATCGAGCCCTATCAGGGCGCGGCGACGGGCGTTGGCGGCATTCTTCGCGACGTGTTCACCATGGGCGCGCGCCCGATCGCATCGCTCAACTTCCTGCGCTTCGGCGAGCCGGATCATCCGAAGACGCCTCACCTCGTCTCTGGCGTGGTGGCGGGCATCGGCGGCTACGGCAACTCCTTCGGCGTGCCGACGGTAGGCGGCAGCGTCGGCTTCGACAAGCGCTACAACGGCAACATCCTCGTCAACGCCATGGCGGTCGGCCTCGCGCGCACGGACGAAATCTTCTACGCGAAGGCCACCGGCGTCGGAAACCCGATCGTCTATCTCGGCTCCAAGACCGGCCGCGACGGCATCCACGGCGCCACCATGGCCTCCGCCGAATTCGACGATGCGTCGGAGGAGAAGCGCCCCACCGTGCAGGTCGGCGATCCCTTCGCCGAGAAGCTGCTGTTAGAGGCCTGCCTCGAACTCATGAAGTCCGGCGCGGTGATCGCGATCCAGGACATGGGCGCTGCCGGTCTCACCAGCTCCGCGGTCGAGATGGGCGCGAAGGGCAATCTCGGCGTCGAACTCGACCTCGACAAGGTGCCCTGCCGCGAAGAGGGCATGACGGCCTACGAGATGATGCTCTCCGAGAGCCAGGAGCGCATGCTCATGGTGCTCAAGCCCGGCATGGAAAAGCAGGCCGAGGCCATCTTCCACAAGTGGGGCCTGGACTTCGCCGTCATCGGCAAGACCACCGACACGCTGCGCTTCGTCATCAAGCACCAGGGCGAGGTGAAGGCCGATCTCCCGATCAAGGAGCTCGGCGACGAGGCTCCGATCTATGACCGTCCGTGGGTGGAATATCCCAAGCAGCCCATGATCGCGCCGGAAAGCGTGAAGGCTCCGATGTCGGAAGCCGAAGCGCTTCTGAAGCTCGTCGGCTCGCCGGACCAATGCTCGAAGCGCTGGGTGTGGGAGCAGTACGATCACCTCATCCTCGGCAACACCGTGCAGACGCCAGGTGGCGATGCGGCCATTGTGCGCGTCGAGGACGGACCGAAGGGCCTTGCGCTCACCACCGACGTGACGCCGCGCTATTGCGAGGCCGACCCTTTCGAGGGCGGCAAACAGGCGGTGGCGGAAGCCTGGCGCAACATCACGGCGGTCGGCGGTCTGCCGCTCGCGATTACCGACAACCTCAACTTCGCAAGCCCCGAGCGGCCAGAATCCATGGGCCAGTTCGTAGGCTGTCTGAAGGGCATCGGCGAAGCCTGCCGCGAACTCGACTTCCCGGTCGTGTCCGGCAACGTCTCGCTCTACAACGAGACCAACGGCCAGGGCATTCTTCCCACTCCCGCCATCGGCGGCGTGGGCCTCATCGACGATGTGACGGTGAATGCCTCCATCGCCTTCAAGAACGAGGGCGAGGCCATCATTCTGATCGGAGCCACGCAGGGCTGGCTCGGCCAGTCGATCTATCTCCGCGACATCTGCGGCCGCGAGGAAGGGGCTCCGCCGCCAGTAGACCTCGCTGCGGAAAAGCGCAACGGCGACTTCATCCGCCAGCTCATCCGTTCCGGTCAGGTGAAGACGGTGCACGACTGCTCCGACGGTGGCATTGCACTGGCACTCGCCGAAATGGCGATGGCAGGCAACGTCGGCGCCGAGATCACGGCTATGCCGGAAGGCATGCCGCTCCACGCCTTCCTCTTCGGCGAGGATCAGGCGCGCTATCTCATTGCCGTCGATGAGGATGCGGCCGCCGACATTCTCTACGAGGCCAGCGCTGTCGGCATCCAGGCTGTGACGCTGGGCATGACGGGCGGCGATTCGTTGATTCTGCCGGGCCGGCAGGCCATATCCGTGAAGCAGCTGAAGACGGCTCACGAATCCTGGTTGCCTGACTACATGGCCGGAAAAGCCTGAGGAGTTTGATCCATGGCAATGGATGCACGCGATATCGAGAGCATGATCAAGGCCGCCCTGCCGGATGCGGTCGTCGAGATCAAGGATCTGGCGGGCGACGGCGACCATTACGCCGCCACCGTCACGTCTTCGGCCTTCAAGGGCAAGTCCCGGGTCCAGCAGCACCAGATGGTCTATGCGGCGCTGCAGGGCCGCATGGGCGGCGCGCTCCATGCCCTTGCATTGACGACGCTGGCACCCGACAATTGAAGATGAACCCAGCGCCTTGACCGCTGCGGAACAGGAGACCTCCATGGCTGACGCCAACCAGATCATCGACAACGAAGTGAAATCCAACGACGTGGTGCTGTTCATGAAGGGCACGCCGCAATTCCCCATGTGCGGGTTCTCGAGCCAAGTGGTCCAGATCCTCAACTACCTGGGTGTGCCCTATAAAGGCATCAACGTGCTCGAGGACGAGACCATCCGCCAGGGCATCAAGGATTATTCCAACTGGCCGACCATTCCCCAGCTCTATGTGAAGGGCGAGTTCATCGGCGGCTGCGACATCACCCGCGAGATGTTCCAGGCGGGCGAGCTGCAGCAGCTCTTCGCCGACAAGGGCATCCAGGTTCAGCAGAGCGCCTGATCCGCCTTCGCATGAAGGAAGGCATCAAAGCGGGGCTTGGCCCCGCTTTTTATTGCACCGTGGCCCTGAACGGGGGCGGTTTATGTCGCATTCCGAAAAACGGCTCGGCTTCCTACATTTTGGCTCAAGAGAATGCCGCCCAGAAAAACAGAACCGGGCGGCGAAATCGGGGGTCTTCCATGTTCGAGCCAGAGACGACGAATGTCGTCCCGTTCAAGCCGCGCAAGGCAGCGGCGCCGTACCATCCCAAAACCCTGATCGAACGCATCTACGCCGCAGGCTCCCTGTCCGTGCGGGCGGATGACGTCGCCACCAAGATGGCGGCTACGATGCTGCAGCGCCTCGGGTTTCTCGTGATTGAGGAGATCTCGGCCGACGGTATCCCGCGCCCGCTCCAGAAAGGCGAGACCCGGAAGGCTATGGATCGTCCATGGCGGCTCTCGAAACCCGCCTTTTCCGGCGTGCTCGGGCAGCCAGACGGCGAGGGCGCGTTCCGGATTTAACGCTCCCTCTCAAGCGCGACCCTCATCCTGAGGAGGATGGAGGAGGTTTTGAGGAATTAGGATCTGCCGAGCGCCGTACGGATGAAGGCCAGCGCATCGGGCGAGGCCCATTCGGCAGGACCCTTCAGGAGCGCGATCTCGCAGCCCGAGGCGTCGACGACGAAGGTCGTCGGCAGCCCGACCACATGGCCCGATCTCTGCAGGACCTGGAGCAGCTTGCCGGCCGGATCGGCATAATAAGCGAGATTCCTGATGCCGTTTTCCTGCAGCCACGCCTTTGGCTTGTCGGGATTGCGCGTATCCACATTGATGGCGACCACCTGGAAATCGGCGCCGCCCAGATCCGCCTGGAGCTTGTCGAGAGCCGGCATTTCCTGTCGGCAGGGCACACACCATGTCGCCCAAAGATTGACGAGGACCATCTTGCCTTTGAAGTCGGACAGGCTCATCGGCTGTCCTTCCGGGCCATTGAAGGCAACCGCCGGCGGCAGCTGCGGGGTCTTGTCGACGCTGATCGCCGCCAACTCTCCCTTTGCAAAAGGCCGTAGCCGTTCTCCGATGGATGCTGCCGCTTCGCATTCCCTTGTGGTTCTGTCGAGGCTCGCCCTACCAAGCGAATACCAGATGGCAGCACCTCCCATCGCGCAGATGAGGAGAACGGCGGTAATCAATCGACGATGGCGGCGGTAAAGAAGCATTTTCCCAATGTTATGTGTTGCAGCGTTGTCTGCAAGTGACTCAGCTTAAGAAGGGCTGAAGTTCCAAAAGCCGAGTTACTATATGCTTCACAACTCTAATTGCATGCGAAACCACTTAAAATTGCATGTATTTTGTTTCATTCAGTTGGTTGAAGAACGAGGCTGGCGCTCCATCTGAATTTTGTCTGTATGTTAT
Organism: Microvirga medicaginis; assembly: GCF_052658925.1. Lineage (NCBI taxonomy): Bacteria > Pseudomonadati > Pseudomonadota > Alphaproteobacteria > Hyphomicrobiales > Methylobacteriaceae > Microvirga > Microvirga medicaginis. The sequence continues at coordinate 7,315 of NZ_JBQWEL010000039.1, read as the reverse complement.
TACAGATCAAAATGAGGAGCGAACATGCCGATTTACGACCTGTACAATAGCCGCAAAAACCCGCCGTACAATAAATATACCTACCTGAAGAAAGAATATGGCGATATCTCAAAGGAGCCAGGGTTCTATTCAGGGCCTCGCTACGTAGGCGGCAAAGAGGGAGCCTGGGGCAATTCTGATTTCCTGTATACGACCCTCGGAGAGAACAACCAAAAATATTTCAAGAATCCCGCAGATTACTGGTGGCATGAGCCGCAGGATTATTCAGGGGCCTCAGGCATACGATACGCCCAACCTGTTATCCCCGATTTCCATTACTTCTAGCATGCAGAGGCGGGGGCCACCCCGCCTCTAACCTTTTCATCTCTGCACCTGCAAGACTTTATCCCCGAGAACTCCGGCCGACATCCTTAACTTCCCTCTCGCCTCTGCTAGAGGTTTGCCGCTATGGTGCGTCGCAATTCGGAGCTTCTGATGTCGCCCAGCCTATCTCTCGTCCGCATAGCTCTCGTTGCGGGCGCTCTCGTTCTTGGTCTCTCGGCCTGCGGCCGTCGCGGCGCGCTTGAGCCGCCGCCGGACGGATCTGCTCCCGAGGCGCAGCAGGGAGCCGCCGATCAGGCCACCCTGCCGTCCCCGGTCGGCACGCCCCGCTCGAAGCCCAATCGCGGCTATACCATCCCCAAAGAGCCCTTTATCCTTGACCCGCTGCTGTAAGGCCGCCTGATGCACCATTTCGCTTATCGCGACGGAGTCCTCCACGCGGAGGACGTCAGCTTGCGCCGCCTCGCGGACGAGGTCGGCACCCCATTTTATTGCTACTCCACCGCCACTCTTGAGCGGCATTATCGGGTCTTGGCCGAGGCTTTCGCGGATACGGATGCTCTCGTCTGCTACGCCATGAAGGCGAATTCCAATCAGGCGGTGCTGAAAACGCTGGCGCGCCTGGGCGCCGGCATGGACATCGTCTCGGAAGGCGAGCTGCGCCGTGCATTGGCCGCGGGCGTGCCGGGCGAACGCGTGGTGTTCTCCGGTGTCGGCAAGACAAAGACCGAGATGGCCTTTGCCCTCGACAGCGGAATCCTCTGTTTCAATGTCGAATCCGAACCTGAGCTGGAGGCTCTCTCCGAGGTCGCGCTCTCCAAGGGGCGGCGTGCACCGATTTCGATCCGCATCAACCCGGATGTGGATGCCAAGACGCACAAGAAGATTTCGACGGGCAAGTCCGAGAACAAGTTCGGCATTCCGATCTCCCGCGCCCGCGACGTCTATGCCCGCGCCGCCAAGCTGAAGGGAATCGAGATCACCGGCGTCGACATGCATATCGGCAGCCAGATCACGGATCTCACGCCTTACGACAATGCCACCGCGCTTCTGGCCGAACTCGCCCGCGACCTGATGGCGGATGGGCACAAGCTCCACCACATCGATCTCGGCGGCGGTCTCGGCGTGCCCTATCGCGAAGACAATGCGCCGCCGCCGGATCCGCAGGCCTATGCTGAGATCATCAAGCGCCACACGAAGGATCTCGGCCTCAAGCTCGTTTTTGAAATGGGCCGCCTGATCGCGGGCAATGCGGGCGTGCTGATCGCCAAGGTCATCTACGTGAAGGAGGGTGCGGATCGCACCTTCGTGATCGTCGATGCGGCGATGAACGATCTCATCCGTCCGACACTGTATGACGCCTTCCATAACATCAAGCCCGTGGTGGAGCCTTCGCCCGGCACGCCGCACATCGTTGCAGATGTGGTTGGCCCCGTGTGCGAGACGGGCGACTATCTCGCCTTGTCCCGCGACATGCCGGCGGTGAAGCCGGGCGATCTCATCGCCGTGATGACGGCAGGTGCCTACGGCGCCGTGCAGGCCACCACCTACAACACGCGCCTCCTCGTGCCGGAAGTTCTGGTGCGTGGCGCGGAGAGCGCGGTGGTGCGGCCCCGTCCCTCCTACGAGGATCTGATCGGCCTCGACCGGGTTCCCGACTGGCTGGCTTAAGGCACTTGGCCTCGAACCGGGGTCATGCTCCGCCGTTGTCCTGTCGCTGACGAGGATGTGACGCGGGAAAATCCCCTTGCGGCGCTTTGTGCCCGTTTGACGGCTGGTCATCCGGGCATGACGTGCTAGCTTCTCGACGGGGGCGTCAGCACAAGCGTGCTGCGGAGACTTTTTGGCATGAGCGAAGGCCCGAACCCGTCGCCTGCGCAGAGCAACCTGAGCAAGAGGTTCGGGCGCCTGATCACACATGCGCGCTGGTCGCTGTGGTGGGAGGATGCTTGGCCCCGGCTGTGGCTGCCCCTCGCCATCGTTCTTCTCTTCCTCACGCTGTCCTGGTTCGGTCTCTGGCTCGATGTCGCGCCCTTCTGGCGCTCGATAGGCCTGAGCCTTTTTACGGCCGCCTTCCTTCTGTCTCTGTGGCCCCTGCTGCGGCTGCGCATGCCCAGCCGCACGCGTGCTCTCGACCGTCTCGACCGCGACACCGGCCTGAGCCACGGCCCCGCTCGGGTGCTCGACGATAGCTTGGCGCTCGGCGCAACCGATCCCGGCACGCGGGCCCTCTGGTCCCTTCATCGCAAGCGGGCCGAGGAGGCCATCGGCCGGATGCGGGTCGCCCCTCCCCGCCCCGACATGCCCCGGCGCGACCGTTATGCGCTTCGGGCGGCAGGCATTCTTGCGCTTGTGACGAGCGCCTTCGTGGCAGGGCCCGAGATCGGATCGCGCCTCAAGGCGGCCTTCGACTGGCGGGAAGCGTCGGCTTCGGCGCCCGCCTTCCGTATCGATGGCTGGATCGATCCGCCGCTCTATACCCGTACGCCGCCGCTCATGATCGACCTTGCCAGGGGCCAGGACCTTCGTGCGCCGATCCGCTCCACCGTCGTCATTCGCGTCGCCGGCGACGGCACGGCGGAGATCAAGCCGGGGAAGGGCCTGACTCCCCTGCCGCCCAAGGGCAATCAGCGCGCGGACCTGCGCGAGGAGCGCTTTACGCTCGACGGCAGCACCGAGCTGACCGTCAGCACAGGCTTTGCCCACAGCGTGACACTGAAATTGGAAGCCATTCCCGACCGTATGCCCGAAATCGCCTTCACCGCCCCCCCCGAGATCAATGCACGCGGCACCTTCACCCTCGTCTACAAGGGCAAGGACGATTACGGCATTACCTCGCTCGAAGGCTTGGTGGAGAAGGCCGATGGCAGCAAAGGCCGCTCCCTGGTTCCGGCTCCTTCGCTCACGCTGACCCTCCCGAGCCACGAGGAGAATGCGCCCGACACCCGCTCTCCGGTCGATCTCACGAACCATCCCTGGGCCGGCGCGCCGGTGACCATCAGGCTCAAGGCCAAGGATGAAGCAGGGCAGGAAGCGACGAGCGAGGCCATCACCCTCACCCTGCCGCAGCGCCCCTTCACCAATCCGCTCGCGAAAGCCCTTGTGGAGCAGCGACGCAATCTCGTGCTGGCCCCCGATGATCGCAAGCGCGTGCAAATCGCCCTCGACGCCCTTCTGATCGCACCTGAGGAATTCACGCCGCAATGGGGCGTGTTCATGGGCCTGCGCACAGCGGCCGAGCGCCTGCGCGTCGCGAAGGCCGACGAGTCGCTGCTTGAAGTCGCCGACTGGCTCTGGTCCATGGCGCTGCAGATCGAGGACGGGAACCTCTCCGATGCGGAGCGGGAGCTGCGTGCTGCCCAGGAACGCCTGAAAGAGGCCATGGAGCGCGGCGCGCCCGACGACGAGATCAGGCGCCTCACGGACGAACTGCGTCAGGCCATGGACAAGTTCCTGCGCGAGTTCGCCCAGCGGATGCAGCAGAATCAGCAGGCCGAGAACCAGAACCAGCGCGCTCCCGACCGGATGATCACGCAGGACGACCTCAACCGCATGCTGCAGCAGATGGAGGACGCCATGCGCCGCGGCGACATGGCGGAGGCGCAGCGGCTCCTCGAACAGTTGCGCAACATCCTCGAAAACCTCCAGACGGCGCAGCCCAACGGCCGCATGACCGACCCGCTCTCGCGGGAGATGAATCAGGCCATGCGTGATCTCGAAGACATGGCACGTGAGCAGCAGGACCTGCGTGACGAAACGTTCCGCGAGGGCCAGAACCGGCGCATGCAGCAGGGCGACCGCAATGCTCCCCGCCAGGGACAGCGGCAAGGCCAGCGTCAGCAGGGACAGCGCCAGCAAGGGCAACAGGGCCAGCAGGGTAACGGTCAGGAACAGGGCGAAAACGGCTCCCAGGACCAGCAAGGCCTCCAGCAGAGGCAGCAGGCGCTGCGCGAGCGGCTTCAGGACTTGCAGCGGCGCATGGAAGGCATGGGCATGCAGAGCGAGCAGGGCTTCGGCGAGGCTGAAGACGCCATGCGCGAGGCCGAAGGAGCTCTCGGCCAAGGACAGGACGGACCTGCCGTCGATGCGCAAGGGCGCGCTCTCGAGAACCTCCGCCGCGGCATGCAGGGCATGGCACAACAGATGCAGCAAATGCAGCAAGGCCAGGGTAACGAGCAGGCGGGCGATCAGCCCGGTCAGGGCGAACCGCAGGGTCAGGGTCAGGCCGGACAGCAGAACAACGATCCTTTAGGCCGCCCCACCCGAAACAGGGGCTACGTGGACAACACGCGGGATGGCGTCCCTAACGTCAATGAATCGCCTGCCCAGCGGGCTCAGCGCATCCTGGAAGAGCTTCGACGCAAGCTCGGCGACCCGACGCGGCCGCAGGAAGAGCTCGACTACTTCGAACGCCTGCTTCGCAGGAACTGAGTTTAGGGTTAAGACGGGACCGGCTTCGCGCGATGAGGCCCCTTTCCTGTCCAAGGGTCCGAATCGCCGGACCTTTTCTCCGCCTGTGGAATTCCGATGACCAGCTTTGCCGATCTCATTGTCCCGATTGCCGTTCTGGCCGTTGCCTTCGTGCTGCTTCTCGGCCTCATCAACATGCTTCGCGGCGGCAGCGCCAACCGGTCGCAGCACCTCATGAGAATGCGTGTGCTGCTTCAGTTTCTCGCCATCATCGTCATCATGGGCGTAATCTGGTGGAGAGCGGCTTAGCTTTCCTCGTATTGACACTTTTTCGCCACGGTTTGTATTAAGAGAACATTAGCCATAACGGGCGTAGCCTGATGGCCTCATTCATTGAGCGGTGGATTCTCTTAAAATGCGCGCCAGCAAAGCCCTAGGCTTGAGCCTTCTGGTCCTGTTCGTAGGATCGACGAGCCTATTTGCTGCCGACGCCAGGAAGTCTCTCTCCACCACCTCGGCCCAGCCGAGTCTTCTCTCCGAATTCCGCATCGGCTTTTCCGCGCAGGACCCCTGGGGCCCCGAGGGCGAGGGCGGGTCGGCCAATCTCACCGGTGAAATTCTCCTCGCAAAGCCCTTCACGGCCTCGGATCTGTTCACGAGCTACTTCATCCCCCGTCCCCATTTCGGCGGCAGCCTGAATTTCGATGGCCGGACAAGCTTCGCCTATACGGGCCTCACGTGGACGATTGACGTCACGCCGGACCTCTTCGTGGAAGGCAGCGTGGGCGGCGCCTTCCATAACGGCAAGGACAAGGTCAGCGACCCCTTGTCGGACCGTCAGGCCCTGGGCTGTTCGCCCCTGTTTCGTGAATCCGGCTCCGTGGGCGTGCGTCTCTCCGCCAACTGGAGCGTGATGGCCACCATCGAGCACCTCTCCAATGCCGGTGCCTGCTCCGACAATCGGGGCTTGACGAATGTTGGCGCACGGGTTGGGTATTCGTTCTGATCGAATCCCTCGAACCCCGGACCCTTCATGGTCGTTCTCAATCGCATCTACACCCGCACCGGGGATAAGGGCACGACGGCTCTGGCCGCCGGCGGACGCCGCCCCAAGCACGACCTGCGCATCGAGGCTTTCGGCACGGTGGACGAAACCAATGCCTGCATCGGCATGGTTCGCCTGCACACGAAAGGCCTGCCCATCGACGCGATGCTGAACCGGATTCAGAACGATCTCTTCGATCTCGGCGCCGATCTGGCCACTGTCGAGACCGATAAGCCTCTTCCCTATGAGCCTTTGCGAATCACACAAGGTCAGGTCGACCGCCTGGAGCGGGAGATCGACGAATTGAACGCGGAGCTCAGCCCCCTCCGCTCTTTCGTCCTGCCGGGCGGAACGCCCGCCGCCGCCGCCTTGCATCTCGCCCGCACCGTCTGCCGCCGGGCCGAGCGCAATGTGGTGGAGCTTACAAGTAAGCCGGACGAGAAGGTGTCTCCCGAGGCTGTGAAATATCTCAACCGGCTCTCGGATTTTCTTTTCGTCGCCTCACGCTACCTCAATGACAAGGGCGACTTGGACGTTCTCTGGGTTCCAGGCCAGAACCGCTGAGAATGAGCCATGTTTCTTCCGCTTCACGACGGTGTTCCTCTCCAGCATATGAAAACGCCGGTCGTAGCGAGGTCCCTGATCGTCGCCTGCATCCTTGTTCATCTCGTCTTCGTTTTCGGGCCGCTGAGTCAGGATGAAATGGTCGGCGGTCTCGGACTCATCCCTGCCGTTCTCTTCGGCTTCGAGAGACTGCCTGAGGGCTATCCCTTCGTGCCGGTCTGGATGACGCTTCTCACCAACATCTTCCTGCATGGATCGTGGTTTCACCTGATCGGCAACATGCTGTTTCTCTGGGTGTTCGGCGACAATGTGGAAGATGCGATGGGGCACTTGCGCTTCCTCGCGTTCTTCGTGCTCTGCGGCGTCACCGCCAGCTTCGTGCACGCCGTCGCCTCCTTCACCATCGTGGGTGCGGGCACGCCGGAGAGTTTCATGCTGCCCACGCCGCAGCGCCCTCTCATCGGCGCCTCCGGTGGCGTGGCAGGTGTCGTCGCAGCCTATGTGATTCTTTATCCGCGCGTGCGGATCTGGGCTCTCTTTCTCGGCGGAATTCCATTGCGGCTTCCAGCCTACTGGGCCATCGGCTTCTGGTTGGCCGTACAGCTTGCCTCCGCCATTCTCGGCAGCGACGAACGGGTGGGCTGGTTTGCCCATCTTGGCGGGTTCATCGCGGGCGCTATCCTCATTCCACTCATGCGTCACCGCTACGATCCGGTTCTGGCCCGCGCCGCGGCGCAAGAATTGCAGACGCCGCGTTGACTTTCGAAGGCTTGAGGCAAGCGCATCGTGCGGAAAGGTGGCCCCGGTTTTCCGCGCCGAACAATGCGCCGCTAAAAAGGGAGCATCGGATCATTCCCAAAAGTGGATTCCACTTTCGGGTCCGATGCTCTAGGGTCCGATCCGCCTTTTTCCTATCTGTCCGGAGAGCTTGTCATGAGCCATATCCGGACCTGACCTTCAATTGAGGACAGACGA
>NZ_JBQWEL010000038.1:0-22113 GCF_052658925.1 Microvirga medicaginis | reverse complement strand
CGTTCGAGCGACAGGGTGAGCGGTGGATCAAGGGCCTGATCGCACGCACCTCAAGTCACCGGCCCGGCCTGCGCAAGGCATCCGGCAGGGGACGGTCCCGAAAATTGATGCTCGTGCGCTGCAGAATGCGCCCGCTCGCGTCGGTGACGATGCGCAGCCGCTGTCCCTCGTGAAAGAAGGTCAGCCGGTAGCGGCCTTCGTCCTCGCCGATGCCGCGCTCGCACCGGCTGGTGATCGCCCCGCTGCGGATCAATTCCGGCACCTGCATTGGTTCCAGACCCAAGCCTTTACCAAGCACGGAGGCGTCGATCTGCACCGCGTCCTCCTGGATCTCGATCTCAGGCATCATAGGACCTCCATTCACCCCGCTCGGAAGAGAGGGGTTTGCTCCGCGGGCAACACTGCGTTCAGGACGTGGGTCTGAGCAGGATCACATCGGGATCACCGGCATGCCCGATCAGGAACTGCCGCACCCGCTCCTGCCACAGCCGGCGGAACTCCTGGGATTCCGCCGGAGAGGCACCGCCGCCCAGAACCCGCTGCAGCAAGGGGCGCGCGTCGGCGCGAGGAGGTACGGCGGCGGCGTTCAGGCTCGCGACGACGCCACTGCCCGTGTCGCGACGGCGGAACCGGATCTCCCCGTCGATGTCCATTCCGAAGGCGAGCCGGTCGCGCCGCTCGAACCGCCCTGCGATCCCTTTGAACCCGCCCTCCCCCGCGGCTCCCGTGAGGAGAGAGGCCACCGAGGCGACGACGCCCGCCACGCCGTTCGATGCCTCCTGGTCTAACCCGACGTCGATGTCGCCCCGCACCGGGATCTCCCCCTGGTACAGATACTCAAGGGCCCGCAGCGTCATCAGATAGGCGCCGGCTACCGTTGGGCATGAATGTCCGGCCAGTTTGACGGCATCGAGATAGCTGTACTCGACCAGCCCATCTTCGGTCGCGCCGAGAAAGGCGCTCAGGGGATCGTACAGCGTGAGTCGAGGCGCCTCGTCGAAGAAGCTCGGATATTTCATCGTCGTCGACACATGGCCCATCATTGTCTCCCCGTGCGTGCGGGGGCACGCCATACTTGGCAGGATTCCGGACGACACCCTATGCCGTTTCCGGCAGCGGAAGGTTGTGCTGGCACAACGAATTTCGCCGGGCCCGGCGGCACTGTCGGACAGACCTTGTCGGTCTTCTGGCCTGGCAGAAGGGTACGCCTTGCACTTTGTGCTACGGCGGGCAGCGACCGGGACTGATGATCAGAATAACCCTGATCCAGGCCAGGAAGGCTCAGGGTTCAATCCATGACACGAGGCCGGATGTTTTTCCTGACTCGCCCGGGTGGGGAAACCTCTCGAGGCGAAACGCTCTCGCTGCCAGTCGTTCCTGCCTGCTCGTCAGGCTTTAGGTGGAGCACCGGCTGTAATCTCTTGGCGTTGAGCTCGTCCCGCGCCCGGAGAGCGGCCATCCCACGGGCGACCGTGTCTTCGACGCGCTTCGCGAAGCCATAAATCGGCAGTCTCAGCATCGTATGTCTCCTTCACAGGTTGTTGAGAGCGGCACGCGACGCAAAACAAGGCCATGGGATCCGCCGTTCGGAGGCGCTGACTGCGCCCTCCTAAAACTAGGAGGATCATCACTCCTTCGGTCGATGCCCCGAGGCCGGAATCGAAGGGGGCAGGCATGGTGACGGGCCCCCTCTTCCTAGTGCAAGTCTCGGGCCCGCTGCCTTGCGCTGGTGATGAGTTCCACCGCCTGAGCGAGCTCATCCTCGTCGAACTCGGTGCATCCGCAACTGTCGATGACGGAGCAGCTTGCATGGGAGTAAATCTCCAACCAGAACCATGGTACGCCCGGAAGCCTTTGCTTTTCTGGGACTTCGATCAGGCGCGCCTCCAGCACGCCGAACCGAACAACGGTCACAATGCGGGAGCCGTCGGTTTCGGGCGTGCAGGCAAGCTGCAGATAGGCCCGGATGATGCGCTGTTCGATCTCGTCAGGGCTCATCTTGGTCCCGGTGAAGCCGATGGGAATTCCTGTCATCCAAAGCATTGCGTTCTCTGAATTGTCGGGGCCGGAATCTGCGCTGCCGCCCGCCATAGGCCGATCAGGCGCCGGCCGATCCACGTCACCATACCGTCTTACTCTGCAGTCACGCCGGGCGCCGCCATGGTCGGGTTCTGCCTCCCGATTCCCTGAGAGAGACCTTCCAGGGATTTTAGGGATGGCCCCAAGACAGGTGAGAGAGATCCATCCGAACCGCTCTCATGGACCGGCACCATTCAGGAAGCCGCATCGCCACCCGGATTGAAATCAGGTGAGAACCGGAGGAGAGGATCAGGATTGCCCTTCCATGGGGCAGGATAATCAGGGTTCGATCAGCTTGTTGCGCACGGCATAGAGGGCAAGCTCCACGCCGGAGCGCAGGTTCAGCTTCCGCATCGCTGCGGTCCGGTGGCTCTCGACGGTCTTGATGCTGACCTTCCAGCGACTGGCGATGTCACGGTTGCTCCGTCCCTCCGCGACGAGCTGGATCACCTCCCGCTCGCGGGAGGTCAGGGTCTGCGACGCCACCACCTTGCCGCCGCTCAGGAAGGTGTCGAGCAGGGTCTGGGCGACCTGAGGCGAGAAGTAGGGCTTCTTGTGCAGAAGAGCCCTTATGGCCCTGACGACCTCGGAATCATCCTCCGTCTTGAGGAGATAGCCACGCGCGCCGGCGCGCAGCACGTCGCGAATGATGTCCTCATTGTTGTGCATCGTGTAGATCAGCACCTCGGTGCCCGGACAGGCATGGCGGATGTGACGGGTGGCTTCGAGGCCATTCAGCCCCGGCAGGGAATAGTCGAGGATCGCCACGTTGGGCCGGAGCCGAACGGCAAGGTCGACCGCCGCCTGCCCGTTCTCGGCAGCGGCGCAAACCTGCCAGCCGGCCTCGGCCTCGAGCAGAGCCTGCAAGCCCCTGCGCACGATGGCGTGGTCGTCGGCAACGAGGAGTTTTACGGTCATGGCACTCTCATGGGATCCGATCATCCTTACCCCGCCGCCGCGGCGACCCTATCGGCTACAAACCCGAGTGGCGGCTCGGGATTCTCCTGAGTGCCGTTTGGCGGCGCTCAGGAGTGCAACTCTTCCAAACCCGTGGTCGCCCCTGCCCCAAGGTTGTCGGGAGCCTGATCCTCCGGGGCCGCAGCGGGAAACATGAGCCGAACCGTCGTGCCGCGGCCCTCCTCGCTGTCCAACTGCATGTCGCCGGCACTCTGCTGGACGAAGCCCAGAACCTGACTGAGGCCGAGGCCGTTCCCCTGCCCCTTGGTGGTGAAGAAGGGATCGAAGGCCCGCTCCAGCACCGCTGGAGGCATCCCGATGCCCGTGTCCGTCACGGTGATCTGAACCCATTGTTCGTCCGGACCAGATGCGCGGCGGATCCCGACCTGATCGGGAGGTGGGCCGATGGTCTCGGTCGTCAGCGTGATGGTCCCGCCATCAGGCATGGCATCCCGGGCATTGAGCACCAGATTCAACAGCGATGCTTCAAGCTGCACCGGATCAAGGAGGACCGCCGTGCCTCCGCTGGCCAGCGTGAGGTCGAGAGAAGCACGGGGACAGGCGGCTTGCCTCAGGATCGGGGAGAATCCCCCGATCCGCTCATCGATCCTGGTCACCTCCGGCCGGAGTTCCTGACGCCGCGCGAAGGCCAGTAAACGCTCGATCATGGCCCTTGCGCCCTTGAGAGCCTGGTCGGCTTCCCTGACCAGGGACTGGGCGTCAGGCTGACCGGCCAAGGAAGGCTTCAGAAGCAGGAATGTCGACTGCACGAGCCGAATCGTGTTCCCGAGATCGTGCGCGATGCCGCCGGCAATGCGCCCGAGCCCCTCGAGCCGCTGCACCCGGCTCAGCCGCGCCTGCTCGATCTGGTCGCGCCGGCGGCTTCTCTGGACAAGAAAGATCAGGGCACCGACCAGACCAAGAAGGATGGCAGCCGTAATGGACACTACGGCGGCGTGCTCGCGCCAGGGCCGGAACACGCTTTGCTGCGCCAGACCGACCAAGACAACAGCCGGCACGATGCCAAGCGCCCGATACCCGACGACACGGGTTGTGCCGTCGACCGGGCTTGGAGCCCAGTAGGCTCCTTGCGGGCTGTGCGCCAGAGCGCCGTAAACAGGTCCGGCGGCGGCGAAGGATCTACCGATGGCCTCCTCGGAGGCCGGGCTGCGAGCCAGAAGAGTGCCATCGCGCAACAGAAGCGCGATAATGCCGTTCTCGCCGACGGAAAGCCCCTGGTAAAACTGCTCGAAGTAGCGTGGCTCGACAGCAGCCACAACGATGCCGCCGAAGCTGCCGTCAGGCCGGTTGATCCTGCGGCTGAAGCTGACGAACCAGACATTGACCGACCGGCTGCGAAGCGGCTGCCCGATATGCAAGCCAAGGTTGGGATTCTCCTGGTGCGCCTTGAAATAGGGACGGTCAGCCAGAGTGACCCTTGGCGTGGAGGGGTAGTCCGTGTCATGCGTGATGAACCCGTCCGGCCCGATGACGAAGAGGGCGCGGACATATGGCAGGACCTTGAGCCGCTCCTTCAGCGTCTCCCGAAAGCGGGCATCGTTCTCGGGCAGGTTCGGGGCAGCCGCCAGGGCATCACGGATCCCCAAGAGCGTGAAGTCGATCGCCTGAAAGGTCCGCTCGGTCTGCTCGGCCAGCACATGAACCAGGTTCCGGGCAGTCTGCTCACCGCGCCTTGCCGCCTCATTGTAGCTTTGCAGGAGCTCCAGCGCACCCAGCAGCACGATGCCGAGCGCGAGGATGACGGCTGGGGCAAGCGGCAGCGCGAATCTGGCAGACCTGGGTCTCATCATCGAATCTCCAGGCCGGAAAGCGATGACATCGGTGATCATTCTAGAGCATTGATCCCAAAAGTGGACGTGCACTTTTGAGGTCAATCCGATGCTTTCTTCTTTGATGAGCGCATCGTTGATTGCGGAAAACCGGGTCCACTTTTCGCTGACGCGGCCCTTCGGGTCGCCGACGCGGACCTCCGGTTCCGCACGATCCGCTAGGTCACCCGATCAGCAGTCATGAGAGAGCGATATCTTTCTCAATCGTAACTCCCATATGGATGCAGACGGAAAGCTTCGAATACCGATTGCGCCCGACGCCGACCAGGCTGGGCTACAGGATGTGCTGATCCCATCCGCCATAATGCTCCGGCTGCGCGTCCCGCACGGTAGGCTCAAGAGGGCGGGAGCGAGACCCGCAACGAGATCGGCACCCACAACCCGAGCGGCCGTCTGCGGGCGCGGCCCGGGCCTCGCGGCTGTTTCTCCTCCGGGCTGGCGTTCCAGACCCGTCCCGCTCCGCCGTCTCCGGTGCCTGGTTGCGGAAGGCCGGCTTGCCGAAGGCGAAAACCGGGATCTTCCGGATTTCGGCGGACCGGCACAGCCTGTCCTACGAGGTCTGTGCGACGTAGAGCCGGTCGAATTCGGCCGGGGCATGCTGAAGCCCGTCCGCATCGGTGATGAGGAGATCGATGATACCTTCCGTGTCCAGCTGGTGCGCCTTCTCCAGGGCCGCGGCGGCGCTGTCACAGGTGACGACCACCGTCCCGTTCCGCCCGTTTCCAGTCACGACAAAGAACATGCTGCCTCCACCCGGTTGTCTGCTGTTCGAAGTTAGGGATGGCCGGTCTCGTGCCTGCTGCCTCCCGGCGAGGACGGCTCGTCTGAGGACCATCCTGCAGATCACGACCTTTGCCCGTGCCTCCGCATGGTCAAGAAATCAACGCCCGGCCCCTGGGTCGGTTCGACCCATCGGATGCGGCATACGACTCCCGCAAGCACAGCACCGGCCCGCCACCGGGATTCCGGCCACGACGGCAAAGGGAAAGAGTCCAACGACATGGAATCTCAGCCGCAGCGAACGCCCGTCACGATGCCCGCGCGGTCCACCTCGACGTTCAGCCGCTCGGGGTTGAGTTCCATCGTGTAAGCGCCTCCCGGCTCGATCTTGCGGACCTCGCGGGCCCCGGCTGCCCGTCGAGCCTGCTCGGCAAGCCCGGGCGAGTACGGCTGCCCGACCACCGGCCGGGCTTCGCTCGCCGCACAGCTCGCTTGAGCCGGAGCAGTGGCGGGCTGGGAGAAGCCGCAGGCGGGAGCGATGATCAAGAAACCCGAAGCAAGAAGAGCCTGCGTCCTGCGACTGAGACGCATGGCTCGGCGACACATGGCCCGGTGATACATGGCCCGGTGATACATGGCCCAGTGATACATGGCCCGGCAGGTACGTGGTCGCACGGCGGCCTCCGCGTTTGGGTCTGCGAGGAATATCGTTCAGGGCAGCAGGCAGAACCGACCATCCTCGATCTTGGAGCGAACTCCATTGCCCGGGGGTCGTTCCGCCAGAAAGTCGGATCAAGACGAGTTCACCGGACGATACGGCTCAGGATGCCGATTGGAACAGATAGAAGCCGTTGGCCGCCGCAGAGGCCTGCGCAGCAGCGGCGTCGAATCCTGACATCGTCTCGATATCGAGCGGACAGGCGTATTCCCAGTTATCCGCAGTCACGAACTTCGGGACGGGCACGTCCTGAGGCACGGCGCAGAAAAGATCTGCTTCGCCCTTGCGCCGAAACAGGTTGTAAGTGCGCATCGGTCAATCCCTCGCTCTTACACTGATAGCCGGACTTGCTAGCAGCCTCGTGCGGCAGGAGTGTGGATCATAGAGGAAAGGGTGTGACCAGGTGCCCCAATCCGGAACGGTCCGATCACCAAAGCGTTGCTATCACAAGGCTTTTTATAGGAGTGATAGATGGACCAAGATCGCATTGAAGGTGGCGCAAAGACATTCGGCGGGCGCGTGAAGGAATTCTTCGGGCGTCTTTTCGGCGATACGAAGCTTCGCACCGAGGGCAGGATGGATCAGGCTGAGGGCAAGATCCAGAACACCGTCGGCGGCATCAAGGACAGCCTGCGCGAGGATAACAGGCACGGCTCATGACCGTCCTGTTGCGGGCTACCCTGTTCGCGACCCTGCTCGTGGCATCGGCGGCGGCTCAGACCGGCGGCACGCCGGTCGAGACCCCGCCTGTGCCGCTCTCCCCGGAGAAGCAGGCCATGGTCAAGCAGCATGTGGAACGGGCGAAGCCGCCCGAAGCCAAGATTGACCACCCCGTCACGGCGGGGATGACCGTGCCGGAGAGCGTGGAGCTGTGGAGCCTGCCCCAGGACAGCGTCACCGAAGTGCCGGCGGTGACGAGCTACAAGTTCCTGCTCACCGGCAAGGCCATCGCGGTTGTTGATCCGGAAAGCCGCAAGGTCGTCCAGATCATCCCGAACTAAGGGAACGCCCCCATGCGGCCCGCGTTGGCCTCATGAGCCTTTCTCATTGGAGGCTTCCCATGAACCCCAGACAACGCGACATTCGGATTGCTCTCGTCGCCCTCGCGGCCCTGATCGCGAGTGTCGAGGCCGCCGCGGCGCAGGGCCAGCCTCAATCGTCCGATATTCCCAAATCCGAGAACACCGGCCCTCAGGATCCCCGCTCCACCGGCTCTGTGGGACGCTCCGACGAGCCTTTGAGCGACAAGCTCAACAGCACCGGCGGCGTGATCCGCCCGCCTTCCGACATCGCACCCGATATGACCGTCCGGCCGCCGGTGCCGGAACCCGGCACGACGCCCGTGATCCCTCCTCCGGGCAGTCCCGGCGGGGATCAATCCATTCAGCCGAAGGGATGAGAGCCCTGATCGGGATTGGAACTTGCCGATCCGGCGATGCTGCGAAGGTCTTGGCTGCGAAGGTCTTGGCGCTCTGCCATTGGCGCTCCGACAGTGATGAAGATTCGCTATTGTGTTTCCGGTTCGGCGGGCCAGACCCTGGGCAGCGGGTCCTTGGGTCCCTCCGGCAGATAATCGGGTTCGGGACTGACAGAGCCGGCCTGGTCCTGACCCGGCCTGCCCGGTTTTGGCGGCTCCGGATCGCGACCGGGCTCCTGGCCCCTCTCGCGAGGTTCCTTCGGCTCATGCCCTGAGGTCTGAACCAGATTCATGGGCTCATCGGGAGCTGGAAAGACAATCATCGGCACCCTCGTGTTTTAGCGATCCCATCGCTCGTCGTGACTTCGGTGACCTTGGCCGTGAACCTGCGCCTTCAGCGCTCGTAGACCCCGACCACCTCCGCCTCGGCGATAACGTGAGGCTTCGCCTTCGCCCACACGTCCTCGGCTCTCGGCGATGCGGCCATGTCAAGCTGCGGCACGTCGAGGGCGGCCAGTTTGAAATGATAGTGGTGCGGTCCATGCCCCTTCGGTGGCTGTGGACCGTCATAGCGGGCGTTGCCGAACCCGTTGACGCCTTCGCCTACCCCGCTGCGGCCCTGATCGGGTGCATCCTCGGGAAGACCCGTGATCGTGGCGGGGATGTTGTACATCGCCCAGTGCCGGAACGTCCCCGATGGAGCGTCGGGATCCTCGACGAGCACAATGAAACTGCGCGTCTCCGGCGGAGCCCCATGCCATTCCAGCGGCGGTGAGACGTTCTCGCCATCGCGAGTATACTTGACCGGGATAACCTCACCGTGTCGGAAAGCCGAACTGGTAATCGTGAGCGGCATGGCTCCTCTCCCTTCATACCTCTTGCCGTGCTCCATGCACTAGGCTGCGACGGCGTCCGGATTGACCACGCGCTTGGCGAGCGTGCTCAGCTTGTCGTCCGTGCGTTTCTCCTCCTCCAGGATGGCGTGCAGCGCCTGCAGGTCCTCCAGCAGTCCGAGCTGCTTCGCCCAGGTGGCGAGCGAGCCGTAGACGGCGATCTCATAATGCTCGACCCGCTGTGTCGAGGCGATCAGGCCGGCGTCGCGCAGATCCTGATCCTGGACCATGCCGGCCCACTTCTCGGCCTCCTTCAGGATCGCCTGCATGGCCTGGTCCACGTGCTCACGCGGATCCACCTTATGCCGGCGCAGGATCTCGTCGAGGCGGGCCTGCTGAGAGCGGGTCTCATCGAGATGAGCCTGGATGGCCTGCTTGAGCTCCGGATGGCCCGCCAAATCCGCCATCCGGGGCAGAGCGTCGATCAGTTGCGCCTCGACGCTGCGCAGTTCCTGGAGTTCTGTGAGGTACATGTCACGGAAGCTGTCGAGATTCATGAGGTGTCTCCCTGCTCCAAAGCCGGGCCTCGTCGAGAAGCGTGGTCACCTCCCGGTCCGAGGTCTGGCGGAAATCGTCGTAGTGCTGCCCAACGGCGTAGAACGGCTCGGGGGTCATCAGGCAGATGACCTCGTCCGCCTCCGCCCTCAGGCGGTTGACGGCATCCTTCGGTGCGACCGGAACGGCCAGGATGAGCCGGGCAGGCCGGACCTGGGCCAACCCCTTCAATGCCGCCCTTACGGTGCTGCCCGTGGCGATGCCGTCATCGACCACAATCGCGACCCGGCCCCGCACGTCGACCGGCTGCCGTCCGGCGAGATAGTGCTGCCGCCGGCGCTCGATCTCTTGGAGCTGCCGCTGGGTCTCTTCCTCGATATAACCAGGCGGCACGCCGACGAAGCCGAGTGCCTCCTCGTTCAGCACGACCTGGGGATGGGCCCCGTCCACGACGGCTCCCACCCCATATTCGGCATGGCCGGGTGCCCCGATCTTGCGTACGAAAATGAGGTCGAGCGGCGCCCGCAAGGCCTTGGCAACCTCGAATGCCACGGGCACTCCGCCCCTTGGCAATGCCAGAACGACGACATCATCCGCAGCGTAGGCCATCAGGAGCGGAACGAGCTGACGTCCGGCATCGGACCGGTCACGAAAGCTCAGATCACCCGGTTGCATGATTCAGCCCTCCTTGACGCAGGCGCGGGACGAACCAGTCGCGGGCGAGGCTCACGACCTGGTCGAGCGTGCCCGGCTCCTCGAACAGGTGCCCCGCCCCGGGCACGATCGCCAGGTGCTTCTCGCAGGTGAGACGGGCGAGGGCCTCTTCGTTCAGCTCGATCACGCCGCGGTCGTCGCCCCCGACGATCAGGAGAGTCGGGGCCCGGACCCGCGGGAGCGCAACGCCCGCCAAGTCCGGGCGGCCTCCGCGGGACACGATGGCGGCGATCGGATGTCGGGTCAGGGTCTCCGCAACCAGAGCGGCGCCTGCGCCCGTGCTGGCCCCGAAATAGCCGATGGGCGCATCGCGCAACTCCCGGGAGCGGACCCAATCGGTCGCAAGGGCCAGCCGTTCAGCCAGCAGGCTGATGTCGAAGACATTGGCGCGATTGGCGGCCTCCTCCGGTTGGAGCAGATCGAACAGCAGCGTCCCGAGACCCGCCCGCTGCAGGCGCTCGGCCACGAGGCGGTTGCGCGGGCTCAGGCGGCTGCTGCCGCTGCCATGGGCGAACAGCACGACGCCCTGCCCTCCTGCCGGATGGACCAGCGTCCCGGGAAGCCCGAGCGGCTCAATCGACACCTCGATCTCGGGCCGGTCATATGCGTGACCCAGCGGCCCTGGCTGGCTGTTCCACTCCGCCATAGTTCACCTCCTGGCTTGTGTCGGATCCAGTCCGCTCCTTTGGCTTAGTGACGCGCGCCACCAGTCTGAGAGTGCTGGCCTCCGGGCTGCGAGATGCCGCTGACAGCCTCTCCGGCCGTGCGACCACCTTCCATCACGGCGAGGTCGCCGAGCGCGACGATGCCGACGAGACGCTTGTCCCGGTTCACGACCGGCAGGCGCCGCACCTGGATCTCGGCCATGTTGCGGGCAACCGCATCCGTGTCCTCATCCTCGAAACAGTACTTCACCTCCGGGCTCATGACCTCGCGCACCTGCGTCTGAGGCCCCTTGCCCTCGGCCACCGCCCGCACGGTGATGTCCCGGTCGGTGATCATGCCGACGAGGCGATCACCCTCCCCGACCGGCATGATTCCGGCATCCACGTCGGCCATCATCCGGGCAGCCTCCTGAATGCTCTGGTCGGGACGGGCTACCCGCACGTCCCGGGTCATGACTTCTCCTACACGCATGTCTTGCCTCCATCTTTCCGATTGCATCCATCTTTCCGACCACACTTGCCTGAGCTGCAGCAGAATCATCGTACCCATGACTGCGAGACCGGCTGCGGCAATGCCGAGGGCTGCCATTTCCCCGGACCGGACATGGCAGGGCGCACCTCGCCCTCAGGAGTGCCCGCCGCCTGCCGCAATATCGCCGGTCTGCGAGATGGCCCATTCCACCTCGACCTGGGTGTCGGGCGTGACCGGCAGCCAGTTCGCCTGCACCTCGCCCGGAAGCGATTGCCTGACTTTGTCAATCTGTCCTGGGTTCACATGGCGCGACAGGAGCCGGAACACGGCCTGGGTGGCGTTGCAGGATTCGACCGGGCGGATCTTTGCCATCAGTTCGTCGAGCCAGATGTGGGTGGTTTGCAGCGTCTTGTCGAAGACGTCGAGACCAGTCGCGCTCATGGGTTGCCTCCAGAGACTGCGAGTGCTCAGGGAGCCAACTCGGGGCGGTTTCGGAGGTTCCGGGGCCACTCCAAACAAAGGTGGGCCGATTGCCTCAGACGATCTTTGCGTGAGCCCCAGACCTCTACAAACAGTGGACATCAAGTGTGATAGAATCGGACGGTGCGATCCGCCAAACCCCGAGAGAATTCTGGATGGGAAAGGAGTTAGGGATATGGCACACCGCGAACAGCACGGAAACCGGGAAGCCAAGAAGCCGAAGAAAGATAAACCCAAAGGGGGTGTGACGGCCACGTCCACAAGGTCGGCCGTGAGCGAAATCGTTGAGGCACGGACAGACACCAAGCACTAGGCGATGTGGGCGGATTTGACCAAGATGGACAGTGCTGTTCTTCGTAAACATTCCGCCCGCTTGATTTTAGAGGAGACGCAGCATGGACCGCTTCACGGGCGGTTGCCTGTGCGGCAACGTCCGAATTGTGGCGTCGGGCCTCCCATACCGGGTCGGCCTTTGTCACTGTCTCGACTGCCGCAAGCATCATGGGGCCCTTTTTCAGGCCTCCGCGGTGTTCCCTCAGGATGCGGTGACGATCAATGGCGAAACACGCGATTACGCCGGGCGGTTTTTCTGTCCCCGCTGCGGCTCGTCCGTTTTCGCACGCACCGCCGACGAAATCGAAGTGAACCTGGGATCCCTGGATGCGCCTGACCAACTGATGCCAACCTACGAACTCTGGACCGTCCGTCGCGAGTCCTGGTTGCCGCCGTTTCCGCTCACGAGACGATACGAGCGCGATCGTGATCCCACGAGTCGCTTTGAGGAGTAGGTCGCACGAACGGTGCGAAGGCGCCGTTTCGAGTGGAAGCCCCCGCGGAATCCGCCGCCGGAAGCACCATAGCTCCTGATGCAGCAGGCTTTCGGCGGTGAGCGTCGACTATCCCGTCACGCCCACGCCAAGCGTGATCGGACCGTCGGATCGAAGTGACCTCAGCCTCTGGAGCATCGGGCGGGAAAGCCGACCTGGCGCCGCTTTGGACGGAAGCTCGCACCTGTCACTGATCGGCTCGAAACCCGCCCATCCGGCCACCGATCGAGCGACACGAAGGGTCACGCTCATCCCGCGGATGAAGGGCTTCGTCTCGCAAGCCCCTTCTGACTTCCCGATCTTACGTAAGAGACCCTGTCCCGTCCGCGTGCGGAATGGCGCGCTTCGCCTCGTTGAGCCAGAAGGCCGCCTCATCGTGCCGCCAGTTCAGCCGCAAGGCGCTTCGAAAATCGCTGATCGCCTGTTCGTACAGGCCGAGGCTGAGCAGAATGCGACCGCGGATGAGGTGAAAGCTCACGGTATGAGGGGGCGTATTCCTCAGTTTGAGCAGGGATAACACGAGACTCCAGAATGCAATGAAGCCAGAAAGTGGCATTTTCTGCCGGCCAATGCTGTTCTGATTGTTCAACATCTTTTTTCCTAAGGGCGCATACTGGTTTGCCCGGTTCAGTGCGGCAAAGCGGAACGGCGTCTTTTAGAGTTCACGGAAAAAGTGGCACTGCCTTTCCTCTGCGGAAATCGGAAAAGCGCACGGCTTGTCGAAATTGCGCAGGAAACGTAAGGTTTCGAGGGTTTTGAGCTCCGAACGGCTTTTGAATGGTGCGAAGCGAAAAAGGACTGTGAGTTGAAAGCGATGCTCCGGTCACGATGACCGATCCATATCGCGCCGCAGGCCTCTTGAGCTTCTGCCGATCCTCCGCCCTGGAGGACCGGCTGTTCCAAGTGATTTCAAGTGATTTCAAGTGATCTCCGGTACTGGCGCCCGCGGCCCACGACCCTCGAACCTCTGGTCGCTCCAGGGACCGACTTACGTGCGGATCGTCACGGCTTTCGGCAATTGCGAAGAAAAGTGTAAGCTCGGGACTGGAAAGGCTCCCTCGGACCTGCAGCAGTCCTCCCCAGGCCCAGCCTCTCTGCACGAAGTCACCGATTTTCTGATCATTCACGTTCTGACCATTCACGGCACTTGCGACCCATGGTGAAAGCCGACCTCTTCTCGAAGGCCCAGGAGCAGCGTCCAAAGCCCCTCGCCGCCGAGATGCGCCCACAAACGCTCGATGAGCTTATTGGCCAGCAGCATGTCCTTGGACCGAAGGGGCCCTTGCGGCGCCGCGTCCGGGCCGGCCGCCTTGGCACGGTCATCCTCTTCGGCCCGCCGGGGGTGGGCAAGACCACCATAGCCCGCGCCATCGGGCAGGAGATGAAGAAGGAATTTCGCCCCCTTCACCCCGCCAGCAGCAACGTCTCCGACATCAAGGCCGTGGCTCAAGAAGCTCAGGCGAAGGACATTCTCGTCTTTATTGACGAGATTCATCGCTTCAGCAGTTCACAGCAGGACTATCTTCTCGATCTCACCGAGACCGGCACCTTCGACCTGATCGCGGCGACCACCGGCAATCCCTATCACGTGCTCACCCCTGCGCTCGTGTCCCGCGCATCCATCTTCCAGCTCGAGCCACATTCCCTGGAGGACCTCGAACAGATTGTCGAACGGGCCCTGTCCCTTCTCGCAAGCCGGAAGAATCTGGACGTTCGTCTCGACGCCGAGGCCATGAAGCAACTGATCGGACGCGCGGGAGGCGATGCCCGCCGCGTCCTGAACGCTCTCGAGACTCTGGTTCTCGGATCAGCGCCCGGCTCGGTCATCTCGATCACCGGAGCCATGGTGGACGAGGTTTATCAGGCCTCGCCCCTGCCGTTCGATCGGAAAGGCGATTTTCACTACGATACCATATCCGCCTTCATCAAATCGATGCGCGGATCGGATCCCGATGCCACCCTCTATTGGCTCGCCCGTCTCATCCATTCCGGCGAGGATCCCCGCTTCATCGCCCGCCGTATTCTCATCCACGCCTCGGAAGACGTCGGCCTGGCCGACAACACGGCCCTTCAGACTGCGGCGGCCGCTCTGACGGCCGTCCAGCATGTCGGCTATCCGGAAGCCCAGATTGTTCTTGCGCACGCAGCCCTGCACATTGCCCGTGCTCCGAAATCGAACTCGGCCTGCCGCGGCATCGGGGCGGCGATGGCCTATGTCAAATCGCAGCCCATGATCCCCGTGCCGGCTCATCTGCGGGACGCGCATTATGCCGGGGCGGCCAAACTGGGACATGTGGGCTACCGGTTTCCGCACGACGATCCGCGGGGATGGGTCGAACAGACCTATGCCCCTGGGATCCAACCCGGCCAGTTCTACCAGAGCGATGGTCGAGGCAGTCACACGTTCGAGGCGAGAGCCGATGCCTGGTGGGAACGCGTCACAGGACAGCCGCAGCCACAATATTGGCTGGACGAGCCCAACGAAGAATGACGTGGCGCCCCCGCACAAGGCCACCATGCGGCAAATATTCTTTCGTTCCCTCCTTGAGGGAGATATTCTTGGCCGGAATACACCCGGCCTTCCAAGGAATTGCGTGCGCTCCGAGACCACGATCCTTCAAGGTCAAGAGAGGCACGTCGCCGAATAAGGGCAGCCCCGATGGGAACCACTGCCCAAGGGCCGATTTGGATACGAGATGACTTCTTTCTTCTCACCTTATTCTCACGGTTTCGTCCGCATCGCGGCCTGCGTGCCGCGGATCGAGGTTGCGAATCCGCGCTTCAATATCGAGCGCACGCTGGAGCTTCTGCAGCAGGGCGACCGTGAACGCATTGCCTTGATGGTCTTTCCCGAGCTTGGCCTCTCGGCCTATTCCATCGACGACCTGCTGCATCAGGATGCGCTGCTGGAGGCGGTTGAAGAGGGTATCGCCCGCCTTGTCGCCGAGAGCGCCGATCTCTTTCCGGCCTTTGCCGTCGGGGCCCCTCTCCGCTGGGAGAACCGCCTCTACAATGCCGCTATCGTCATAAAGGCCGGACGCATTCTCGGCGTCGTGCCGAAAGTCTATCTTCCGAACTATCGAGAGTTCTACGAGCGCCGACACTTCGCGTCCGGCGCGACAATTCGCGGGCAGGAGATCACTGTCGCAGGCGAACGTGTCCCGTTCGGCGTCGACCTCCTCTTCCGGTCTGCCGGCAGCTCAGCCTTCACGTTCCATGTGGAGATCTGCGAGGACATGTGGGTGCCCCAGCCGCCCAGCACCGTAGCGGCGCTCGCCGGCGCAGAGGTCCTTCTCAATCTGTCCGCCAGCAACATCACCATCGGCAAGGCCGAGGACCGACAGCTGCTGTGCGGCTCGCAATCCATGCGCTGCATCGCAGCCTATGCCTTTTCGGCTGCGGGCCCCGGCGAGTCGACCACCGATCTTGCCTGGGACGGCCAGGGCGGCATCTTCGAGGATGGTCTTCGCCTAGCGGAGACAGAGCGCTTTCCGCCCGGCTCCACGATGGCGGTGGCCGACGTGGATCTGGGACGCCTGCGCGCGGAGCGCATGCGCCGTGTCACCTTCAGCGATTGCGCGCGCAATCTGAACGTCACGCCCAGCGATTTCCGCACCGTGTCATTCAACTTGGATGCGCCCGAGGAGGCTCTTTCCCTGCGCCGTCCGGTCGAACGGTTTCCCTATGTGCCGTCCGATCCGTCGAAACTGTCCGAGAATTGCTACGAAGCCTACAACATCCAGGTCCAGGGCCTTGCGAAACGCCTGCAGGCCACAGGCACCGAAAAGGTCGTCATCGGCGTCTCGGGCGGTCTCGACTCGACGCAGGCTCTCCTCGTCTGCTGCCGCGCCATGGACAAGCTCGGCTTGGCCCGTACCAACATCCTCGCCTATACGCTTCCCGGCTTTGCGACCAGCGAAGGCACGAAGGGCAATGCCTGGGCCCTCATGAAGGCGCTGAAAGTCAGTGCATCCGAGATCGACATCCGTCCTGCAGCGCGCCAGATGCTGCAGGACCTGGACCATCCCTTCGCTGAAGGGCAGCCGGTCTATGACGTGACATTCGAGAATGTGCAGGCGGGCCTGCGGACCGACTACCTGTTCCGTCTTGCCAATCATCACCGCGGCATTGTCGTCGGCACGGGCGACCTCTCCGAGTTGGGGCTCGGCTGGTGCACCTACGGCGTCGGCGATCAGATGTCCCACTACAATGTCAACGCGTCGGTGTCGAAGACGCTGATCCAGCACCTGATCCGCTTCGTCGCCGCCTCCGGCGATGTCGACCCGGCAACGGCCGACATTCTTCACGCCATCCTGGCAACCGAGATCTCGCCGGAACTCGTTCCGCAGGATGCCTCGGGGCAGATTCAATCGACCGAGGCCATGATCGGCCCCTATGCGCTGCAGGATTTCAACCTGTATTATCTCACGCGCTACGGCTTCAAGCCTTCGAAGATCGCCTATCTTTCCTGGCACGCCTGGAAAGATGCCACCTCCGGCACATGGCCGCCGAACATACCGGAAAGCGCGCATCGCTCTTATGAGCTTTCCGAGATCAAGCGCTGGCTGCGGGTTTTTCTCTCCCGGTTCTTCACCAGTCAGTTCAAGCGCACCGCCATGCCGAACGGGCCGAAGATCTCCTCCGGCGGATCGCTATCCCCGCGCGGTGACTGGCGCGCGCCCTCGGATGCAGGACCGCAGGTATGGCTTGAGGAGTTGGAGAACAACGTCCCCGATACAGAGCCTGAACCTTCAGGATCCGTGCATCAGCAGCAGGGCGCATGAATAGTCTGACCGCTCTCCTGAGCGACGTCCCGCCGGCAGTAACCCAGCTCCTGGCAGCCTGAGCAGCCCAGGCTGCGGCTCTGCGGCGATGCCGGTTCAGCCTCGAAGCTCTGAAGCGTTTCATCCCTGGATGCGTCGGACGCTTTCCGTGCGATCGCGCGAGAGTGTCGCTCCTGCACATAAAGCGTGTTCTTGCTGCCGTGATTCGTTGTCAAAGCCTTCCTCCTGCTCGTCGGGCTAACCTGACAGAGACGGGAAAGAAGGCCTTGATTTATCGCAACGGCATCACGCTTTCACGCGCGGCCGCGTGAAGACGTTCCAGTAGGTCAGCGCGAAGCTGATGAACGTCACAGCCCATGCCGCGCCCGCCAGATGAAGCAGAGCGTCGGTCCAATCGGGGAGAAGAGCGGCGACGATCCGCGCGAAAGCGGCGATGACGATGAAGAGATAAAGAACCTGCGTCATCCGCGACGCCACCAGCGCCCGCCCGGTGTGACCGAGGCTGGCGCGCGACATCACGGCAAGCGTCATTCCTCCCATGGCTCCACCCGTCCAGGCATGAATGCCTGCGCCGGTGGGGATGAAGCCCAAGGAGGCGAGACCCGTCAGGATGAAGCCGAGCGGAACGAAGGCATAAGCCACATGCAGGATCAGCACGAGACGATCCCGCCAGGTGCGATCGCCAGCCCAGCGCGCCATGTGAATCGCCTGAACGAGACCTGCGGCAATCAGGGCGACGCCCGTCACCTGCCATTGAGGCACGACGATCCAGGCGAGAAGCGCAACACCGGCGCCCACCATCGAGATCATGTCGAAGGTGCCGAAGGGTGCCGGCATGCGGCCGGGATTTTGGCGCGAGAGCCAGTTGCGGGTGAAGCTCGGCACGATGCGCCCGCCGATCACCATCACGAGCATCACGGTCGCCGCGATGCCGATGCGGATGCCGTATTCGGCCGCACCCATGAGAGTCGCCTCAACGTGAAAAGCGATGTTGCCGATGGTCAGAGCGCTCAAGGCGATCAGGACCTTGACGTTGCGCCAGTTCCTGCCTTTGACGATCTCCCGCGCCATGGCCGCCGCGACGACGATCAGGAAGGAGACGTCGATCAGCGCGGCAGCCTGCCACCCGATCCAGGCCGAGGTCGTGACCGCCACGCGCCCCGCCACCCAGATCAGGACCAGCACGATCAAAGGCCGGCCTTGAAGCGGCATGCGGCCCGTCCAGTTGGGAACGGCCGTCAGCAGGAAACCCGTCACCACCGCCGACAGATAGCCGTAAAGCATCTCATGGATATGCCAGTCGCGCGGCGCGAAGGCCGTCGAGAGCTGGAGCTCGCCATAGAACATCGGCAGCCAGGCGAGGATCGCAAGACCAGCATAAAGGGATCCGAACAGGAAGAAGGGACGAAAGCCATACGAGAACAACGCAGGGCCTTCATAAGCTCGCAAGCGAGGAATAGGAGCCATCACCGGCCTCCGTCATTGGACATGAACATGTCTTCGGCCACGATTCTGTTGCCTGTCTTCGTATCGGTTGCCGTGAACACGACGGGATGGCGGCCGTCCGCTTCGGCTGAGACGAGCACGCGGATCTCCCGTGTGGCATCGGGCTCCACCTGAACGACGGCATCCTCCTCGACCACATCGAGAGTGGCCTCGGGCAGGCCGGTCATAGCGATTGCGAAGGAGCGCGCTTCGCCGCTCTTGTTGTAGAGGCGCACCGTATAGCCGTTCCGGGTCCGTCCGTCGGAAAGCGTGACGGCCACGGGATTGCGATCATGGATCGCGGTGAGCTTGGCATCGCTGCGCAGGCTCAGGCTCACGCCCATCACTCCCGCCAGCGCGATGATGGAAAGACCAAGGCCGATGGTCTTGGGCCTGATGACCCGGCGCCGAGGCTCCTCCTTGCGGTGCCCGCGCTGAATATTGGTCCATGCTTCATAATCGATCAGACCGCGCGGACGACCGAGCTTGGTCATCACGCCGTCGCAGGCATCGACGCACAGGCCGCAATTGATGCAGGCGAAGTTGGGTCCTTCGCGAATGTCGATCCCGATCGGGCAAACGGTCACACATTGCAGGCAATCGACGCAATCGCCCGCCGGCTCTCCCTTCGCCCGCAAGTCCGCGGCCTTCTTGACCGATCCGCGCGGCTCGCCGCGATAGTCGCGATAATTGACGGTCAGTGCCTCCGGATCCCAGATCGCGCCCTGCAGGCGCGGCCAGGGGCACATCCAGGTGCAGACCTGCTCACGCGCAAACCCCGCGAGCGTATAGGTGGTGGAGGTCAGGATGCCGACCCACGCATAAGAGAGAACGGAAGCTTCACCCGTGACGAGTTCGGAGAGGAGAGTTGGCGCATCGGCGAAATAGAGTACGAACGCACCGCCCGTTCCCATGGCAATGGCGATCCAGATCGCATGCTTGAGACCGATCTCCATGACACGCCGTGTGTTGAGCGGCGCATCCCGCTTCTTCAGCCGCTCGCGCCGGTCGCCTTCGACCCAGCGCTCGACGAAAAGAAACAGATCGGTCCAGACCGTCTGCGGGCAGAAATAGCCGCACCAGATGCGGCCTGCGACGGCATTGAGCCAGATGAGGATCAGCGTAGCGAGAACGAGCAGGCCGGTCAGGTAATAGACTTCCTGCGGCCAGATCTCGATGAAGAAGAAATACAGGCGTCCGCGTTCGAAATCGAAGAGAACGGCCTGATCGGGCTGACCTCCCCCTCGCGTCCAGCGCAGGAAGGGAAGGATGTAGTAGACGGAAAGACACACGATCCGCGCCATCCATTTCAGCCTGCGATAGCGGCCGGAAACCGATTGCGGAACGACCTTCTCCGCGATGACACCACGCTTGGGCTTGCGCAGATGAGCGCGTTCAGGCTTGAAACTGATATCGAGTGTCGCCATGGCTCTTCATGAAATGGAGCGCGCCGCCGCGCTGGGGCGGCGGCGTCACATCGGCAGCGACGGGCGTTACTGCGCGGCGGTCTTGGTCGCGGCGAGCTTGTCGAACAGGCCGGAGAACGCCGTCTTGGCCTTGCCGGGATGGCTGGCGGCCTTGGCCTGGTCCAGATTGGCGGCCTCGCCCACCACCACCAGCCCGACCATGCCCATGCCGTAATGCGGCTTGCACTTGTAGCCGTAGACGCCGGGCTTGTCGAAGGTGACCGCGAGATCCTCGTTCATCTTGCCGGCGAAGGCGGCGGCGCCGTCCGGCTTCATCGTCTCGATGAGCTCGGCATTGTGGCCCTTGTCGGCAGCCACGAACTTGACCGTATCGCCCGGATTGATCTTGACCAGCGCCGGCTCGAACACCATCACGCCCTCCGAGCCCTTGTTGAGCATCCTGACCTCGACCTCGGCCGCCTGAGCGGTGCCGGCGGCGCCGAGCGCGGCCACGACAGTGCCGAGCATGATCATCTTGCGCATGGTTCTTCTCCTCATTCCTGATCCAAGTCCCACGAGCCGCAGCACGGCCCTTGAGGCGATGTCATACGCTCCTGAGAGAAGCTGTTTTTGTGCTGCAGCAAACAATGAGCGTTTTCATCTGGAGGCAGCCATTACGCTTCTTCAGGTGAGGTCGGCAGCCCGGTAAAACCCGTAAGGTGAAATGCGTTACCGGCAGATCTCCCAGTGCCGCCGAGGCCGTTTGAGCTATCTCAATTCGCTTTATGCCAAGGTCGTCTAAGGTTCCGGATGCGGAGTTGATTGAGACCTTATTCCGCATGGGATCAGCAATGAAATGACGGGACGAGCAGCCCAGCCTGTTCGTTCAAGTCAGCTGCCGAACAGAATGACGAAAGCCGGAACCCGCAGCATGCCGAGTTTGGACAAATCCCTGGTCGCCGATCTCCCGATGTTTGCGGGCGTTGCGCCTGATGACGTGAACGAGATCCTGAAAGAGGCGCAATCCATCCGCTATCCAAAGGGCGCCCATGTCTTTCAGCAGGACGAGGAGGCGCATTCCTTCTTCGTGCTGCTTCATGGACATTTGCGGGTCATGAAAGTCACCCCGGATGGTCAGCAGGTCGTGGTGCGGTTCGTCACGCCCGGCGAGCTATTCGGAATCGCGATGGCGATGGCGCGCACGACTTATCCTGCGACGGCCATGGCTGTCGTCGACAGCGTTGCTCTCGTCTGGCGCTCCGTGGCATGGCCTCGTCTGATTGCCAAGCACCCTTCCCTTGCGGTGAACACGATCCAGACCGTCGGATCGCGGCTTCATGATGCGCATACGCGAGTCGTCGAGATCTCTACGCAGCAGGTGGAAAAGCGCGTCGCCCATGCTTTGCTGCGCTTGGCTCAACAGGCCGGCCGAAAGGGAGAGGATGGGATTCAGATTGATTTCCCGATCTCCCGGCAGGATGTGGCGGAGATGACCGGCACGACACTGCACACCGTCAGCCGCATCCTGAGCGGCTGGGAGGATCAGGGTCTTGTCGAAAGCGGACGGCAGAAGATCACCATCCGCAATCCGCATAAGCTGTTCATGCTTGCAGAACGCCCGACCGAATAAGCCTCAGGCTTCGGATTCATGTGGCCACTGCGCTGAGATGCGAGATGATTTGCGCGCGGGGTCCCGAGCGACCTCGTTGAGTTCTGCGAGAAACTTGGCGAAGTCCACATTGTGCTCGCGACACGCATCGTCAACCGTATGGAAGCACGCAATCGGACATCCGACGCAGCGCATCTTGTGATTCAGGAACACGCGGATCGTCACCGGCCATTGGCGCATGACATCGTCGACAAGATGGTTCGAAGCGATCGGCATGACTGCCTCCGAAGCATGAGGATTTTTCATGTCCTCAAAGCAGCAGGTTTTGGCGCAGGCTTCTTTGATCAATCACAATGAGTCCTTCATTTTTCTGCACTCGCATTTTTCTGAACTCGCATTTTTCTGCACTCGCCCTGCGTTTTCCAACCCACGAAAGAAGCATCGAGGCGAAACCGAAGTCGCCCCTCCGTAAATGTCCTGATCGGCACAAGTGCGTATCGGCAGTTTTATTTGCTGTACGACAAATAAGCTCGGCGAAGCTC
>NZ_JBQWEL010000037.1:0-23216 GCF_052658925.1 Microvirga medicaginis | reverse complement strand
GTTTCCAGTCCGTCGTCACCGCCCGAGTGATCCTGGGCGGCATCGAGATGATCCATATGATGCGGAAGGGACAGGCGAAGTATGCCTGCAATCGGCAGCCGTCACTTGCCAAGCCGTTCGATCGGCGCGCGGCCTGAGCACTATCGTGTGTCTACCCTTTCTTGTCACTTCTGCAAATTTGCGACGCAACCAATTCACTGAGGTCGATCTCGAGAAGCTGAGAGTGCTTCTCGGTCACCGCTGTATCACGTCACGAGCAGCGGCTCACGTCCGAAGTCAGCTTCTGCTGTAGCAAAGTTAGCTGCAGAAGCAACACTGCTGAGGCTATAGACGCCGCCAGATGAAACGTCGGTAGCAGGTCACCTATACCAATCGGCGTGAAGGCTGCCTCATTCAGGGTTTTCAAACCGGCACAGGTCATGTCCTTTGGACTACGCGACTGGATCAATGCATGAGGATCAGCGCCGACTGGTATTAGTTTCGGCTTTATGCAGGCAAGTCACAATCAGCGGAATCCTCCCCCGCCACTGACATAGACCGTATCTGCCGTCATGAAATGGCACGCATCCGAGCACAGGAACAGGACCAGTTCACCGATTTCGTCAGCTTCGGCGTTCCTCTTCATTGGAATATCGTTCATCAGTCGCTCGACCATCTCCTTCGACGTTCCCGATGCGGCTTGGAAACCCGTGTTAACCGCTGCGGGCGAGATTGAAAGGCACCGGATCCCGCGACCCGCGAATTCGCGCGCCACGCCCATGGTCATCGTTACCACGGCACCCTTTGCCGAGGCGTAATGGACCGATGTTCCTGGACCACCTCGCTTGTGCGCCATGCTAGCCACATTCACGATAGTACCGCCGCCATTCTCCAGCATGTGCGGAAGCACCTCCTGCATGCCGTAGAAAGTGCCTTTCACGTTCAAATCAAAGCTCAGATCAAACAGCTCGTCGTCGATTTCAAGAAAGCCGCAGCGCTTCAATGCCGACCCTGCAGAGTTGAAGAGGAAGTGAATGCGCCCGAAACGTTCGACACCTGCTTGAACGAAGTTTCGGACGTCCGTGCGCTTGGTTACGTCGGTCTTGATGAAAATCGCCTCGCTTCCTTCTGCCTCGACGGCCTGCACGGTCTCCGCGCTGCCAGCGTCATTGATATCGCCACAAACGACCCGTGCGCCCTCGCGAGCGAAAATCACAGCCGCAGCCCGGCCGAGACCACTTGCAGCCCCCGTTATTGCGATCGTCTTCCCTCTAAAATAGTTTGGTGTTCTCGCCATCTTGGACCTCTTGAGAAACTGATTGCTGCCGCTCTTGTCTGCGCGGTTACGGAAGGGCTCCAGCAATCACTGTGCTTAGGGCTTTGCAGTTCTCAGCCGCGTGAAGGCCCGCGATGCGACCATAGACGGCGCCGCGCAATACCGACGTGGCGCCCGTGTACCGGCCGTAGTAGATGCCCATGGTCTCGCCGGCTGCGTACAGTCCGGGTATCGCACGCCCGTCATGGTCGATGACCTGCGCCAAAGTGTTGCAGCGAAGTCCACCGAATGTGAAGCAGTTTGCAGAGCTGATCGGCCATGCGCGATAGGGCGGCTTTACGATGGGACGGGCCCAGTTGGATTTGGGCGGCTGTAGGCTGCGGGTCGCAAGCCCATCCTTCTCCAGCGGCTTGAATTCGCCGGGCACGGTCGCGGCATTGAACTCGGCTACCGTTCGTTCCAGGTTATCGGCGCACACGCCAATCTGCTCAGCGAGTTGAGCCAGCGTATCCGCCTGATAGGGTTTCTCGTCCGTTCTGACTGTTCGCTGCCAGTTCGGCACATCATCGAGACCCGCATCGGAGATGGCATACGCGATACCGCCCGGCAGGCGATTGATGACCCGTGAGATGTTCTCGTAAATCGCGTCGACGGCGTCCGACGCTTCGTCGATGAAGCGCCCGCCGTTCTGATCGACGAGAATGCCATAGGGGAACATGAACACGATTGGCTCGGAGACGCCGGACCGCGGATCGATAGGCTCTGCGTGGTACTCGGCGAAGTCCCCGCATGGTGCTGCGCCGACGGCAAGCCCCATCCGTATTCCTTCGCCCCTGTTGTAGTATCCGCCGCGCGCCACCGGCCGAATATAGCGCGATGCCGGGCCCAGATAGCGAGCCTGCATCTCGGCATTACCCTCGAAGCCTCCGCACGCAAGCACGACGGCTCCCATGAAACGATGATTGCGGCTCTCGCGCGATGTTGCCCGTAGGCCGACAATTCGACCGTTCTCGTTCTGGATCAGTTCCTCCGCCGTCGTTTCATAGAAGAACTCGACTCCGAGTTCATCAGCTCCTTTTGCAAGGGCCTCCAGCAGAGCCCATCCGCCACCGACCGGGCTAATGCGCGTCGTCGATTGCGTGATCAGGTAGCTCGCCATGTCAGAATAGGTGACACCGAACTGCTTCATCCATTGCAGTGTCGGACCTGCTTGCGCCGCAAGGGTCGCGACGATCTCGGGGTCGGTGAACGACAGCGATTTCACAATGGATGGCCATTGCTCATAAGGACGTGCCGTTTCCTGAACGAGGCTCGGATCGAGGTGGAAGCCCGAGTTCGCCATGAAGTGCTCCTCGAAGTCGTCCGACACCTCATGCTCGTTTTTCATCCGCAAGAATGCCTCGGTCCAGCGCGTGTTGCCGCCGCGTTCCTCGAAAGGCGCGCGCTCAAGCACCGCCACCTTCGCGCCCCCCTGGGCCGCCGAGACCGCCGCCGACAGGCCGGCGATCCCGCAACCGGCAACAACGACATCATATGTCCGTATCATGGTGTCCTCTGTGATAAGAATTGCTTACGCCTTCGTTTCCCAACGGGTGAAGCCGAGCTGGGACGGATCGGGGCGCATATCCGCGTTCGATTGGCGCTCCTTAAGGACCCAGCGGCCTTCCTCCTGGATCAGCGTGTCGGTATAGACGGTTTGCAAGTATAGTTTGGGGGCCTCCCCCTTGCTCACTCCCGTCAGGAGGACATAAACGGAGCTTGAAACCGTTCCATCGCTGTTGCGTTCGACGAGCACCTGATTGTTCCAGTGCCGCGTCTGGATTCCCTTGTCGATCCAGCGCTTGAAATGGTCCGCTGCGAAGACCTCCAGTTCGGCTCGGCCGTTGCACTCGCCAAACGTGGACGAGAGATACCGCCCATTCTCCGCGTAGCATTGTGCCCAGCCGCGACCGTCGCCCGAGTCGACCGCCCTCGCATAGCGAGCGTAGAGCTGCATGATTTCAAAATAGTCGTTGGTCGATATGTCCATTGGATGCCCTCCCACGCCACCTCGTTGTTCTGGCGTTTTTCCTTTCACAGAGCCCTAATTGCGTTCGGACACTGCCTTCTCGGGGTGAAGTGCTGGGAATCAAACCTTGATGGCGAACGGGTCGCGTTCCTCGTCCGAAAAGTCGATCATGACGTTCTTCGTCTGGAGGAATTCATCTAATGCGATAACGCCGCGTTCCTTTCCATAGCCGGAGTCCTTGAACCCACCGAATGGCGCCATGACCGATGCCGCACGATAGGTGTTCACCCAAACCGTTCCGGCGTGAATCGCACGGGACATGCGCAGCGCACGTGAAAGGTTCGTTGTCCAGACGCCTGATGCGAGACCGTACTTCGTATCGTTTGCAATGCTGATCGCCTCTTCTTCCGTGTCGAACGGAATGATCGAAAGTACCGGGCCGAAAACCTCCTCTTGAGCTAGCGTCATGGAGTTGCGAACGTCTGTGAATATCGTCGGCTCGATGAAGAAGCCATTCGCGAGGTTTTCACCGGTCGCAGCTTTTCCTCCGCACGCGAGGGTCGCCCCCTCTTTTACGGCGTTGTCGATCGAGGTGAGTATACGCTTGAACTGGGGCTCATTGGCGGCAGTGCCCATTTCAGTGCTCTTGTCGAGCGGATTGCCCAGCTTGATTTTTCTCGCCCGTTCCACAAGCCGTTCGGATACCTGCTTATAAACGCCACGCTGTACGAGGAGTCGCGACCCAGCAATGCAGGTCTGTCCCGTCGCCGCAAAGATCCCAGCTAGCGCGCCGACGACAGCCCGGTCGAGATCGGCATCGTCAAAGATGATGTTCGGGGACTTGCCGCCCAGCTCTAGTGTCACCGGGACCAGAGCTTTTCCCGCATCGGCCGCGATCTGGCGACCGACAGCCGGACTTCCAGTGAAGCTTACGCGGTCGACGCGGCCACTCGTCAGAAGTGCCTGGCCCGCGCGGTAGTCGCCCGTGACGACGTTAACGACACCCGGCGGGAAACCGGCTTCCTTGATGAAGCTGGCGAATTCAAGCGTGGTGACCGAGGCGTGCTCCGATGGTTTGATGACCACGCAGTTGCCTGCGGCAAGCGCCGGTGCGAGCTTGTTGGACAGAAGGCCCATCGGCGAATTCCATGCCGTGATGAGCACGGCGACTCCCACCGGCTCACGACGGGTGAAGTCGAATACATTCCGCTGGTCGAGCGGAATGGTGTCGCCGAAGATCTTGTCGGCGCAGCCGGCGAAGAAACGGTACGCACGTGCCGCAAAGCC
This sequence comes from Microvirga medicaginis, assembly GCF_052658925.1. Taxonomy (NCBI): domain Bacteria; kingdom Pseudomonadati; phylum Pseudomonadota; class Alphaproteobacteria; order Hyphomicrobiales; family Methylobacteriaceae; genus Microvirga; species Microvirga medicaginis. Next base: position 18,666 of record NZ_JBQWEL010000037.1, on the reverse strand, counting down.
CATCTGGCTGTAGGTTTCGCGGATCACCTTGCCGTTGTCGGTGGTTTCCATGATGGCCATGCGTTCGGCATTCGCATCCAGAATGTCGGCGAGCCTGTGGAGAAGTTTGGCGCGATCATAGCCGGAGGTCTTGCTCCAGACGGTGTCATAGGCGTAACGCGCGGCCGCAATGGCATCGTCCACCTGAGCAGCGCTCGCTTGGGGGACCGATGCCCACTCTTCGCGCGTGTACGGATTTATGGCGGGGAAATATTCCTGATTGGCGGTCCTCACCCGTTCATTGTTGATGAAGAGATCATAAGTCTTAGCCATGGCCGTTGCCTTCCTATGTCAAAATCTAAGCGTGAATGGAGCCTGATGACGCGTTCAGGCTGCGAATTTCGGCCGCAAGGTCTGACGAACGACCTTTCCGGCTGAGAGGAGATCGAACCCCTTGTTGAGGGTGGAAAAGCTGACATCGCCGCTACGGAGCCGGTCGACGGGAAGGCGTCCCGCCAAATAGAGCTCCATGAACCGGGGAATGTCGCGCTGTGGAACACAACTCCCCATGTAGCTGCCCTTTATGGTCCGCTCGTCAGACACCATCGGTGCATGCGCGTAGGCGACTGTCTTCGTCGGATTGGGCAGACCGGCGCTGATGGTCGTGCCGCCTCGGCCCGTGATGGCATAGGCGGTCTCCATTGCTGGGATCGAGCCTGCCATTTCAAAGGCGAAATCGACGCCTCCATCGGTCAGGTCGCGCACCTCGTCCACCGTCCTGTCCGTGCCGGAAAGAACAGCGTGAGTGGCGCCGAGCGATATGGCCAGCTCCAGCTTCTCGATACTGAGGTCTACGGCAATGATCGGATAGGCTCCCGAAGCGACGAGGCCGATCAATGCATTCAGTCCAACGCCCCCTAGCCCTACCACCGCCGCGCTATCGCCCGGGCGGACCCTGCCCGTGTTCATCACGGCGCCGACGCCAGTCACGACAGCGCAACCGAACAGCGCTGCCACTTCCAGCGGCACGCTCTTGTTGATCTTGACCAGCGAATTTTCCGCGACGACGGCATATTCCGCAAAGGTCGACAGTCCGGAGTAATGATGGATTTCGGCACCGTCGCAGGAGATGCGCCGCGCCCCGGACTGGAGCGTTCCTTCCGCTCGCGCCTGCCAGGACCGCGTGCAAAGATTGGGGCGACTGTTGGAGCAGTAGCGGCATTCGCCGCAACTGGCGACGAAGACGGCCACGACATGATCGCCAGGGCTGAACCGGCGCACGCCGGCGCCGACCTCTCGAACGATGCCGGCCGCCTCGTGCCCCATCACAGTCGGAACCCTGCGCGGGCGCAGCCCCTCGATGGTCGACAGATCGGAATGGCAAAGGCCGGCCGCCTCCACCTCGATCAGAACTTCGCCTTCGCCGGGAGGATCGAGCCTGACCTCCTGGATGTGGAGTGGGAGCGATCTCTCGTAGGGTTGTGGCAGTCCTTGCTCGAAGAGAACGGCAGCTTTCATCAGCATCGTACTTGCTTCCTGTTGATCTTACGGCGGTCAGGCGGCAATGGGATCGACATCGAGACGCACGACATCGCCCTCCAGACTGCTGGACACTGCGGGGTAGCGCCTGAGAACCAGGGGGTCGTGGCCGGGAACGACATGGTCCGGACTATCGGCAAGCGAGAGGCATGTCTGGTAGCCACGCACCGTGTCCTGGAAATTGTAGAGCACCGGAAAAGGGTTGTTCTGCTGGAAGTTGACGTAGAAATGTGAGGCATCGGACGCCAGCACGACCCAACCGCGCCGGGTATAGACACGCACCACCTGCATGCCGGCTGAATGGCCGCCAACCTCGTGAATGCTGACGCCTGGCGCGATCTCGCTCGATTTCTCATGGAAGATGACGCTGCCTTCGAACAAGCGCTTCACCACCGTGCAGACATCGTCGACCAAGAAGAAGCTATTTACCGCAGGTATGCCCATGTCCTGGCTCGTGACATTGCGCATTTCGGCGACCTGCAGATGCACCTTGGCATTGATGAACTTGTCTATGTTGCCGGCGTGATCCCAGTGCATGTGAGTGATGACGACATCCTCCACCTGCGCAGGATCAATGCCGATCGCCTCCAGGCCCTTGGTTGGACAGCGGATGAATTCATGTCCGCGCTGAGTGCATTTCCAATCGCGCGATCCTGTATCGATAACAATGATACGCTGCTTGTTGCGGATGACCCAGACGAAGAAATCCATCGGCATCGGTGCCTCATGGACGTCCTTGCCATGACAAAACAGGCAGTTGTGGAAGCGCATCCGATATGGGCTCGTGGCATAGCGGATCGCATAGACTTCATAAGGCTCTGGCGTGCTCATGGGCTCGTCTTCCTTGTCGTGTTACCTTTTGGAAGTGAAGAGCGCAGCCGGATCCGCGTCTTGTTCGCGGATCCGGCTGGATATCAGCGCATCATGATGGTCGGTAACCATAGTGTGATCTCCGGGTAGGCCAGCAGTAGGCCCAGTGTGATCAGTTCCAGGAAGACGAATGGAATTGCACCTGTATAGACCTGTCTGGTGGTCACCTTTCCCTTTCCTGCCCCGGCAACTACGAAGAGGTTGAGCCCCACTGGCGGCGTAATGCAGGACAGCTCGATCAGTTTCACCATGATGATGGCAAACCAGATCGGATCGTATCCGAGCCCAGTGACGATGGGATGCACCACCGGCACGGTCATGACCATCATGGAAATCGGGTCCATCAGCATGCCGAGCACGATGTAGAGCGCCACCAAAGCCATCAGCAGCACCCAGGCCGGGAGCCCAAGATCCTGAATTACGCCCAGTGTGTCACCGATGAAGCCGGTCACTAGCAGCAGGCGGGAAAAGGCAAGACCGCCGATCACGATGAAGAACATCACCGCAGTGGTCGTCGCGGCCTCGGACATGCTGCTGGTGATCGTGTATCGGTTCATGCGACCCGTCGCCATGATGACGACGATCGCTCCGACCGCGCCGACCGCACCGGCCGCTGAGGGAGACACCAATCCGGAATAGATCCCGCCAACCACAATGAGCGCGATAAAGGCAATCGGCCAGACGGACTTCAAGCTTGCGATGCGCTGTCTAAGCGGGAAATGACGCTCCGTAGGGGGCGCCCATTCCGGCCAAATACGGACGAATATGGCAATGCCGACGAGATAGACGAGTGCAGTGAGAATGCCTGGGATGATGCCCGCAATCAGGATCTGTCCGATGGACTCGTTCGTGAGCACGCCATAGAGCACCATGGTGATTGACGGAGGGATCATGGCTGCGAAGGTGCCAGCGGCTGCGATGCAGCCCGCCGAGGCTGCCCGATCATAGCCAAGCTTGATCATCTCGGGCAAAGCGATGCGCGTGAACAGCGCCGCACCGACAATTGTGGAGCCATTGACCGCGCCGAACGCCGCCGAGGCGCAGGTCGTCGCCATGTAGAGACCGCCCCTCACTCGGGAAAGCCACATGTCGGCCGAGCGATAGACGTCGGCAACGATACCGGAAGACCCCGCAATCACTCCCATAGCCACGAACATCGGAACGGCCGCGAAGGTATAGGAACTGGCAGTGGCGAAGGGAAGCGTACGGAAGGTGGTGAGGGTGAAGCCAGAGCCAGCGGTGAGATACATCCCCACTGCGGAAGCCGTGATCATCGCGACCGCGACAGGCAGTCCGATCGCCATCATCAGGAGCATTCCGCCGATACACAGGCAAGCGATTGTAAAAGGATCCATCAGCCTTGCTCCAGATGAACTGCTTCCGCGCTCGAAGCGCCGCGATGCGACAGGGCATCTTTCGGCCAGAGAATTGCCCAAACGATCTGACGAGCGGTTTCGAAGGCTGCGATGATCAAACCAGCAGCCGACAGGAGCTTCGCGAGCCAAATGGGCACGGGCACGTAGCCGGCGGATACTTCCGATGCCAGCCAAGCAGCGTGGGCACCGTCGACTGCCTCAACCGCAAGCAACAGGAAAGACAGGAAGGTAAGGACGAGCGCACAAAAGAAAGCGATGAGCTGGCATCGGGTGGAGAAGCTCTGAATGACGATGTCAACCACGACATGCTGGGCATGCCGCTGCGCGTACGGCAATGCGAGAAAGATGGTCGTCGCTAACAGAGACTCGGTCAGTTCGACCGCGCCCATCACCGGACTGTTCAAGAGGGCGCGGCCGAAAGTGTCGACAGTGCCGATAATGACGATGAGCGCGACGCAGACGCTCGCGATGACCATGGCGCTGAAGCACAGACCGCCACTGATGCGATCGATCGTGGCTGCGAGTCCCTGCGGCTGTGGAGCCGCAGGGAAGATGCTTCCGTCAAGATGATGGGAGCCGGAGACATTGCTCATTTGGCAGCCTCCATGACCTTGCGGGTGTCGACAACCACACTCTTGGCTTGCTCGCAGAGATTCTTGCCGCACATCGTTTCTTCCCATGTCTTGAGCATGTCCGGGAAGGTTGCGTTAAGCTTGTCCTGCTCTTCGAAGTGGATGACCTTGGCACCGGCCCTTTCGGCGTCGGCCAGATGCTTCTTCTCAGCGATGTCGAAATTCTCCTTCTCCCAGGCAACCGCGACATCATAGGCCTCCTTGAAGATCTTCTTCAGGCTGTCCGGATAGGCCGCGAATTTCTCGGCATTGGCGAAGGATGAATAGGCGGCAATCGCACCGAAGTTAATGTCACTCCAGTTCTTGGCGACCTCATAGAGCTTCAGGAAGCCCGAGTTTTCATTAGGATTGTAGCCACAGTCCAGACTGCCGCGCTGCAAGCCCTCGTAAATCTCGCCAAGTGGAACGTTGACCGGCACCGCACCGATCTTCTGCATGACGTAAGGCGGCCAGTCGCCAAAGGTGCGGATGCGCTTGCCCTTCAGATCCTCCATCGTCTTGATAGGCCTGGTGCACTGAAGCCTGTAGGGTGGAAGCCCGTGTATCAGGACGATCTTCAGCTTGTTCTTAGCCAGTTCATCCTGGATCGCCTTGTTGTTCGCGATCTGATACTCTTGGATGTCCATCGCGAGCTTCGGATCCTGCCAGGTCATGGGCAAGCTGTTGATCAGGCCCATCATCGGCCATTGCGCTGGATAGTATGTGGGCGGGAAACTGGCGAAATCGACCGCGCCGCTTGCAACAAGCTCCATCAACTCGCTTGGCCCACCGAGAGCGCCGGACCAGAAGAACTGGATCTTGACCTTTCCGTTGGTGCGCTTCTCGATTTCTTTGGCGAAGAGCTGTTCAGCCTGCGCGGATCCCCATGTTGGCGGTGCGAAATGCGCCCACCGCAGATTCATCCTCTTGATATCGTCCTGCGCATCCGCGGCACCAGAAAAGACGACAGCGGTCATGGTCAGCGCGAATGCACCGGATACTAGATTTGAAAGTTTCATTTCTTTCCTCCTGCTCGTTGTTTCGATGCTTGAAATCGCCGCAAGTCTGCGGTGACCAGCGCGCATCTCCAGCGTTCTGGCGCTTTTTTTTGATCTCGCTCTCCGGCGCCGGATCTCAGATGAGCGAGTTCTCAATCAGTCGCGGCCTGCTCCGAAGAGCAGGTGAGATTGCCAATCAATGATAGTCGCCGCTCGGGATCGCATTGTCGCATCAAAAAGAGGCGCGAGAGACGCGCTGGCATGATGCGCGGATGTCGCCATATCCAGAGAGACGGCGTTCAACGTTGGACAGCTCCTTTGATCTTCGAGGGTCGATTGTCTGAAAGAAACGGGATAAGAATTGCTCCAAGCTCGTGGGCGCGTCCTTCAAGGGTGATGCCGTCACCATCCTCGTGCTGCATCTCTGCCAACTCCGAATTTCGGATGAGGGCGCAGACCGCACCGCCTTGTCTACCGATGAGCATATCCTCTTCAGGCGTGACGATTTCCAGGACCAGCGTCTCGACGGGAATTGCGCGGTAACCCGAAGCGAGGTCGTAATTGAGGTTCGCAGAATAGAGTTTCGCCGATCCTTCTCCTGCCTGGAGTGTGTCGAGGACCAGCGCGTAGGCAAGCGCCTCTGCATGGGGCTTGGCATCGCTGAGAATTCCAGGCTGCCACCAAGCTGACGCTATGGTCCGGTAGATCATCGCCCATTTCTCGCTCTTGAGAGCTCGTGCGTCACGCATCTCAGCGCTCTGGCGATAGGGCCTCACAAACTTGTCAATGGCCTTGTTGCGGGCGAATTGGTCAGGGATGATGCTGTGGCTTTGCCCAGCCAGCACAAGACGCTTGACTTTGTCAGGGTGGCGTCCGGCGAGGGCTGTCGCTATTTTGTTTCCCGAGTGATGCCCATAGACATGAGCCGCGTCCGCGCCGAGCCGAGCGATGACTTCCGCGCAAAGATCGCCGAGGTCTTCGATGGCGATGCCGTCCTCCGCGGGCGCGGAATTTCCGAAACCTGGAAGATCGATGGCAACGGCCCGGAAATGTCCACTCAGCACGCCGATAAGGTCCAGAAACATCCGCGATGAGCGGCCGGACTGGTGGATCAGCAGTACGGTAACGCCATCCCCACCGGCGATGTAGTGGATTTGGCCAAACCGAGTTGAAAGGTAACCCCGTTCCAAGTCAGCATCTCCAATCGGAGTGACAACTGTAGACAGTTTATCCATTTACAGTCAACATAGGTTTTCGAGAAAGGGGCTGGCGTCCTCCGCTGCCCCCTTTGCTGCATTGAGCTGATCAGGGGAATCCTATGAAACTGACCGTTAAAGAGGCCCACGCTCTTGCATTCCAGGCGATGAGGGCCATAGGCCACTCGGAAGAAGAGGCAGGGATCATTGCGGATCATCTGCTCGATTGTGAACTGCGAGGAATAGGATATGGAGGGCTCGCGAGGGCGCTGTCAGTCGTAGAGCGCATCCGAAAGCGCCCGGAAGGTCGCCGCCCCATTTCCGTCGTCAGAGAAACCCCCGTCTCCGTGCTCCTCGATGGCGGCGATCAGGCAGGCTATCTCGTTGGCTACCGCGCAACAGTGATGGGGATCGAGAAGGCGAAGGCAAATGGCATCGCCGTCGCAGGAATACACAACACGTGGTATACAGGTATGTTCGCCTATTACATGGAGATGGCGACAAAGGAGGGGCTAGTCGGCATGGCGGCTGGCGCTTCTGATTGGCGGGTCGCCCCTGCTGGCAGCAACCAGGCGCGGTTTGGCACGAACCCAATGGCCTTCGGATTTCCCTCGTCGGGAGACCCGATCATCATTGATGCGGGCCTCTCGTCCGTGATGATCAGCGAGGCGACGCTGGCGAAGCGTCTTGGACAGGAACTAGCTGATGGTGTCGCCTATGATGCCGATGGGTTCCCCACGAAAGATCCCGCAAAAGGGCTCGAAGGGGCGTTCACCGTGTGGGGAGGGCACAAGGGCTCTGCCTTAGCCACCGCCGTTCAGATGTTCGGACTCCTGTGCGGCAGTGCTCTCAAACCCGATCCTCTCTCGGATTGCGCCCTGTTCCTCATGTTCATCAGGCCGGATCTCCTCATCGAGAAAGACATTCTGCGCAACCAGATTTCAGCCTATGCGGAAGCCGTTCGCTCCGCACAATCCATCGATGCACGTGATCCGCCGAGAATGCCCTTCGACCGCTCCGCAGACGAGCGTCGCCGTCGACTCGCCGAGGATGCCATAGACGTTGCCGATCACATTGTTCAGAGCCTTGAGGCAATCATCACGGAATCGGAGCGTATGGCCGCCACAGTTTGAAGCCTGCCGCTGTTCACCTGGGCTCCGCGGGCGGAGCCGCCCCGATCGGCTCCTGTCTTGAACGGTTGCCCGATAATTGGCTTCGAACAGCATCCCATCTGGCCGCAGATCGCGTCAGGGCAGGCTTCGAGACGTTCCTGCGCATGCCGTAACGCGCCGCGCGAGGGCTCAGCCGGCGTGCCCACCTTCAGTCGAAATCGAAGAGCTCGCCTAGAAAGGACTTGCACTTGTGGTGCTTCTGATGCCGTGGGTAATAGCGCGGATCGTAGGTTTGCTGCGGGTAGGACGGTGGCGCGCTGGGCTGATGCTGCGGCGGGATGAACAATGCAGGCTGCTGAGGCAGGCTCGATGCCGATCTCTCGATAGTCTTGTCCAGTTCGCCGCGATCCAGCCAGACGCCCCGGCATTGGGGGCAGTAATCGATCTTGATTCCCTGGTGCTCGGTCATGACTAGGTCCGAGTTATCAATGGAGCATTTCATGGACTATCATCTTCCGATGAGAGGCTTCGGATATTGCCTACTCAAGGTGGGGAGACCTGCCGTTCCTGCAAATGGCAACGGGATTGATGCCGCAAGGACCACCCGATCAGAATCAATCTCTCGCGAGGCCCATCGTGTGGGCTCAGATGACCCTTGCTCCAACAGCCTGAGAATTGTGAATCAGGCTTTGCACGCGCCGATGCCGCGCGAATTGTCGGAAGGCCGCCGCCACGCAAGGACATCCATAGTCATCCAGGAACAACGCCAGGAGGGCGAGATCGTTGGCTAGGCAAGCCTTTCCGATGCCGCCTTCTGCGCGCGGAAAATCGATGCGCTATCGAGGCTGAAGCGGAAGCATCTGTCATCAGCTAGGCGGGAGCGCTTCACGTGCAGGTGAACGGGCCGGCCTGGATTGCCCGGATCACAGATCCTGGCACGGGGCCGACCTTAGTCGCATTTTCGCAATGGGGCTGCGAGGCGACCTTCACGTGGCTTCGCTTGAGGGCTCAGATTAACCCATTGCAGTCGTTCGCGGATGGTCGGTTGAACGTCGGTGCTAGGTGGCAACAATCATTGGCAGCCCCCGCCAATTCTGTGTGTGTTGCGCAGGACTCCTTGTGCTCCCCCGACATCCGCCGAAGAAGGTGTACCCGATCACTGTTTGCCACTCATTGCCCCCGAGGTAATCGACCGGCCCTCCCTTCTCGGGCAGGTTCAAGCATATCGACGCCCCGGCCGGGATCCGGCCACAGCAGCAAGGAGAGCACCGTGCCCGCCAAGTCCACCGCCGCCACGGAGAGTTCAGCCACGGCGAGTTCCGTCGCCGACGCCACCCGCGCCGTCGTGCAGGAGTTCCTTGCCGCCCGGCTGGCCGGGGACACCGAGCGGCTGGTCGCGCTGTTCGCCGACGAGGTCGACTGGGTGCTCGCCGACAACCCTGCCGCCCGCTGGATCCGCCCGCGCTCCACCGCCGCCGAATGCGCCGCCCAGTTCACGGAACTGATGGAATACACCGTATCCGAGGGAATACACCGTATCCGAGGACGCCCGCGCCTCGGTCGACACCTTCCTCGTCGACGGCGCTGACGCCGTCCTGATGGGGCACGTGTCGGGCACCGTCCGCGCGACGGGGAAGACCTTCGAGGGCCCGTTCGCGCTGCACCTCACCGTCGAGAACGGCCGGATCACCCGGCATCGCCTCTACGAGAACAGTCTCTCGATCGCCCAGGCGTGCATCCCCTGAGGGCGCAAGCGGTCGCGTCCCGAAGGGCTGTGCCGCGGCGGCGCGGGGAACGCGTGTCGTATGATCGTAGAGGGTCGAAACGTGACGTCGATGTCGAGGCCGCGAAATGACCCCTTATGGCACTTCTCGGAAGTGGATCGAATGTCAGCTCTGGCAGGGAATATCGGACGTCCCGGACGGGCATCAGATTTCCCTGATTGACCCGAAACAGTCCTTCACAAACGGGAACTTGCAGGGCATTGTTGAAATGAAGTTTCATAGCTATGCCTATGGCTAAGACCAAAGTTCATGCCGGGCTGATGCGCGACTGCCTCCTTTTTCACCGGTCGCCGCTTGACGGCTGACGGTTGGCCTGCCTTATTCAGAAACAAACATGTCTGTTGGTTTTTGCTCTCCTCCCGCAGTGGATGTCCGGTGAGGTCGAAAGTTCGCATGGAAAAGGCCGTACGAAGAACACAGGAGGAAAGAGCTGCCGAAACCCGGCTTCGTCTCCTTGATGCTACGATTACGCTTTTGCTCGAGCGCGGCTATTTCCGTATTACCACAACAGACATTGCCGCCGCTGCTGGAGTTTCACGCGGTGCGCTCACCCATCATTTCGCGAGCAAGGAAGAGATCGTCACCCGAGCTGTTCAGCATCAACTTCGAAACGTAACGGCCGATTTGCACAGGCTCGCTGACGAGCTGAAAGGGGCGTCGACCGATGACGTCATCGATTATCTGTGGGACATGATGGCTGGCGGATTGTTCCTCGTGACCTTGGAGTACCTGCCGGAAGCCCGCCATAACCCAGATTTCAAGGCGCAGATGGTGCCGGTCGTGAAGGAATTCCACGCGGCCCTCGATACCATATGGACGCGACTTTCCGAATACGCAGGGCTTGATCCTGCCCGTGCGCAGGTGATGCTGAATGCCACGATGTGCCTCATCCGTGGCATGGTCGCCCAAACAATCGTGCGCGATGACCCAGACTATTTCCAGAATCTTCTCGCCTACTGGAAGGATCACTTGCGGGAAACATTCATCCTGAAGGAGTGTGCCGCGAAACAGTAGTCCCGCTGAGCAATATCGCTCGCACCTGTAATCATTCTACCCTTTTGAAACGTAGCGCCACTGATTGCCCACGATGGCGAATGGCTAAGACGGAGACACCCACTATCATGTCGCTTACACTGCTTACGAACGCCAGGATTGTCGATGGCACGGCTGACGAGCCAAGCGCTCCGATGCATGTTCTCATTGAAAACGACCGAATTCGGGAAGTATCCGAAAGCCGGATCACATCCGGACAGGCGCGGGTAATTGATCTTAATGGCAAGACATTGATGCCTGGACTGATCGACTGCCACGTGCACGTGATTGCGGGGCTCGTCAATCTCGGCCAAAATGCGCTACTTCCCGATGCAATCGTGGCTTACCATGCAGCCCGCATCATGAAGGGGATGCTCAATCGCGGTTTTACAACGGTGCGTGATGTGGGCGGAGCAACCTCCGCGCTCGTCGATGCACTGAACCAAGGCTTGATCGAAGGACCCCGCCTGATCGTCTGCGGCAAGGCCCTGTCGCAAACTGGAGGACACGCCGATTTTCGGGGGCCATACGATAACAGAAGCGCGGACTACCAGACGCGGCGGCTTGGTGCTCTCGGCCGTATCTGCGACGGTGTTGAGGCCTGCCGTCATGCAGCGCGTGATGAAATCCGCCAAGGCGCTCAGTTCATCAAGATCATGGCGAATGGCGGCGTTGCCTCTCCCACCGATCCCATCGCCTTCCTTGGCTTTTCCAATGATGAGATCCGCGCCATTGTCGAGGAGGCGCGCAATGCGCAGACCTACGTTTCGGCGCATCTCTACACGGACGAAGCCATCGCACGCGCCGTCGAGCTCGGCGTGCGCTCGGTCGAGCACGCGAACCTGATCGAAAGCAAGACTGCGGCGCTCATGAAAGAGCGCGGGGCGATTGCCTGCCCAACCCTCGTCACGTACGAAGCGCTGAAGAATGAAGGCGAGTCCCTCGGACTTCCTGCGACCTCTGTGGCCAAGATCGATGACGTGCGCCTACGCGGCCTCGAGTCTCTCGAGATTATGCAGCGCGCCGGTGTTACCATGGCATTCGGCACCGATCTCCTGGGAGAGATGCATCGTCACCAGTCGGAGGAATTCGTGATCCGTGGCCGCGTATTGCCGGCGGCTGAGGTAATTCGCTCCGCTACGAGCAACGCTGCGGAACTCATCGGCATGGCAGGGCAAATCGGAATCGTTGCACCCGGAGCCTACGCTGATCTGATCACAGTCGATGGCAATCCGCTTGCGGATCTGTCGCTGCTTACCAACCAAGGCCGCCACATGCCATTCATCATGAAAGGCGGTCAATTCACCAAAAACGAGCTCAACTAGCATAATACCAGAAAGGGAACTCACATGAATACCACTCGTCGCCAATTCATGGGCACGATCGGCGCCGCAACGGCACTGATCGGTGCGCCTTCTATTCTTCGTGCACAGGGGCAGGGAACATTTCGAATCGGAGCGCTCTGTCCGGTCACAGGATCCGGCAGCCCGTATGGATCCGGCATGCAGAAGATGATCATCGCCGCTGCCGAGGCAGTGAACGCAGCTGGTGGCGCTGCTGGGCGAAAAATCGAGGTCATCTCAGAGGACACGCAGACGAGCCCTCAGGCCGCCGTGCTCGCGGCGAAGAAGCTCATCGACGTCAACAAGGTTCAAGCCATTCTGGGGACCTGGTCGTCGGGCGTTTCGCTTGCAGTAGTCCCGCTCACCAATGACGCGAATATCATCCTCATGAACACATCTGGCGCGCCGGCGCTCTCGGTGCCGCCCGCCAATGCCAAGGGTTTGTCCTACCGCTTCCAAGCAACGAATGAGCGCTTTGGGCGCGCGTTTGCAGAAATCTGCGAGAAGGAAGGGTTCAAGCGGCCAGCTACGATGGCCTTCAACAATGCCTCAGGCATCGGCAATACGGAAGGCTTCCGCAAGGCTTGGGAGGCCAAAGGTCACAAGGTCGTCGAAAGCGTTGTCTATGAGCCGAACCAGCCGACCTATCGTTCCGAGCTGCAAAAAGTCTTGGCCGCGAACCCTGATGTAATCGTCACCGGCTCCTACCTAGCCGACACCACAATCATCATGCGTGAGTGGTACCAGAGCGGTCAGCCGGTGAAATGGGTTATGCCAGGATGGGCAGCCAGCCCTGACCTTGTGAAAGCTGTTGGACCTGATGTTGTCGAGGGCGTCATTTCCGTCGACTCGGTCTCTAACGAGAACGCTCCCTCCTACAAGGTTTATGACGAGGCATACCGGAAGGCTACAGGGCAGCCTGGACAGTCCAATGTTTATGCAGCCATGACATGGGATATGGTGCATGCGCTCGCGCTTGCCATTGAGGCGGCCAACGCCACCGACACGGCGGCGATCAACGCCAAGATCCGCGAAGTTTCGAACCCTGACGGGCAGCAGGTCTATACCTATGCCGAGGCTAAGGAAGCGCTGAAGAAGGGCAAGATCAACTTCGAGGGCGCCTCTTCGGTTCTCGATTTCGATCAGTACGGCGACGTGACGCCAGATTTCGGCGTTTTCTTTATCGAAGGCGGCAAGCTGAACCGCCGCTATGTCGTGAAGATCTAAGTGCTCTGTCCCAGTACCCGGCCCGGCATTCCGGGCCAGGTGCTGCAATTGGTCTTCCCATAGGAAAGACCACGTTTGTAGGTTGGCTATGTTCTATACCCAGTTGTTGGTAAACGGCCTTGTCCAGGGCCTCGTCATTGGCTTGGCGGCACTTTCGATCACGCTCGTGTTCGGTATCGCCCGATTTCCGAATGCGGCCACGGGCGACTTCATGACCTTTGGTGCCTATGCGGCACTTTCCGCTCATAAAGCGACCGGATCGATCGCATTTGGTGGCTTGGGTGCCATTGCCGCAACAGGCGTAATATCACTCCTGGCCTATCTGGCAGTGTTCCGGCGCCTGGCTGACCGATCAGTCGTGGCACTTCTGGTGGCTTCGATCGGTGTCGCCTTTTTCGTGCGAGCAGTGCTAGGTGTTGCGTTCGGACATAGTCAGCAGGTTTTCCAGGTGCCTCTCTCGCGTCCCTACGTATTTGGCACCATCAGGATTACGCCGCTTGATCTTCAACTGGCGGCAGTGGCGCTCGTGGCTCTCGGCGTCGTCTTCGCGATCCTGTATCTGACGCCTATCGGCCGTCAAATGCGCGCTGTCGCGGACAACCGGGATCTTGCGCGGGTCTCCGGTATCCGGCCGGACCGTGTGATGATCGCGCTCTGGCTGCTCGCGGGCGGCGTCGCCGGAGTGGCGGGTATGATGCTGGGCATCAAGACCATCGTGACGCCGGAGTTCGGGTGGGAGATGCTGCTTCCGGCCTTCACGGCCGCGATCCTCGGGGGTATCGGATCCCCGGTCGGCGCCGTGGTTGCCGGCCTGATTCTGGGCGTGGTGCAGGAGGTTTCGACCCCATTTGTAGGCTTCACCTACAAGATCGCCCTCGCGTTTATCATCATGTTGGCTGTCCTCCTCATACGGCCGCGGGGCCTGTTCGGTCAGCTGGAAGGAGCCCGCTGATGGAAGCCTATCTCATCGCAATCGGCATCATAGCCCTCATCTATGTCATCCTGAGCCTCGGCCTCACTCTTCAGTACGGTCTCACCGGCCTGATCAATTTCGGACATGTCGGCTTCTTTGCGATCGGGGCCTACGCGAGCGCTCTGCTGGCTCTAAAGGGCGTGCCACTCGTCTTCAGCTTCGCGGCGGCGGCGGGGCTGGCTGCGCTCGCGGCCTGGCCCATCGGGCTGGTGTCGCTCCGCCTGCGCGACGACTATTTCGCGATCGTCACGCTCGGGTTCTCCGAAGTCGTTAGGATCGTCATCACAAGCGAGAAATGGCTGACGAGCGGCGTTCAGGGCATTCCCGGCATCCCGCGGCTCTATGAGGGCCTCGGGGGCTCCGTGGCCCAGGCCGCGGTTCTTGCCACGATCCTCGCCGTGACACTTTTCGGCGTGTGGATGATACGCCGCATCGCGGGCTCGCCGTTCGGACGTCTCATCGAGGCCATCCGCGACAACGAGGAGGCTGTACAGGCGCTCGGAAAGGATCCGGCCCGGTTCAAGATCCAGGTGCTCGTCGTCGGGGCCGGACTCGCCGGCGTGGCGGGCGCATTCTATGCCCACTACATCACGTACATCGTCCCGGATCAGTTCATCCCGCTCGTCACTTTCTATGTATGGATGGCAATCATCATGGGCGGCGTGGGGCGCGTGTCCGGCGCGGTCGTGGGCACCGCTATCTTGATGCTTTTTTTAGAAGGATCGCGCTTCCTACGCGACATCATCCCGGGAGTCTCCGAGGTTGACATGGCCTCGGTGCGCATCGGCGCGGTCGGCCTCCTTCTGATCCTGTTCATTATGTTTCGCCCGCAGGGGCTTATGGGGGATTATACGAAGCGATGAGCCTCGAGGTTCGTAACATCAGCAAGTCCTACGGGGGATTTCGAGCCCTCGACGGAGTGCGCCTGAAGGTCGACACCGGCTCCTTGTTCGGAGTCATCGGCCCCAACGGAGCCGGGAAATCGACCCTGTTTTCAGTCATATCGGGGTTCGTCCCCGCGGATGAGGGACAGGTTCTTCTGGACGGGAAGCCCATTGACGGCCTGAATCCTCCAGCGCGCGCGCGGGCCGGAATGGTGCGGACGTTCCAGGTGCCCCGCGAGTTCCGGCATCTGACCGTTCGCGAGAACCTGATGGCGGCCGCGCCGAACCAGACGGGAGAGGATCTGCTGGGCCTTTTCTTCCGTCCGGGCCAGGTCCGCGAGGAGGAGGAGGCGATCGCTGAGCGAGTCAACCGGACAATCAGCTTTCTCAAGCTGACCAAGGTCGCGGATCAGCCTTCCGGAAAACTGTCTGGCGGCCAGAAGAAGCTGCTCGAACTCGGCCGTGCGCTGATGGTCGAGCCGCGCCTGATTCTGCTCGACGAGCCCTTCGCTGGCGTCAACCCGGTGCTGATCGGCGAGATCATGGAGCGGATTGCCGAACTCAATGCGCAGGGGATTGGCTTCATCGTCATTGAGCATGATCTCGAAGCGCTGACCCGGCTTGTTCCGCGCCTCGCCGTCATGGACCGCGGCAAGGTCATCGCGGAAGGAGCGCCGCAAGCCGTCCTCGACGATCCCCTCGTGCGGGAAGCCTATCTGGGAGGTGTCTCGTGACACTGCTGGAAATCGATAATGTTCGCGGCGGCTATGCCGAGGTGGATATCCTCAACGGCATTTCGCTATCGCTGCAAAAGGGTGAGATCCTGACCGTCGCGGGTACGAACGGCGCGGGAAAGTCGACGCTTGCGAAAGCAATTGTCGGTCTCTTGCCGCGCGTGAGCGGCCGCATCGTTTTTGAGGGCACGGATCTCGTACCGCTTCCGACAGAAGCGCGCATTGCCCGCGGCATCGGCTATGTGCCACAGGTTGCGAACGTGTTCGGGTTGCTGAGCATCCTTGAAAACCTGCAGGTGGTCGTTGGCGTGAAGGATCAGGCCAGGCGGATCGCCGAACTGTTCGAGGCGTTCCCGCTTCTGGGCGAGCGCAGGCGGGCGCGGGCTGGCAGCCTCTCCGGCGGCGAGCGCCAGCAGCTGGCATTCGCGCGGGCGCTCATGACGCGCCCCCGCCTGATGATCCTGGACGAGCCCACGGCAGCCCTCGCGCCTGCGAAGGTCGCGGATGCCTTCGACCTGATCCGCAGGTTGCCAAGTCTCGGCGTCTCGGTGCTTGTCGTCGAACAGCGGGCGCGTCAGTCGCTCGCGATCTCGAACCGGGGTTGCATCCTGGATGGAGGACAAGTCGCCCTCTCGGGCGAGGCAGAAAGCTTGCTTGCGGATGACCGGGCAGCCGAACTCTATCTCGGACGAGCAGCGCATGCGTAATGAAAACTGCCGGTCCAGGCCGGCGCTCCATCAGAGCGGCCTTCAGTTCTTGAGCGCCTCCCCACGGACTGAATACGGATCGCCGTGAGAAATGCGCCCGAAAGAGGCACTTGGAGCAGGTTGCCGCTTCATGGAGGCGCAACCTGTTCCAGGGCATCAGTCGTCATGACAGGTAATCGAGAACTGTTGAAGCGAATGCCGCTGGTTGTTCAATGTTGGAAATGTGAGCGGCGTCCAGAACGACGGTCTTCGCCTGCCTGATCGAAGCAGCGATCAACTCGCCATCGGCGGGCGTGGTGGCCGGATCGCGGGAGCCAATGATCAGCAAGACGGAATTGGCGATATTTCTGATGGACACCCGTTGATCCATGTCGCGGATGGCGGCGCAACATCCCTGGTAGCCCTCCACTGGGGTCCGAAGGATCATCGTCCGCATCCGGTCCATCGTTGCAGGCGCAGCCTTTCGAAACTGCTCAGGAAACCAGCGCTCGATTGTCGGCTCGACGAGAGCTCCCATGCCTCCGCGCCGGGCTGTCTCGATGCGCCCATTCCACAGTTCAGCCGGTCCCATGTAAGCGGCAGTGTTGGCGAGAACGGCCTTATCGATCCGCTCCGGGGCGTGCGTCAGCATCCACATTCCAACCATGCCGCCGAGCGACAGCCCGCACCAGTGCGCCGTCTCGATTCCGAGTGCATCCATGATGCCGATGATGTCGTGACCGAGTTGATCCATAGAGTAGGGCTGCGCCGAGACAACGCTGTCGCCGTGCCCGCGCTGGTCATAGCGGACCACCCGAAAGTGCTCGGCCCAGACCGGAACCTGATCGTCCCACATGGAAAGGTCGGAGCTGAGTGAATTCGACAGAAGAAGAACCGGGGCTTTTGCAGGCCCATCAAGTTGTACGAAAAAATCGTCCCCATTTACGCGAATAATCGGCACGATCTTATCTCCCTTGGTTCATGCTTGTGACTCATGGGTGAGACGAGGGATCCGGGCCGCTAGCTAGCACGTGCTGGCTCGGCAGTGTCTGGCTCAAGGTCCCATTGTTTAGCTTACCCTCAGTTAAGGGCGCCTGCATCGGCCTGTCCAGCCAAAACACTCCCCAGTATGATCCGCTCGCATGGCGCGGCAACATGCAGAGTTTGGATGCCGGCAGGAAATCCGATCGCTGGAATCTTACGCCTGCGGCACGCCAGATTCGCCGATTTCGACACAATGCTGCAGCACTTCGGCGCCCGCCGTGTTCCATGTCGTAATCCCGCCGACCATGATGACTTGCGCCAAACCCTCTGCGAGCTCTGGCAATGTCAGGCCGAGCTTTACGGCATTGGCGGCATGAGCCTTTGCTCCGGCTGTGAACCCGCCCTGGACATCCAGGAGGGCAAAGATGAACTCCTTCGTTTTCAAATCCAGCGCACCCCCGGCCGTCTGATCCCGCATAACAAAGTCACGCATAAGCCCGTAGCCGGCAAAGGCCCCTGGAGCATACTGAGCGAGCAGCTGGTACTGCATTGGGACTTCGCCAAAGGTTGCGACAAAGCTGTCGATGCCCTTCCGAATTGCTTTCTCTGTAACGTCGCTCATTGTGGCTCCTGGCAATTGACATAGGGCAGCTGGATTCCTCCCCGAGAGCATCACGGGATCATCATGTTCGACCAATCTTCGTGGAAATGACTGCCCTGCGATGACCTTAGTGGCGGTTCAAGGACTGGGCAACCTGACCAGTCGCAGAACATTTAGGCTTATCTTGCCGTGGAGTTTCGACGTGTATTGAAACGAACACTCCTCGTGCCCATCCAGTGTGGATGAACCGCCGGAAATCACCTGCCTAAATTAGCCTGGAGTGGTCTCGACCTTTTCGATGAGGCAGAAGCCTTATCGATTGCAATGGACGGCGTGCGGGATCTCCCACGCTCTGCAGAACCGCCTCGCTGTCGGCCTTGTCGTGGTCCCGATAGAGAATGGAAGATGCCGCCGACCGCTCCGGTCTCCTTCCGGACTAGCGTGAACGCGGCCGTGAAGACGCGATCCTCAATCTCCTCACCATCGCGCCTGCGGAGTGAAACGACCTCATCTTCCATAGTCACCGCACGTTCTTCGAGGATCCAGGTTGCAGTGCTCAGATTCTGGCTCTTATCCCGGACGGGGAATTGGGTCATCCGAACGTCTTTGTGGGAGAGGCTATCTTCGTTGCGTTCAGTTTTGTGGATTAAGATCCATGGAGTCGTCTTCCCCAAGGATGGAGGGTGACACGCCCAATTAGGAGGACCATTCGACATTCGCAATGTCGGCTTGTGGCA
>NZ_JBQWEL010000036.1:0-23785 GCF_052658925.1 Microvirga medicaginis | reverse complement strand
GTGGCCTACAAGAAGAACGTGGACGACATTCGCGGAAGCCCGTCCCTGAAGCTCATCGAGCTGATCGAGTCCCGTGGGGCGCGGGTGGATTATCATGATCCACATGTTCCGGAACTGCGGCCAACACACAAGCACGCACCCTTAGTGGGGCGGCGCTCCGTCGCTCTGACGCCGAAGAGCCTGAGCGACTATGACGCCGTTCTGATCGCGACCGATCATGATCAGATCGATTACCGCATGGTGGCCGTCGAATCTCGTCTCGTCGTCGATACTCGCAATGTCTTCGCGAAGGTCGGCATCGTGAGTGATCGGGTCATTAAGGCCTGAAAGCGACTCTTCTGACTCATGGAGTAAGCAGACCCAAATCCAGTAGTTCAGCCATATAGCAGAGCGCCAAGAATGAACATTCATTTTACGGACACATATCAGATACAGCGCGATAGTCTGGTGAGATCTCCCAAGCGATGGCTCGTTACCGGCGTCGCCGGCTTCATTGGCAGCAATCTCTTAGAAGCGCTCCTGAATTTAGGACAGCACGTCGTCGGCCTCGATAACTTTGCGACTGGCCATCGGCGTAACCTGGAAGAGATACGTACTTCTGCTTCGCCGGAATGTTGGAGCAGATTTCATTTTATCGAGGGCGATATTCGAGATCTAGAGATTTGCCGGCACGCAATACATGCGGGCAGCACAAAGGGTGCCCAAGATGATGCCCATTCGGCAGTAGACTATGTCCTTCACCAAGCTGCTATTGGCAGCGTTCCGAGGTCAATTGAGGATCCGCTCTTTACAACCGCAAACAATATTGACGGCTTTCTCAACATGCTCGTTGCAGCACGAGACGCCAATGTCAGGCGCTTCGTATATGCCGCCAGTAGCTCAACCTATGGTGATCATCCCGGCCTTCCAAAAGTCGAAGATGTCATAGGTAAGCCCTTATCCCCGTATGCGATCACAAAATATGCCAATGAACTTTATGCCGATGTGTTCGCAAGAACATACGGAATGAGTTGCATTGGCCTCAGATATTTTAATGTGTTCGGAAAGCGTCAAGATCCAGAATGCGCTTACGCGGCTGTAATTCCAAAATGGATTGCAGCAATGATGAGTGGATCCGAAGTTTTTATTAATGGCGACGGTTCTACAAGCCGCGATTTCTGCTATATAGAGAACGTCGTACAAGCTAATATTCTCGCTGCGACAACCGAAGCAGAGAATGCTGTCAATCAAGTTTACAATGTCGCTGTCGGCGATAAGACAACATTGAATGAACTGTATGAGCTCATTCGAGAGCTTCTTGAAATCCGCCAAGTGTCAGTCAAGCAAAAGACGCCCCTCTATCGCGAGTTCAGAACGGGAGACGTCCTTCACTCCCAGGCTGATATCAGCAAGGCCCGCGAGCTCCTTGGGTATGCCCCTCAGTTCAATGTGCGCCAAGGCCTCGACGCTGCCCTGGAATGGTATGTCAGCTTCGCTCGCCAACAGTATCCTAGCAAGGAGCGCTAGAGAGCATCTGGGAAATCAAGTGGCTGCATGAGCCAATCTATTGATCACGAGACGGCTCATGGCGAAATAGCTTCACGTCTCCGTGGTGGGCGAATTGCGCTCCACAATCCAGCGCTGGGGCAGAACAGCAAAACCAGCTGGCATCTCGCGGGAGGCTGATCCATCGCCACTCAGGCGATGCACATCATGGCCACTTGACATGGACAATCTGCATTCGAGTTCACCCGACAGCCGGGACACGAGCCCCTGATGATCCGTCTTGGCAAACAAGTACGTCGCATTCAGCTTGTGGCGGTGGAGAGGCCTGGCGGCTTGCCATCTCCAACATGGGTGCCCCTGCCATGGTTCTTGTGATCATTCTGGTCGCGTACGACAGCCAAAACGGGAAGGCTTGCGGCTTCCGAAGCCTCATCCGGATGCCGGATGCGCTGGTCGAGTCGTTCCGCTATAAACGCGAGCCCTAGGCCGAGAAGGCCACCGGCGGTGATGCCTGAGAAGAAGTACGTGAAGCGCGAGCGGCTGGCCGACGTCGGATCGCGCGGGGGATCAACGATCCGGATCAGCTCGGGAGCCTTGAGGATGCCGACGCTCCGCACGGAATTGGCCCCCGAGAAGCGTTGCTGATAACTCTCATAACTTTCCCGCGCAGCCGCAATCTCCCTGTCCAACGCGGCGAGACGGTCCTGGACCTCCCGGAAACGAACCATGCTCCCGTTCACCGCCGCCGCGTCGGCCCTGCGATCCTGTGTCTGCGTAGCAAGGCCCTCCCGGAGGGAGAAAAGCGACTTGAGAGCGGACAGGTTCCGCGCCCGTTCATTTGCCTGCTGATCGGTGCCGGCAGGCGGCGCCGACATGTCCTTTGCCAGCTGCTCATCACTCGGATTGCCGAGAGCACCGCGCAGGCGTGCGATCTCGGCCTCCGTCTGCGCCAGTGCGTCCCCATGACCACGCCGGTTCGCCTCAAGGAGAGCGAGCCGCCGCGCGGCGTCCTCGGAGCCATTGGGAAGAAGCGCCGCAAGCTCGCGCTGAACCTCCTCCCTGGTTCGCATGAGCGCATCCAGCTCCTGACGGCGGGCATTCACCATGAGTTGCGCGGCCGTCGCACCGCCCTGTTCGGGAACGAGCGCCTCCAGGAAGCTCGCCATCGCTGCCTCCAGCCTCTTACCGAGGCCTTCGGGTTTTGCCCCGGCCAGTCTCACCTCGATAAAATCGCCTCCAATGAGGTCGAGGGACAGTGCCTGGCGCAGTTCCCCGATCTTCGCCTCCCGCTCCGCGGGCGGAAGTCTGTCGACCTCCCGGCCAAGGGCTTTGCCAAGAACGCTCTCGCTCATGAAGAGCGTCCGCAACCCCTCGAAACGCTCCTGGACACGGTAGATGCTGCTGGCAGGATCCCCTTCCCGCGAGAACGGATTGTCGCGTCCGGCTTCCTGTAGCTGCATAAGCGCGCGCGCCGTGTAGGCTTTGGGCAGGACGATCGCCGCGGTGATGCTGATGGGCAGCATCAGAAGGATGGGCAGCACGATCAGGAGGCGGCGACGCCACGCTCCCTGCACGAAGTCACGGACGATGCGCGTTACGTGCTTCGGGGTGTTCGCCGTCACGGACGGTCCGGCAAGGCCCGTTACATTCCCGTCGAATCTTCCAACTTGGACCTTCGTTCCGAAATGCATTCAGTCATCCTCGGTATGGAGCCATGTCGTGAATCGTGGCGCTAAGATGCGGCGCCTCCATCTGTGCCGTCATCCGGGTATTCTCGTCGACGTAACGTCCGACCGCAGCAGCGAGGGCGACCATGATGTAGATCGACCAAGTGAATCCCTGCGATAGGAAGAAGCCTGCCGTGCAGAAGCCGGCGATGGCGGCGACCAGACCATACGCCACCGGCTGCACAGGAGAGCGGATTTCTGCCGCACTTAGAATGCGGTGCGCCCGCAGGCTGGTGCGAAACGCGCGGGCCACCATGAGTACAAACAGGGCCAGCCCGGGAATACCGGTTTCGGCGAGAACCTGCAGCCATGTGTTGTGGGTGGTCATGTCCTGTCCGGTCTGGATGTAGTTGAACCACGAAAAGTTCGCGAGACCGACCCCGGTCAACGGGCGCAAGGCGGCTGCCTTTAAGGCGGTGATCCAGAATTCCAGTCGATCTGCGGCCGAGGCGTCGAATCCTTCGGCGGGGGCCACCCTCGACATGCGCTCGGAGATCCCCATGGCGAAATAAAGGGCCATGGCCCCGACGACGCAGGCAACAATGAGAACCGTTTTCGAGCGTACGAAGAGCAGTCCATAGACTGCGAAGACGGTGAGAACCCCAAGGACCGCTCCCCGGCTCTGCGTGTAGACGATGGCGACCAGGACGGCCGGTACACAGGCAGCGCCAATGATCCTGTTTGCCCAACCGGTCCTGCCTGTCAAAAGAGCGATCGAGAAGCTCAGCGTCGTCAGCAGCAAGAAGGCAAGATCATTCGGGTCGGACAGGATCGACGTCGTCTGAAGGCCAATGGTGACGCGGGTGCCCTCGACGAGATTGATTCCGTTGAGCTTGTTGCTGATCGCGACGGCGGCCACGAGCAGCCCGCTGATGGCAATGACGCGAGCGACGAGATGGAAGTCTTCATTCGTCCTTGGAAGCCAGGCCAAGGCCAGTGTCATGAGCCCGATCTTGAAATAAGTTTCATTCCAGAACTTGAAGGAGAGACCGGGACTCAGGGCGAAGACACTTCCGACGGTCACAAAAACGAAGAAAGCCAAGAAGAGCCGGATCTCCGTAGGCCACGCGGCTTCGATGCGGCCTGCAAGGGCGTTACAGGCCAGGGCGAAGACCGTGAGGATTGCCAAGCCGAGCGGCAACTGCAGCGGCATCAGAAATGGATAGGCCTCGTGGAGGCGGAAAAGAGAAAAGGCCACAAACCCGATACAGACCAGAAGAGGCTGATGAATGGCGATCAGCAGGGCTACGACGCCTCCGGCTACCGCCAGAGGCGCCAGCGGAGACGACGTCACAAGCCACGGCAGGGACGCAGCCGTGCAGGCCAGGAAAGCGGCAGGCACCTGCCAACGGTAGACGGCTATCGACATTCCTGCCTCACGGCAGGCGATGATGTGCTTGACTTGCCGCGGAGGAATTCAAGGTAATTCCACACAGCATCAATCGCTTTCTGGCTGGATGGCTTCCTGATGGCATATAAGGGGAACGATTTCGACGCCAAGATTGAGGCGATTATTCGCTTTATTTCTCGATCCATAATACCCGTAATAGTAGGCAGACGCAGCATTAGGATCGCAATCCTGATCGTTGCAGCCCTGGGGTGCAGGACAACTGGAACATCCGCAACCGAAACCAGGAGCCCTGTCAGTCCCGGGGGATGCGCTCCAGTCGCCCAAGGCGGGACATCCTCCCGACAGGCCGCCGAACTGCGGGAGATCGTCCTTCGTCTCGTCGGTCCCGCCCTGCCAGTCCAGGAGGCTGCGGCTCAGGGCGCAGCCTTCGAGAGGTACGAGAAGGATTTCCGCACCTTTGCAGAACGTCACTGGCGGGCCGACGGGCCTGACTGGAAAGCCGCGAATTATTACGACAGGGCGAAGATCTTCTATGTCTGGTGGGCACGGACGGGGAACGATACTTTCCTGAAACGTGCCAACGAGATCGCCATCGACTACAGGCGCAGCTACATCGAGGCGAACGGTTTCCGGCCGAGTGCCCATTGGTCGCAGATGGCAGGCCTAGCCTTGCACTGCCTCGTTGCCGGCGATGTTTTGAGTGGCGAGGCGGTTGGCCGCGCAGCCGATCTCTTCTCCCTTCCCGACAACATAGCAGCGCTTGCGGACCTCAAAGGCGAAATGGACAACCGCATTCAGGCCCGCACCCTTGAGGCCCTCCTGCTCGCTTGGCAGATCGGCGCCCCGAGCCTCGGTATTCCAGACAGGCAGCCGGACGGCACGGATTGGGGGATTCCCGGCGGCAACGACTGGGCGAACCTGCTGCGGGTGGCATTGGGGAGAATTCTCGCCAGCCAATCACCTGACGGGGCCTACCGTTTCCGGCAGATACAATGTGGGTACAACCTGCCCTTCATGGTAGGCCTCTTGAACGATGCATTGATCCAGTACCACGAACAATTCGAAGCGGATCCCGGCATCCTTCCGGCCGTGAAGCGATCCTTGGACTATCTTTGGAGCAGGAACTGGGACGCGAAGGCGCAGGCCTTCGTCTATCTCGAAGGGCCATGCGAAGACAACGAGGACAACAACACAGGGCCCGCACCGGACCTAAACAACCTGATTCTGAGCGGCTTTGGCTGGCTCTATCGACAGACCGGCGACACGACCTATCGCGACAGAGGCGATGCGGTCCTTGCGGGAGCCGTAAAGGGAGCATGGCTTGACGGCAGCAAACAATTCAACCAGGCCTATACCACATCCTACAAATACGCTGCCTTCCGCAAACAGGGGGACGGAAAGCGTTAAGATCCTCTCGCAGACTCGACGGCACGGATTTTTCTACGCGCCCTCTCGGCTCAAGAAGCTTGGCCTCATGTATTGGACGGATGCTCTATGGCCTGAACTTCAAGCGACTGAAGCCGTCCCTGTCCGTGCGGGTTTCATCGCAGAGAACTTCATGTCTGTGCGCAGATTCCTCGGAACGATGCGGTTGAGCAAGGACCGGTCGAGGGAGCGACAGGTTCGGCGAATTGCCGTTACCACAGGGACAACACCTGGCGCGTTTCCCTGCATGTAGCGGATTGCAGTGAAGAACGACTGGTCGAGCACGGTCTCCAGAAAACCTTCAGGCACCAGACGCACATTCTCGTAGCCGGCTGTCACGCGCCTGAGATCGCTGATGGAGAAGGTATGGACGTCAATGTTGTCGTGCTCCCACGAAACGCCAGGTCGTCCACTTACGAGCTTGTAAACCCGGTTTGCGACGACCAGCGGCAGCTTGAGCGTTTCGATCATGCGTTTGCCCCACTTGGAAGGCTCGCCAATGAAGATACAGGAGCCGCCCAGCTTCAGAACGCGCCGCACCTCAGCCATGAAGGCCAAGGGATCGGGCAAGTGATGAAGCACAGCGCATCCGACCACGAGATCAATCGTCTCATCCTCGAAAGGCAGGCGCATCATGTCGGTCTGAACGGTTTCAATACTGCAGCCTGCAGCCTGAGCGCTCGCCCGCGCCCGAGCGAGCATGCCCACGCTGATATCGACCGCGATGACGCGATCAAACCGCCCGCTCATGGCGAGTTTGACCGCGACATTACCGGTTCCGGCGCCGACGTCGACGACCGTGCAGCCAGTTGGGAGAGGACGGCCCAACACCCGTTCGAGTTCCTCGATCATCTGCCTAACGGTGAAGGGATCGTGGATGACACCCATCCGATTGTCATAGACGTCGGCCTCGGCCTCGTCGTGGTACCGGCGATTTTGCTCGAGGACTCGCTTGATATCGACGCTTTGACGCATGATCCGCAAACCTCCAATGCAGCTTCAGTCCCAGAGCGCTCAAACAGCGGCGCGGCCTGACATCTCGTGAGGTTCCTCTCAGCCTGAGATCCCGAACGTGCATTCCAGACTGCAGTTTTCCCGCGGTTGAGGGCGGTGTCTCTGCCACCTGTCCCGGCTGCCCTTGGAACGGATATAGACCTGCTCCGGAAGACGTCTCTAAGAATCCTACAATTCATGGACCATGAGATGGTAACTGGTCGGCAATTCAGTAGCGGAGCGTACTTCCTAAGGATCAATTCTGTTGTTCGCCCTGAAGGGGTCGGGATTAGCCCAGGATCTCGCTCGCCCTCACCTTCCGGCCGATCCGCTTGGCGAGCCAGGGAGCGAAAAAGAACAGCTTTTGTGCGCTGCGGGCGATCTCCTCCCCGACAGAGGTGTACCCGCCCTGGGTCATCACGATGCCGAAAGGCCTACATCCCGTCGCGCGGGCCATATCGACTGCGCTTCTGAGCCTCTCTTTCGTGACTCCCCCTCGCTGGCAAACCAGAATCAAGGCGTCACAGGCTGCCGCCGCGGCAAACGGATTCACGGTATCCGCCGGTCTGTCGAAGAGAGGTGCGAGGTCCAGGACGATGTAGTCGTAAGACGACAGGTCATTGTCGAGCACGTCTCGGAACCACCCGACATTGTCGAACAGGAACTGCACTTCCGGCCCGGCCTGCACTGTGAGCTGGGCGACGTCGGCTGGCGTCCGGGCGGCCCTGATCTTCGCTTCTCCCCGCCCCGGGATCCAGACCTCCTCGCTGGCAGGATCCTGCGCCGTTCTGGAAATATCGATCAGGAGCGTCGGCTGGCCTGATCGCGCCAGAACGCCCGCTGCAAGAGCGGCGAAAGCACTGACACCGGATTCGGGCACGGGGGCCGCGAAAGCGATCGTGCGCGCCTTGGTCCGTCGTAGCGCGAGGGTGGTCTGTTCGGCGGCTCTGATGCTGGAATCGTCCATGTTCTGTCCTGGCGGAGGGACACACCCTCCGTTACTCACCAGTCCTAAGGTCCTGGGATACGATCAACACGTCTCCCGGCTTCAAGGGAGTCGATTGATCGGCCTTCACCGTCGTCTCCCCTGTTTGGTTACCGCGCACCACCGAATAGATGATCTCGGTTCTGTCGCCTCGCTCCGCCGCCATAGAGGCGCCCACGATGGCGTTGTATGCTTGGCGCGCCGAAGCCGCCTCGTCCGCCAGCTGGGCGACCTCTTTCTGAAGGCGGTCGATCTCCGTCTCGATAGAGGCCTTGCGCTCCTCCGTGAGCAACACCGTGTCCCGCTGCATGGCCGCGACCGTAGCCTGCACTCGTGCGGTAGCGACAGCCACGTTCGCTGTCTTCTCCTCCAGTTCGGACACCTTCATGTCCTCCTCGAAGGTGCGCTGCGCGACCACGATCCCTTTCTGCTGCAATTCGCCGAGCCGCTGGCGCGCATCGCGCTGCATCTGCAGCTGCTCCGCGATCCGCTTACCCTGCTCACGCAAGCCATCGAGTTCCTGCGCAGCGAGCCCCATGCCGCGCTTGAGCGATGCCAGCTGATTCCAGAACGATCTCTGCCGACTGAGCAGCAGGGTTCTCTGGGCTGCAATCAACTCCTCGGCTTCCTTCTGCCCTGCGATGGTGACGAGGGCCGGCGGGACCTGGATCTCCGTCGAGTCCTCGCGCTCCGCCTGCAACCGAGCGAGAGCCGCGAGAGCTCGCTTCCGGTCCTCCGTAGCACGCCGGTATCGGGCCATCTCGGCCTCGCCGGCCGCTGGACCTCCAACGTTCGGCCCGGCAGGGCGGAACAGCCCACCCGACAGGGCGACCGCCTGGAGCACCGTCATGCCGGGATGCCAAGGGACAGCCCCCGATCTGGTCACGAACCCGGTCACGAACAGAGGTTTGTAGGCGGCGACCTCGACGGTGACGGAATTGGGCCGTCCCGTCATCTGCTCCAGGCGTCTGGCGAGGGCCTCCTCAAGTTGCGCCGTCGACATTCCTCCCACCGGAATGCGCCCCAGAAGGGGGATCGATATCGTGCCGTCCGCCCCGATTCGATAGTCGCCGGTCATCTCTTGGTTGCCCGGAAATCTCAGCGCGAGTCTTTCGGCATTGGCGACATCGATCTCACCTTGGCCAGGCATCGGAGGAGGCACTGGCGGAGATTGCGCAAACCCCGGGGCGGAGAGGCAGACCAGGACAGCGAGAAGAGACAGGCTGCGCATGCGGTCACTCATGTTACGTAGCGTTAGAAGACTCTCATCGTCAGGGACGGGAAAGGTCCGAGCCATTCAAGTCTTCGCCTTGGCTGCGGCGGAGAACTTCCATGCGTGTCCCTGCAAACCGCCGAGCAGGATCAAGGCTCCGATGAACCCTGCTGCGTGCCCCTGAACGAAATAGGCCGCCCACCGAGCCGGGCGAGGAATCACTCTGGGTACTCCTAAATGATCGGCAATGACGGCCAAGCCGACGAGGGCCTCTCCTGCGAACGCATAGAGGTAAAAGCCTCCTTCCCGCACGGCGAGAACCGGAAGGGAGACCGCAGCGATCAGCAGGAGAATGGGCATGAAGGCACGCAGAGCCTTCCCGGAGAGAAAGACGAACGCAACGCCAGGACGCCGTAGGTCGGCAAGACCGGCGACGCGCAGGACCTGCTGGAGATTTCCTGCACCGATCCGGATGCGGCGCCGGAAATTCTGACGCGCAGTGCTGGTTTCGAGTTCCGTCGCGACGATCTCTGGATCGTAGACCGCATCGTATCCCCGCTCCACGATTCTCATCGGCAGGATGAAATCGTCGTTGATCGTGTCCGGCTCCAAGGGCTTCCACAGGTTCCGCCGGAAGATGTAGAAGGCCCCGTGCGCGCCCATGGGAGCACCGACCGCGCCTTCGGCGATCTTTACGCGGGTCTGATAATTCCAATATGCACGCTCCCCTTCGCTTCCCGGACGGATGAGCGCGTAGGTCGGGCAGACGACGCCGACGGAGGGACATCCGAAATGGCGAACCGCCTGGAGAAGCGCCTGCGGCTCGAGAAGCGAGGAGGTATCGCTGAGGGCGACGACGTCAGAATGAGCCCTGCCGATCTGGTCATTGAGCACAGCGATCTTGCCGATGTTGGACGGGTACTCGACAATCCTCAGATCCAGGCCGCCGCTCTCTCCCAGCAGATCCCGCGCAATCGCTGAGGTACCATCGATACAACCGTCCAGCGCCAGCACGACGCTCAGGCTGTCGCGCGGATACTCGAGCGCCGCCAAATTGCGTATCTTGGCGGCGATCACAGCCTCTTCGTTATGTGCCGGAACGATGATCGTGACCGATGGCAGGACAGCGAGTTCGGCGTCGGAGGCAGACGACTTTCGGCCGAACCACGCTGCGATCGCGCGGACAGCGATGGGATACCCGACATGGTGGTACAGGACCAGGACAACGCACGTCCAGAAGACCAGCGCGATCATCGTTCCCCCAACTATCGATCAGCCACATAGGCTCTGCCGGGGCAACTGCAAGATACCTCGGAATTGCCAGCGCTATCCCTTGCGACGAGACAATGCGCGCAACATCATATGCGGTGACATGTTGAACAGCCATGCACTGGAACGTTAGGGCAAAGCCTGCAAGCAACCTCCCGCCAGGATCACGTGCAGCACCTTGGAAAGTGCGGGCCGTGGCATCATCGGAGACCTTCCATCCAACGTGTTCACAGACGGGGTGTCGGCACGCATTCTGCGTCGGCTTTAAGCCCCCTGCCGATGCAGCCCCTCAATATCCTTATCACTATCAACATGCGGGTTTGGCGCCGACGGTCATGAGAGCTGGCGAGCAACACGCCACATGCATCCGAAAGGCAGCCAGGGAGGAGAGAGACGATGCCGATTGAGACCTCTCCCACCATTGCCCCGCATGGAACGGACGCGCCCCGCCTGCGTGTCGCCGCCGCCATGGACACCTGGATCGTCTCGGGACCGGGACGCCAGATTTCTGCGCTCTCCCAGGCCCTGAAGGCGCAGGGAGTCGAGCTCCGCGTTTTCATGCTCCAGCGCTCGGGCCGCCCCGCCTCCCCATTCATCGCCTATCTCGAACGTGCAGGCGTCCCCCATGTGGTCATCCCCGATGAAGGCCCCCTGGACACCGCTCTTCCCGGGCGCCTCCGGCAAGCCCTCGATGAATGGAAACCAGACATTGTCCAGAGCCATGGCTACCGCATGACCACCCTGATGTTCCTGCTGCGGCTGGCGGGCCTGGGCGTTCCGTGGATCGCCTTCTTTCACGGCGCTACGGACGAGAACTGGAAAATGCGGCTTTACAACCGGCTCGACAGAATGCTGCTGCGCCGGGCGGACCGCCTCGTTGTTCTGTCCGAAGAGAACCGCCACGCGTTCGCGGATGTCGCAGAGCGGGTCAGGCTGATCCATAATGCCTCCTTTCCGATCCCTCCGGACGGAGAGCCCGTTCGACTCGAGCACCTCCGTCAGCCGGGCCAGCCACTCATTGCTGCAGTCTCCCGGCTCAGCCCCGAGAAGGGGCTCGACCTTCTTATTGAGGCCATCGCCCGCCTATCAGCCATTGGGCGGCCGGTCTCTCTGGCCGTGGCCGGCGACGGACAGGAGCTCGCCGCACTCAAACGGCAGACGACAGCCCTCGGGATCGAGGACCGCGTCCACTTTCTCGGCTTGGTTCAGAACGTGACATCGCTTTATTCCCAAGTCGACGCGGTCGTCCTGCCTTCCAGGCCTGGGCGGGAGGGACTGCCCAACGTCCTGCTTGAGGCGATGCGAGCGGACGCCCCCGTGGTCGCCACCGCGGCAGGGTCTGTGCCGGAGGTGCTGGCCATCCCAGTGTCCGGCGAGCTCGTCCGGCCTGGGGATGTTGACGCGCTGGTCCGCGGTATCGAGGCAGCTCTCGCTCGCGGGCGGTCGCCGGAGGCCTCGGCTGCCAGGGCGAAGGCGATCGACCGGTTCTCGTTGGAGCGCCGGGTGGCCGCACATCTGTCCCTGTATGGGGAGATGCGGCCCGACCTGCTCACCCGGGCTCCTCTCGGGGCGACCGTCGCGGCGACAACATGACAGTGGACGCTCCCCTGGCGGTGGAGATGGTCCTGCCTTCCCTTGAGACCGGCGGGATGGAAACGATGACGGTTGCCCTCGCCCAGGCGCTGGCGGCGCGAGGGCACCGGGTGGGCGTCACGTGCCTGCAGAGGGAGGGAGAACTCGCGGAGGGACTGCGGCGTGCCGGAATCCCGGTGGCACTCGTTCCATGCCCCGGCACGGCCCCGATCCTGAGCCCGCACCAGGGGCTTCGTCGCCATTTCGCCGCGCGGGCGCCCGACGTGATCCATGCGCAGAACGGTGTCTGGGCCAAGGCTGCCCTGGCTGCGCGGGCGGCGGGTGTACCGGCGGTCGTGCACACGGCCCACGGCTTCAGCCTCGATGAGCCGTGGTTCGGAGACGCGTTGCGCTGGTGGGCCGGACTGCGCACCGACATGGTGGTGGCGGTATCGATCCCCTTGCGCGAGCATTTGGTTCGCAAGGCGCGGATCCCGGCCTCACGCGTGGTCACGATCATCAACGGCATCGATACCACCCGCTTCACCCCGAGAGGAACGAGAGGGATCCTGCGGGCGGCCCTCGGCATCGGGCCGGACGCCCCTCTCATTGGTTGCGTGGCCCGGCTCGACCCGATCAAGAATCACGTGCTTCTCCTCGAAGCGATGGCGTTGCTGATCCGTCAGATCCCCGATGCTCGTCTTGCGTTAGTGGGCGATGGACCGCTGCGCGAAGCCCTGCGGGAGCGGGCGGAGGCTCTCTGCCTTGAAGGAAAGGTTCTTTTTGCCGGAACGCTCGCCGACACGGCCACCGCCTACCGCGACCTTGACATCTTCGTTCTTCCGTCCGTGTCCGAGGGGACATCGATCAGTGTTCTCGAGGCGATGGCGAGCGGGACCCCTGTGGTAGCGACGGCCGTGGGCGGGACGCCGCGACTGCTCGACGGCGGCTGCGGAACTCTCGTGCCGTCGGGAGACGCCGCCGCCATGGCGGAAGCCATCCAACGCCTCCTCTCCGATCCAATCGGGCGGGCCCGGATGGCGCGAACTGCGCGAGAGCGGATCTCTGAGGAGTTCGGGCACGCGGCCATGGTGCGCGCCTATGAGAAGCTCTACAGGCAGGTCGCCGGGAAGAGCGCCGGCCTCATCCGAAGGGAGGCTTGAGCATGTGCGGCATCGCAGGAGGGATCGCCCTCGCCGAGGACAGGCGGCCGGACCCGGAGAAAGTCAAGGCGATGGCCAGGCTCCTTGCCCACCGCGGGCCCGACGGCGAGGGAATTTGGATTTCGCCGTCAGGGCGGGCCTGTCTTGCCCACCGGCGGCTCTCCGTGATCGACCTCGCTGGGGGCGGCCAGCCCATGGTCGACAACTCCGGTCGCCGCGCTATCGTGTTTAACGGCGAGATTTACAACTACATCGAACTCCGCGACGCTCTCGCTCGGCAGGGCGAGGTCTTTCGTACGGCCTCCGATACCGAGGTGCTCCAGCGGCTCCTCATCCGTAACGGCGCGGCGAGCCTCGACCGTCTCCGGGGCATGTTCGCCTTCGTCGCCTGGGACGACGAGAGGGGCGAGCTCATCGCCGCCCGCGACCGGATCGGCAAGAAGCCCCTGTTTTTCGCCGAGGAACGGGGGGTCCTTTACTTCGCCTCGTCGATGGGGGCGCTCCGAGAGGGTATCGGCGGGGCTCGGATGATCGATCCCGACGCCCTCGACCGTTACCTCACCCTTGGATACATCCCTGCACCTCTCACGATCTACCGCGGCATCCGCAAGCTGCCCGCCGCCACCGTGGCGGTCTCGGATGGGGGAAGACTCGCCTTCGAGCGGTATTGGGACTTGGCTCGCGAGAACGAGCCATTCGAGGGCTCATATGGAGAGGCCTGCGACCGGCTCGAGGGCCTTCTGGAGACGGCGGTGACGATGCGCCTGCGCAGTGACGTGCCGCTCGGCGTTCTGCTCAGCGGTGGCATTGATTCCAGCCTCGTCACTGCGATCGCGGCGAAGCGTGGGGAGAACCCCATAGACACGTTCACGATCGGCTTCGGTGAAAGCGCCTATGACGAGAGCGGGCAGGCTACCGAAGTGGCCCGCCGTCTCGGCACGCGCCACCACGTTCTGCGCCTTGAGAGCGGACTCATCGAGCTGATCCCACAGGCCGTGGTCCATTTTGGAGAGCCCTACGCAGGTTCGTCCGCCCTGCCCTTATGGGCCCTCGCCGGGCTGGCCCGCCGGCATGTGACCGTGGCGCTCGGCGGGGATGGTGGCGACGAGGGCTTCGCAGGCTACGAATGGTACGCGACGGCGGCCCGGCTGGGTGGCTTGGCGGATCGGATCCCGCGCGGGGCGGTTCGCGTTGCCGCCTCCGCCGCTACCGCCGCAGGGCTGCTCGGGAGCCCGCGGCGATTGGGGCGCCTCGCGCGTGGCCTCGGATTTCTGGCCGCAGAAGATTTCGGAGCGCGTTTTGCCGCCCTGCGGTGCTGCCTCGGGGCGGGGGAAGCAGCCTTCCTCTATCGCAGGGAGTTCCGCCGGCGGGACAGAGAGGGGCTGATCCGCCGCGCCTTCGAGCGTGCCGGGGGATCCCCCCTGCGGAGGATGCGCTATGCGGACATGGAGACCTATCTGGCTGACGACCTGATGCCGAAGGTCGACGTGGCCTCCATGGCGCACGGGCTCGAGGTCCGGGCTCCTCTCCTCGATCACGAGGTTGTCCGGTTCGGGCTCTCGTTGCCGGACAGGTATCTCATCGACGCGCGCGGCGGAAAGCGCATCCTACGCGACCTGTTGTTGCGATATCTCCCGCGTGATCTCGTGGAGCGGCCGAAGCGGGGCTTCTCCGTTCCTTTGGCACCGTGGTTCCGCGGCGCGTTGCGCCCGCGCATCGAGGCGCTCGCTGATAGCGAGCGTTTGGGCAGCCTCGGGCTGCTCGATCCTGACGGCATCCGCAGGCTCGCCGCCGAGCATATGACGGGGGCCCGCGACCACAGCGAGCGGCTTTACGCGCTGCTGGTCCTCGACCAGTGGCTGGGTTCCTCCGGTATGGGCGCCGTCCGAGCTGACGGAGATCTGGAGGCTGCGGAATGACGGTCGGCCGCTATGTGATCCGCAGACGGCGGATGAGGCTCCTTGCGGGGCCGAGAGCCTCGCGGCCCAAAACGATGAAGGCGCCGGCAGGCAGATAGAGCGCTGCGTAGAGCGCTCCGTACCCGATCAGGGAGCCCCATCCGCGGACTGGCCACTCGGCGGCCGTCAGCCAGATCGCGACGGTCGCGGCGGCCCAGACGGCGGCAACCGGGAAAACGGCATCGCGGAGATATGCCGATGGGGTCACATCCAGCAGCCTGCAGGTAAGCAGCCAGGGGCAGAGGCCACGGAAAACGGTCGCTGAGATAGCAATGGCGCAGCACACGCCCAGAATCCCGAACGGCCTCACCGCGGCGGCCGCGACACAGAGTGTGCACAGACCTTCCATCATGGCGAACCGCGCCAGCGCCCGGTGTCGGCCCATCGCGGTCAGGATGCTGTAGGTCACCCCCTGGGCCATGGGGAAAGCCTCGCCCAGCAGAAGCACCACCAGAGGCATGAAAGACGCATCCTGTCGCCCCCCCTGCCAGATGGAGATGAACTGGGCGCCCAGACTCAGAAAGCCACCGACAAAGAACAGTGCCAGGGCCGTCGCAGCGCGCCCGCCGACGACGAAGAGGATCTTCTGCTCGTCTCCATGCCGGCCGAAGAACAGAACCGCCGCCCGCGGAGCCGCGAGCTGGGTCAGAGAGAGCATCACCGTGGCGCAGTAGGCTGTGAGCTGCCGGGCAATGGTAAAGGTCGCCACCGCCCGGTTACCAAGACCGTATCCTACCAAGGTCGGGCCGACCTGCTGGGTGAGGGATCTTGCCACCGAAAGCGCGGAGAACCAGACGCCGATTGGATAAATCTCCCTGAGCGCAGCACGGCTCAGAACGCCGGGAACAGGCCTCAGGCGTGGCTCGACCCGCCATGCGCACGCCGCCGTCAGGACGACCGTCGCCACATTCATCGCAAGGCCAATACCCGCCAGATGCGACAGAGGCGAGCCCTCGTGGATCAGCAGGAGGATGAGGCTGAGGCGTGTCGCGATGACCGGCATCTCGATGAGATTACTGAGGTCGAAGCGCTCGTGGCTCCACAGGACGACGTCGAAGATCGAGGTGGGGAAATACAGAGCGGCCCAGGCGCCCGCGATCAGCAAGGCCAGCTGGACGTCGGCGAGTTGGCGATCGGGCACATGGAAGACGAGTGGGAAGATCTCGGCCATGGCAAAAGCAACGAGCAGCGTGACGACCCCGGCCCCGGTGAGCAGCGTGAGTGCCGTCGACAGGGTCCGGTTGAACCCTTCGATGTCACTGGCACCTCGGTGGCCGGCGAGGAGCCTGCCCAGGGCGCCGACGACGCCGAGGTCGAGGACCAGGAGATAGGCTGCCATGGTCGAGATCAGTGCCCAGATACCGAAGGTATCGGTTCCCAAGACCCTGAGCAGATAGGCGACGGTGATCAGTCCCTCACAGGCTCGGAGGACGGCGACGGCAGCCGTCGTCCCAACATTCACAATTGATCTATGACGTGTCCGGCTCATGCTCCTCCCTGCCATCGTGATCCGGAAAACTGCGAGCGCGGTCGTCCTGATCAACGGACCATCTTTGGATCACGTAGGACTGAGAAGGTGAGCGCTAGAATCCAAAGATCCAGCACAGGCCCGTGGTGGAGCAGATAGAAGAGGTCGTATTCCAGTTTGTGTCGGGTGTCGTGGAGCGTCTCTGCGTAGCCGTAGCGGACCTGAGCCCAGCCGGAGAGCCCCGGCCGCACAAGATGTCGGAGATCATAATAAGGAAGGCTGTTGCGATAGACCTCTACCAGAGGGACTTGCTCCGGTCTGGGCCCGATCAGGGTCATGTCGCCGCGCAGGATGTTCCAGAACTGGGGTAGTTCATCAATATGGGTGCTCCTCAGGAACTGTCCGAGCGGGGTGATTCGACAATCGTTGATCGCGGTTGCGACCCCGACCTTCTCGGGCGCCGGCTTCATTGTTCTGAGCTTCCAGATCCTGAAGATACGCCCTTTGTATCCGACCCGTTCCTGGACATAGAAGACGGGTCCGCCCATGCTACAGAGGATCGCTACAGCGGCGATAGCGATGACGATGAGAACTGCAGGTCCCGCAAGCAGGACAAATACGATGTCGACCGCCCTCTTCACACTGCGGTACCATTGCCTTGAGGCAATAGCCCAAAGAATCTTTTCCGCATTGGCTTTTGTTAGGCAGACCCTCTCGGGGGCAGTGTACTCATCTTTGACATCTGCGGAGAACTTCGTAAGCACTCGACTAACCTCAAAGTTTCAGCGCGCCCCGTTCATTATCCGGCATTATGGTCTGACTGTCCGTTTTGGTTGTTTGTTGCCCCGCCCGGCTCACGGCTCCCGCGCTTCGTATGAGGCGCGTTCCTGGTCCGTAAGCCGGCCTGAGCGCTCGCTTTGGATTATCAGGACGCACCTGTTGCACGGTCAACGGGAATAAAAAGTCATCAGCGCTTTAGGAGAAATGTGGAACTTTTCCCGCGCATTCATCTCGGGCCTGCGACAACAAGGCGGGCGCAGGCCAAACTTCCTTTACAAAACAAGGGCAGGCTGCGAGAGGAACAGGCCAGCCATCGTTTTCAATCGTCGAGCTTAGGACAATCTTTACAGGGCTGGCCTCTATATTGCCTTATTTCCTTTCTTTAAAGCCGATTCATGAGCTTAAGCTTGAATGTCCGAGCCAACTGGGTTCTGTCGGTCAGAACAAAGCGAGTAACGGATCTGAAAGTCAGGCACCAGTAATTTTATCTTACATCAACCGGTCCCGGTTGATCTTACCGCGACGATAGATTGCACACAGGCGACCCCTGCTTTTTGCATGGGACATCGCATGATTACTTCTGACTGTTTCAAGAGTTTCCAGGAAGAGCGCCATCTTATCTTCGCATGCAAAGGAGTAGTCGACGCCAGCAAATCAGGCTTGAGCGGGGCGCAGCGCGCCTTTTGGAATATTAAAACGTTATAAGCACCAAAGAACAACCAAATTGGTGGGGCAGATCCAATGGCTATCTCTTCTACGTTTGCATCCCTTCTTGCGCCCAAGATCTCGGTCAGCTCCGTGGCGGCCCAGGGCAGCGTCTATAGCAAATACGAATCCAATTTCACCCGATACGCCGCCGAGCACTGGAGCCAGGAAGGCTCGTCTTGGGAAAACGCGAACTATTATGACCGGGCTGAAATCTTCTACAACTGGTACAATCGGACCGGCGACAGTTCTTATCTCACAAAGGCGAATGCCCTCGCGGTCAACTATCGTGACAACTATCTGAAGGCCAACGACTACGCCCCCTCAGCGCATTGGTCGCAGATTGCCGGCGTGGCCCTGCACTACCTTGCTACGGGTGATACAGCGAGCCGGACAGCAGTCGGCAAGGTCGCCGACAACTTCGCCGTCGAGTATTATCTCGACGGTCTCGGCAATGTGCAGGCGGAGATGGATAATCGCATGCAGGCGCGTGTGCTCGAGTCCTTCCTGTATGCCAAGAAGATCAACGCCCCGAGTTCCAATGGCAACAATTGGGACAGCCTGCTGCACTCCTCGCTCAACAAGATCCTGTCCTCCCAGGGCGCGGATGGAGGCTACCACTTCGCCGCCGGCGGTGTCGTGCCGTTCATGGTCGGTCTGCTCAACGACACTCTGATCGACTACTACACCACCTACGAGGCCGATCCGCGTATCCTCACAGCGGTTAAGAAGTCGCTCGACTACATCTGGAAGACGTGCTGGGACGAGGCGTCGCAATCCTTCATGTATGTCGAGAGTGCCAACTCCTTCGGGGAGGTGCGCGAGCCCGCGCCTGACCTCAACAACCTGATCAGCTCTGGCTTCGGCTGGCTCTACAAGATGACGGGCGACCAGACGTACAAGGCACGTGGCGACAAGGTGTTCGCTGGCGGCGTCAATGGAGCCTGGCTGGAGGGCTCGAAGCAGTTCAACGAGCAGTACACGAACTCGCTGAAGTATCTCGCCTATACCCTGGGCGACGGGACCGTCAGTACTCCTCAATCCCAGCCGTCTACGCTCCCGGAAAAGTCTCACGACGTGACCACCAGCCTCAGCCACATCCTAGCGGGAGACGAGGTGAACCTCACCGGCACCGGCACGGCCTCGATCTACCTGACGGGCAACGCGCTCTCCAACGTGATCAAGGGCAACACGGGCGCCAACAGGATCATCGGCAATGCGGGCAACGACAAGCTGTACGGCAATGGAGGCAACGACAAGCTCTACGGCAGCACTGGCAATGATGTGCTTACCGGGGGCACCGGCAAGGACGCATTCGTCTTCCACACCAAGCCGAACGCACAGACCAACCTCGACAAGATCGTCGATTTCAACCCGGCGGACGATACCATCTGGCTCGACAACGCGGTGTTCACCAAGCTGGGAAATGTCGGCTCGCCATCGCAGCCCGCCCCCCTGAAGTCAGGATATCTGGCTCTGGGAACCAGGGCCAAGGACGCCAACGATTATCTGATCTATGACAAGGCCAAGGGCTATCTCTACTACGATGCGGACGGCTCGGGCCCAGGGGCGGCCGTGCACCTGGCCACATTCACCAACAAGGCTGCATTGACCATCTGGGACTTCCAGATCATCTAAGGCAACTTTCGCCTCGTGCTCTCCCGCTCAAGGAGAGCACGAGGACGATGAAATCCCCATTCTGGTATCACTCCTGCTCTGGCCTCTTCCCTGTTCAACATCAGGCGAGCCCGACAATCCGGTGGACAGCAGGTGAGGTCTCGTGAGGCATAGGAGATTATCTGAACCGATTGAGAACATTGCCAATCGTCGCGCCGAATGGGCTTGCACATGCCAAGGATGCCCAGAAAAACGGAAGGCTGGGCATCATGGGCGAACTGAAGCGACGCCTGAGATCTGCAGCATACCGCCAATTGCCCCCAAGCCCCATCACGCAAGCAGTTTTATAGGCACGAATAGCTAGAATCTTGCGCATGAGGGGCTTGAGCTCCTCAGAACATGACCTTTCTATTTCTCCCGGCTCGCTCAGGAAAGGCTCAACGGGCCGGAGAGCGGTCAAATTACTACTCAATTCTGATGCGTCTCTATGAATGATGACTTCAGGTTTCAAGTTAAAGAGTACAGGCTCATTGAGCAGGACTTTCAACCATAAGAAGGCATCTTCTCCGTATAGACATCGATTATTCTCGTAAAAGCCACCATGCTTTCGAAAAGCATTGATGCGCACGACAGTTGTGCAGGGTGACATGTAAGCTAACATGTGGACTGCAAGTTTAGGATTTGTCCGAGATCCAAGACGGTGAATGCCCGACTTGATCCCTCGGTCACGCCACATGCTCTCGGTGGACAATCCGCTTGGCATCTCGAAATAACCTGAAGTGACTGTTGCCGCCTCAGGATTTGAGGTGAGTAGCCGAACGCTCTCAGAGAGGTATGACGGAAGCCATTCATCATCCGCGTCAAGGAAGGCAATCAGCTCTCCACGAGCCGCATCGACCCCGCGGTTCCTTGCATGCCCCGGCCCTCTGTTCGGCTGGGAGATGACCCTGACCCGATCATCAGGAAAGCTTTTCGCCTGCGCTGCTCCAGTATCAGTGGAACCATCATCCACAACGATCACCTCAAAGTCGCTGAACGTTTGAGACGCGACCGAAACGAGGCATCGGACGATATGCGGGCCCTTATTAAAGAGCGGTATTATGACTGAGACCAGCACTACGGATCCTCGTCATCAATCCATTTTCAAATCGATAGCAGCGTTTATTACCCGTACAGCCCGCAAGCAGTTGCCGATCAAGATGCACGATGTCGAACTCAACCTGCACGATCCGCTTCACGGCCTCGGCATGATGGTGAATGAGGAGACGGAATCATCCAATCCCGCAGCTCTCCAGGTTCCCCATCCAGACCAGCCTCTGCCGCTGCAATGAGGTTATACATCTCTCGGGCAGTAACGTAGTGGAGCCTGAACTGCTCACCATCGTTGAACCGCGCTTCGGCATCGGAGAAGAGAGCCTCAAGGTCTCGGCTCAGCAAGGCTTCGCGATCACCATCTTCCGCTCCATGGCATGAGAGTTTGATGAACAGCCAGTCCGGTCGTCCTTGCACATGAACTCTCGCCTGAACCCAGCGATCGAGGCGCTCAGCACTATAGCAAAGCTTCGCGGTTAGTGTCCCGTCATCCATCGCTGGACGGAACAAGCCGCCCCTTGCCGGCTTCAAATGCGGCACGAGGGGGCCCTCCACCAGAACGACGCCTAACGGATGTGGAGACATATGCTGCGCGGAGACACCTCTATCGTAACATTTGGGGTATGCCGGATCACCCGATGCATAGTAGATGCTGTTCAATTGCCGAGGCTGGGCCGTCGTCCTCCATGCAGGGAAGGTGAAATCGGCGTAGCAGCCTTCCTGCTCGAGAATGGCAAGCTCATTGTTCACGCCACAAAAATTGGTGCCTTCCTCGCACCGGGAATTGGCGAGAGCGAAGTTTCCATGGATAAAGCCCCAGGCCGGACGTCCGCTTGGCCATGTCGAGAGTGCGCCGTGCGCCCGGTAAGTCTCGATTCCTTCGCGAAGTTTCCGGCGAAGGGTCGCTTCCGTGTCGTCGCAATGATGGAGATGGAGTTCGATTTCCCCCCATCCCGCGGCACAGAGCTCCGCTAAGCGGGAGAATTCCCATTCATCGTATTCGTCCCATGGGTAGAAGAAACTGTGTGCCGGCGAGAAACCGTCGTAATCCCGATGCCGTGCCGCAATGAGCGGGTACTCTCGCAGCCATTGCTCAAGCCGCCGCCGTGCAATGTGCCGTCCGGGCTGATGGACATGCGGCTCGAAGTGATCGGTGATCGCGAGGAACAGATGAACCGGGCTCTTTGTTCTCGGGCCAGATGGAGAATGGACCCGCCTCACAATGGCACGAAGAGCAATGTCGAGGGTATGAAAGCGTTCGCGCCAAGTCATGCCTTGTGCGCTCTGACGATAAAATGAGGGGCTCGGCTGACCGAGAAAGGCTGCAACCCTCGCGCAGCCAATAGGCGCTGCATTCCCGAATGCGTTTGCACGGTTTCGCAGCTTCCTCCGACGCGGACCTGCCGTCTGATCATATGAAGCAGGAGACTGTTGAAACCGATATACCCGCAAAAAACCAGGTCCTTCACGCGTCCTGATCGGAGATCCTGACCGATACGCTGCAACAGCATGCCCGGAGGATGCAGCATTGCCCAAAACTCGCCTCCAGGCAGCAAGACACGGGCGGCCTCGGCAATCACTTTCGAGATATCCATGTACGGCAATGCGACGCGCGAGAATACGAGATCGAAGGATTGATCAGGAAACGGGAGATGCTCACCCGTACCGGCCAATAAGTGAACATTGTGTGGGACGATCCGGGAGCCTGCGGTCAGAGCGGCGACATCACGATCGACTCCCCATGCTTCGACGCTCGTCGATAATTGCAAAGCCACAAGGCTCTGCCCCATGCCGCACCCGATATCCAGGATGCGACGGTGGTCAGTTCGGATTAGCGGCAGGGCATGGTTAGGGTGAGCCGGGTCCCGTGCGATGGCCAACTCCCCATAATGGTACTGAAGTGCAGGATCCATGGAAGTCTGTAACTTCTTGTTCTCCTCATCACAGCCGCTTGTGATCATCGGCATCCAGTTCCGCGTCCCAACAAGTGCTTGCTCCCGAGGGGAGCCATAAAAACTGACTATTCTACGTGGTTCCGCCAGCCCAGATCGCAGAACTCATGCACCAGCCGGCTAGAGCATTGCGGATTGACTACCTTTGCACTAAGAGCCGCGTCGAGCGGCCTGTTAGCCAGTATCCAATACCGATTTTATATCTATTACTGTGGCAGCCAATTGAGAGGTGTAGCAGTGATCTCTGATATTTCGAGGTACCCGTCTTAGACAAAGGCCAAGAGGTCTCCAACACGCCGGCCTCGTGCAGCGCCAGAGGCACCTTCAAGCCGGGTTCCATCGGGCGAACTGAGCCACAAAACTTGCAGTCAGTCCGGCCCTCGTCACCGCGCATGAGCGGGCGGCCTGAAATTGCCTACAGAGCTATCGCCCAGTCAGCCTAGACCACCCCTGCGTCAGCATGGTCACCACTTTCCAAGCCAGACCTGCTATGGATCATCCAAGAACTGATTTGAGACTGCTCGCTCGGGACTCAGCCCGTCCACACAGCCTAGTCCCGGCGCTTCTGGTATGCTAATCCGATTTCGTTGCCCAACCTGTTTGATCCAACCAGCATTTTAGGTGGTGAGATTGGTCATTCTCTACGGAGTTCTCGCGACCTGCTCAGGCATTCTCACAGCGGCCCTCCTGTGGTCGTCAGGGCCGTTTCTCGCCCTATCCGGAGGAATCTTCGCAGGCGCCCTCGCCATCATAGGGGCCGCCATCCTGCGGTTTATGGCAACGACAGTGTCTGCTCGGCAGAAAACCCCTGCCGGTGGATCGGTTCGCCGGCACTCCCCAGTAGAACCCGAAGGTAGAGAGGCCGCTGGAGCTTCACCGGCACCCTTTCCAGTTCCATCTTCACAGCAACGGCGCTCTCAACGATAGAAGGCTGTCTGTTGATCCTTCGCGAAGTCGGGCCAGGGCAAGTGAATGTATTCGGCTAGTCTCCTGATGCGACGGAGAGCTCCCTATTGGAGAAGACCCGCTT
>NZ_JBQWEL010000035.1:0-28449 GCF_052658925.1 Microvirga medicaginis | reverse complement strand
CGCCGCGCCGGCGCGGAGAGGGGCCCGCTCGGCAGGCGATCGCAGGAGCCCGGTCGACTCCTATTCACTGCGCGTTTCTTCGGGATGGATGCAAGGAGCGGGTTCGACGAGGATCGAGCCATTTGAAGAGGCAGGGGCCTTCCTCATTTTTCCTCAAAGTGAACGTGATCTTGGCTAGGGTTAACGAAATAACGACAAATTCCAGCGAATTCTGGCAGAGACCGTCGCTAAAAAGCCGAAACGAAATCCGCTGTGCCAGCTTATTTGATCATTTCCCTCAGCATCTTGACAGCGACTGCCGCAGTCATCGGCGCAGCCATCCTCTTTATCCGTGGGTACACGGACGGTCTCGGGAGAGCTGAGAGCGATCTCGCAAACCTCGCACTCGCTCTTCAGGAGAGGACGGATAGCGTATTCCAGTCCATTGAGAGTGTTCTGCGCGACGTGGTCGGCAGAATTCCGCAAGAGAGCCTCAGAGCGGACGAGTTCGACAGATTCGCCGCGTCGAAGGCATCGAAGACCATCCTGGTGGAGGCGTGCCACTCCCTTCCCCACATCATCCGCATTGACTTGGTCAATGCACGGGGTCGGATCATTGGCTCATCAAATCCACATCTCATTTTCGACCCGATCTATGTGAATGACGCATCCTATTGTCGGGCTTTCTCAATGGATGCATCATTAGTATTGTATCTCAGCGAACCTATCAGGATTCCGGCTACCGGAAAAAGAGTTCTCTCCCTTGCCCGGAAAATAAAAGACGCTGACGGCAAATTCCTCGGCATTATTGTATCGACGGTCGACCTCAGCCAATTTGAGAGAATTTACGAAGATCATCTCAGGGCTCGCTCGTTGGCGATCACGCTTTATCGGCGCGATGGCATCATTCTGGCTCATAGTCCAAATGCTAAGAGAGCCGTTGGACACAGAATTTGGAAGCCCAACACTCCTCTGCAGCGAATGATTGCGAAGAACAGCCCTACGCTCATTCGTGACGTCAGCCGGATCGACAATAACGAGCGACTGGTCGCTCTTTATCCTCTCGCTAATTATCCATGCGGCATAGCCGTCAGCAGAGCTGTGGCAGAGCTCATGGCCGGACGGCGCCTGGAGGCCCGTTTGATCGGGTTCATCGCCTATCTTAT
Source organism: Microvirga medicaginis (assembly GCF_052658925.1). Taxonomy (NCBI): domain Bacteria; kingdom Pseudomonadati; phylum Pseudomonadota; class Alphaproteobacteria; order Hyphomicrobiales; family Methylobacteriaceae; genus Microvirga; species Microvirga medicaginis. The sequence continues at coordinate 27,304 of NZ_JBQWEL010000035.1, read as the reverse complement.
GGATATCGCAATCGGCACAGCCAGTCTGTTAGGCTTCAGGCATGTCAGAACCGGCATTCTTAGGGCTGCCAGCGAGAGCTATCTGTCGCGTCATGACATCCTGACCAAACTTCCCAACAGGCAGCTCTTCCTCGACGAGCTGAAGCGGACATTCCTTGCCTCTCAAAGGTCCGGCGCAGACTTTGCGTTGCACATTATCGATATCGGCCGGTTCAAAGACATCAATGACAGTTATGGGCATGTAGCGGGAGACGAGATTCTTCGAGCCGTGGCACGGCGCCTGCGCGAGCGTCTTAAAAAGAATGACTTCATCGCTCGTATCGGCGGCGACGAGTTTGCTATCATTCAAAGGCCGATCAGAGATCGGCAGCAGATCACAGATCTCATCACGGCCATTCAGGACGCCATGAAGGTTCCATGCACAGCCGTCAGCACGGAGATCGATGTTGGGCTTTCCATTGGCGTCGCGGTAGCTTCTTCTGACGGCAGGACCTCAACCGAGCTCATGAAGTCGGCCGATATCGCTCTCTACGAGGCAAAGTCCAATACCGGCAGTGGCCATCGGCTCTACGACGCGAACATCAAGGATTCCCGGGCGGAACGTCGCGCACTTGAGGGAGCCTTGAAGAGCGCCCTTGAAAACAAGGAGCTCGAATTGCACTACCAGCCAATCCTCGATTTGGCGACAAATCAGATCTGGGGCTGTGAGGCGCTGGTGCGATGGAAGCACCCTACGAAAGGCATGATCTCTCCTCTGCAGTTCATTCCGGCCGCTGAAGAGTCAGGCCTTATTGGTTCAATCGGCGACTGGATCCTCGAGGAAGCCTGCTCGACCGCCATGGCCTGGGTCCTGCCGTTGAAGGTTGCGGTCAATCTCTCTCCGGTCCAGTTCAAATGCCGTGACGTTTTCGCCAGCGTCAGGAAGGCCTTGACCATATCTGGTCTGCCGGCCCACCGGTTGGTCCTGGAGATCACGGAATCTGTCAAACTCACCGAGGAAGCAACGACGACGCTCAAGCGGCTCAAGGCTCTAGGAGTCGCGATCTCGCTCGATGATTTTGGCACTGGCTATGCATCGATGAGTTATCTCCGAAGCTTTCCCTTCGACAAAATCAAGATTGATCAGTCGTTCGTGCGTGGAATGACGGATTCGCCTGACAGCCGTGCGATCATCAAAGCGACTATCGGTCTGGCGAACGACTTAAAAATGAGTACGACCGCCGAAGGCGTCGAAACGGAAGAGCAGCTCAATGCCCTGCGGCTGGCTGGTGCCTCTCAGGCCCAAGGCTACCTCATCGCCAAGCCGATGCCCCACGAATCCGTCGCAGCTTTCATCGCGGATGTTCAAAGGACTCAGCAGAATAGCTGGGACGAACAGTTTCCAATGCGAGCCATCGCCTGAACAACCGTATTCACGGTCAATGGGCTGTTGCGTTAACCTTGGTTGTTACGGAACGTGCTCTCAAGCGCGTGATCCGTCGTGGCCTCTGCGGCTTCGCGCAGCCTGGCATTACAGGCGAAATCACGCGCCGTGAACCAACTCTTCGGTCTGGCGGCCCGTTGAAGCACGTCGGACAGGTTCGTGGGAAATCGCCCAAGTTGCTGGCGCAAAGCCCTCCCGACAGCCGCGACAGAACCTGCTTCCAGGAGCCGTGCGGATCCAGAGCGATGATTGAACAATTGCTCTGCTTGTGCCGGGGAAGCCTATCACTTCGGCATCTCATGCTAGGAATTTGGGCGTGAACCGCACAAACTGCGCAACACTCGAAAATAAGCTTGAGCTATCTTTGAAAGGGATCCGCCTCCACCCTTAAGGAGGGCAGGTTCCACACCGAAGAGAACCGCCGTGGCTCGCCGTGAACTGGGCACCCAGTTCACCGCAGCAGTCATGGTTAATGTATTACGTTTCGCTGACAAGGCCGGAGAAAATGCCGGTCACGACAAACAGAATCTCCGGAGAACGATTGATGCAATTATGGAAAAAGGCGGCTGCTGCCGTGATTATCACTGGAGTAGCCACCGGTACGTCGAGTGTATGGGCGCAGGCTCCGAAGGCGGGAGGCACGGTGCACGTCGTCGTCCAGCCAGAGCCTCCGAGCCTGATGCAGGGCCTCAACCAGAATGCCACGACGAATATGGTGGCCGGTAACATCTATGAGTCCCTGCTGCGCTACGACGAGAAGCTCAAGCCGCAGCCCTCTCTCGCGAAAAGCTGGGAGGTATCGAGCGACGCCAAGACTTATACATTCAAGCTGCAAGAGGGCGTAACCTGGCACGACGGCAAGCCGTTCTCAGCGGACGACGTTGTCTTCTCACTCGATAAGTTCCTGCGTGAGGTACATCCCCGCTGGCGTCCGATTGCCAATAACCAGATCGATAAGATCGAGAAGGTTGACGACCTCACAGTCCGGATCACATTGAAGCAGCCCTTTGGACCCTTGATGCTGGCGCTGGAGCCGGCATCGGCCCCGATCGTGCCGAAGCATATCTATGAAGGCACTGATTACCGGGCCAACCCGATGAACAATACGCCGATCGGCACAGGGCCCTTCAAGCTGAAAGAGTGGAAGAAGGGCTCTTACATCCACCTGACCAAGAACGAGAATTACTGGCTCAAGGACAAGCCCATTCTCTCGGAGATCTACTGGCACGTCATCCCTGACGCAGCAGCGCGTGCTGTTGCTTACGAGACGGGCAAGGTCGATGTTCTCCCAGGCGGATCGGTCGATGTCTATGACGTTCCGCGCCTCTCCAAGCTGCCGAACACCTGCATGACGACAAAAGGCTGGGAGATGATGGCCCCGATCGCCTGGATCACGGTCAACCATCGCAACGGCATTCTCGGCAACAAGCAATTCCGTCAGGGGCTGATGCATGCGATCGACAAGGAGTTCGGCAAGGATGTGATCTACGGCGGCCTCGGAAAGGAGCCCACCGGTCCGATTGCGTCGAAGACGAAATTCTATTCGGACGAGGTAAAGAAGTACGATTATGATCCGGCCAAAGCGAAGGAATTGATCAAGGCATCCGGCTACAAGGGCGAGCCGATCAAGATCATGGGGCTGCCTTACGGTGAAACCTGGAATCGCTGGGCGGAAGCGGTCAAACAGAACCTGGCGGATGTCGGCGTCAACGCTGAGCTCGTGAACACCGACGTGGCGGGGTGGACCCAGCAAACCGGCAACTTCGACTTCGATCTCTCCTTCAACTTCGTCTATCAGCTCGGAGATCCGGCGATCGGCGTGGCGCGGAGCTATGTTTCCAGCAACATCGTCAAGGGCAACCCCTTCGGAAACGTCGGAGGCTATTCCAATCCGGAGGTCGACAAGCTTTTTGCCGAAGCGGCCGTAGCGCCGACCGAAGAAGGACGCCAGAAGCTCTATACCAAAGTGCAGCAGATCCTCACGGATGAGCTGCCGGTTCTTTGGCTCCTGGAGTTGGACTTTCCGACGATTTACCGCTGCAACGTCAAGAATCTCGTGACGACCGGAATCGGTCTTAACGACGGTTTCCGCGACGCTTGGAAGGAATAAGAACAGTGTGATCTGTGCCTCTCCGCCTGACGTTTGTAAGGCGGAGAGGCGACCTAATGATCACAGCCGCTCTGGTTCCATCAAGATTGGTTTGACTCATGCACTTCGTCCGCTTTGCGGGAACACGCCTCATCAAAGGCGTGATCGTTCTTTTCGCCATCGCCGTTCTGAATTTCTTCCTCATACGCGCCGCGCCTGGTGATCCGGCTATGGTCTTGGCCGGTCAGGCTGGTGAAGCCGATGCCGTATTGCTCGCGCAGTTGCGCGAACGCTTCGGCCTCGACCAACCCTTGCTGCATCAGCTCTGGATCTATCTGAAGGGTTACGCAACACTGGACCTCGGATTCAGCTATCGGCAGGAACAGCCGGTTCTGACGCTGATCCTCGACCGGCTTCCCGCGACGCTCATCCTGACCGGAATGGCTTTCCTGATCTCACTGCTGCTGGGCGTGCTCCTCGGAACACTCGCGGCAAGGCGTGCAGGGCGCTGGTCCGACAGCCTCATCACCACGATTGCCCTCATTTTCTATGCAACGCCGCTCTTCTGGGTCGCGCTGATGAGCCAGATCGTCTTCGCCCTCAAGCTCGGCTGGCTGCCCAACGTCGGTTACGAAACCATCGGTGCGGGCTACACTGGCCTCAGCAGAGTGTCCGATATCGCGCAGCACCTTGCCTTGCCTGCTATTACCCTCGGGCTTTTCTTCACGGCGCTCTACGCCCGCATGATGCGTGCGTCGATGCTGGAGGTCACCGGGGCTGATTTCGTCAAGACCGCGCGAGCCAAAGGGCTTCCAGATTCCGTCATCACTCGACGACACATCGCCCGGAATGCGATCCTGCCAGTGGTCACACTCGCCGGATTGCAGGCAGGCCAACTCGTTGGTGGTGCGGTTTTGACCGAAACAGTCTTTGCGTGGCCAGGTATCGGGCGGCTGATGTTCGACGCCTTGATCCAGCGCGACTACTCTGTCCTGCTGGGTGTCTTTTTCGTGTCCTCGGCCATGGTCGTGGCTTTCAACCTGATCACCGACATCGTTTACCGTGTCGCAGATCCGCGCATCGAGGTGGCGGCGTGAACTTTCTGAAACGCTTCATTCGCAACCGCGGGGCCGTCATAGGCCTCATCATCCTGCTCACAGTCATGGCCTTCGCTGTGATCGGCCCAACTCTCTTCCCGCAATCGCCATGGCGCATGGTCGGCAGGCCGTTCATGGCACCGTTTACGATGGACAGGTTCCCGCTCGGGACGGACATGCTCGGTCGCGACATCGCAGCCGGGTTGGTGCATGGTGCCCGCGTTTCCCTCCTGATCGGCGTCGTCTCGACCATCGTCGCACTCCTTATAGGAGTGCCGCTCGGAGCCGTCGCGGGTTATGCCGGCGGCTTCGTTGACGATGCACTGATGCGTTTCACGGAATTCTTCCAGACTATTCCAAGCTTTGCTCTGGCCATTGTGATGGTTGCGGTCCTGCAGCCATCATTGGCCTCGATTGTCCTCGCAATCGGCGTAGTGAGCTGGCCACCAGTCGCCCGACTGGTCAGGGGCGAGGTTCTTTCGCTTCGGTCACGGGAATATGTGCAGGCGGCAGTAACGATCGGGCAGTCGACACCCCGGATCATCTTCAGTCAGGTCCTGCCCAATACCATCGCGCCGATCATCGTGATGGGCTCGCTGATGGTGGCATCAGCCATTCTGCTGGAATCGTCGCTCTCCTTCCTTGGTCTCGGCGATCCCAATCTCATGAGTTGGGGCTACATGGTCGGCGCTGGAAGAACCCGTCTGCTGGATGCCTGGTGGATCAGCTTCTTTCCCGGCATTGCGATCTTCCTGACCGTACTGGCGCTCAATCTCACCGGCGAGGGGCTTAACGATGCCCTCAACCCACGCCTGGCGCGAGGGAGGCAATGATGGAAAATCCGGTCCTCTCTATCGAGAAGCTGACGCTGGCGCTGCCCTCCTATGCCGATCGTCCTCATGCGGTGAACGACGTGTCGCTCTCCATCAGGGCGGGGGAAACGCTCTGCGTCGTCGGCGAGTCCGGCTCCGGAAAGTCCATGATTGCTCATGCGGCCATGGGATTGCTGCCCGCCGCCGTGAAGCCGACCAGCGGGGCGATCCGTCTTGGTGGCCGCGATCTCCTCTCCCTCGATCCCGCCACGATGCTGTCGGTGCGGGGCCGTGAAATCGGCATGATCTTCCAGGAGCCGATGACCTCCCTCAATCCGGTCATGCGCATCGGACAACAGATCTCCGAGATGTTCGAGGCCCATCAGGTCTTCGATGGGCCAAAGCGCGCCAAAAGGGTCGTGGAACTGCTCGACGAGGTCGGTCTGCCGGATCCGCAACGCATAGCGCGTGCGTATCCTCATGAGCTCTCGGGTGGACAGCGTCAGCGCGTGATGATCGCCATGGCCTTGGCGCTCGAGCCCAAGCTTCTCATCGCTGACGAGCCGACGACCGCGCTTGATGTCACCACGCAGGCGCAGATTCTAAAACTGATCGACCGGTTGCGGCGTCAGCACGGCACAGCGGTCCTGTTCATCACGCACGACTTCGGCGTCGTGGCCGAGATCGCGGATCGCATCGCGGTGCTGCAGCACGGTACGCTGGTTGAGGAGGGTACGGGAGACGAGGTTCTCTCCCGGCCGCGGCATGAATACACCCGCCGTCTCTTGGCCGCCGTTCCATCGCTGGTCCCGCCCGAGCGTCCCAAGTCTCCACCAAAGGAGCCGATTCTGTCGGTGGAGAACCTGGAGAAGGTGTACCGGAAACGATCCTTCTTTTCCGCAGGGCGTGAAGTTAAAGCGGCTGAGAATATTACCTTTACCCTTGCCAAGGGCGAAACCCTCGGCATCGTTGGAGAATCGGGATCCGGGAAGTCGACCGTGGGGCGCTGCTGTCTGCGCCTGATCGAGCCTGATTCCGGCAAGATCGAACTGGGCGGATTGCGCATCAGCGATCTATCGACATCGGCCTTGCGGCCGCATCGCAAGAAGATCCAGATGATCTTCCAGGACCCGTTCGCGTCGCTCAATCCTCGCCAGACCATCGGCCGGATCATCGCCGATGGCCCGATTGCCAATGGGGTTGCGCCCGAGAAGGCATTCGAGCGGGCGCGGGAGCTATTGGAGCTTGTGGCTCTCTCTCCCAATGCCATCGATCGTTACCCGCATGAGTTCTCCGGCGGACAGCGACAGCGAGTCGGCATTGCGCGCGCGCTTGCCCTGGAGCCGGACGTGATTGTCGCGGACGAGGCCGTTTCCGCCCTGGACGTTTCGGTTCAGGCGCAGATTCTCACTCTCATCAAGGAACTTCAGGAACGCCTCGGTCTCGCGATTCTGTTCGTCACGCACGATCTCCGGGTAGCGGCGCAGATCTGCGACCGGATCGCGGTCATGCAACGAGGCCGGATCGTGGAGAGTGGAGAGACTGCGGCACTCTTTGCCAATCCCCAGCACGAATATACCCGCCAGCTCTTTGCCGCTGTCCCCGGGGGACGACGGTTCCGCAATCAATGAAGAGTGTCGCACGCCAATGAAGGTTTTTCATTCTCCCTCGAGTCTTTTGCATAGCCCCTCCACCTATTTCCGTCGCGGGCGCACGATTCCTCATCTCGAGCAGGTCGGGCGCTATCACATCTTGAAGGCTGCCGCGGAACGAGGAGGTCATGATCTTCAGACGGCCGAGTCCTATGGTCAGGAGCCCATCCTGAGGGTTCATTCGCAGCGCTATCTTCAGTTCCTATCGGAAGCCTGGGCACGCCGCGATGAGATCGAGCCCGGCTTGGAACATGTTCTCCCGTCCCACTTCGCCCGTCCCCAGATGATGCGATACCCGAGCGGAATGATCGGCCGCGTTGGCTTCCACATGGCCGATACGTCCACACCAATCTTAGAGACGACATTCGCGGCGATTCTGGCGAGCGCGGACGTGGCCGTTAATGCTGCCGAGGAGGCTGTATCGGCAGGCTACGCCTATGGATTGTGCCGGCCGCCAGGGCACCATGCATCGGCAGAGAGTGCCGGTGGATTCTGCTTCGTCAACAATTCCGGTGTTGCCGCCGCACATATCCAACAGCGGATCGGAGGGCGTGTCGGCATCATCGATGTGGACGTTCATCACGGCAATGGAACGCAGAGCATCTTCTATCAGCGCGACGACATCGTGACCGTATCGATCCATGCGGACCCGTCGACCTTCATGCCCTATTATGCCGGCTATGAGGATGAGGTCGGAGAAGGCGCGGGGGCAGGATTCAATCTCAATCTTCCCCTGGAGCATCGCTCCGGCGATGCGGTCTATCTCAAGAGTATCGACCACGCCATCGAGTTCTGCGCGTCGCGTGGTGTCGAAGCGCTTGTCGTCGCTCTCGGCCTTGACGCTTCCGAACATGATCCGAACGGCGCACTCTCCGTCACGACCCAAGGCTTCCGCGCAGCAGGCCGACGACTTGGCGCCACCAAATGGCCGACTGCCATCATCCAGGAGGGCGGCTATCTGAGCGATATCCTGGGTGAGAATCTGATCGCATTTCTGGGGGGCTTCGAAGAGAGCCGAATTTCCCGCGACGACAAGGCGTAAGGCGGAACACTTCATCTCCCTCCGCGCCGGTTCTAACCAGAGTCGAAGTTTCCAATTTCATTCAAGGGCTAGCTATGCGTCCACTATCTATCATCGTTGCACCCGGTCCATGGGATCCGGAGCCTTGGCGCAATGAGTTTCAGGCGGCAGCGGAAGGAAGACCCGTGCATGTTTGGCCGCACGATGGATCAGTGATCGGCGATGACCCATACGTGATCTGCGCGTGGAAGTCGGATCCGAAGGTCTTCGATCTCTACTCCACGCCCAAGGCCGTGTTTTCCCTGGGCGCTGGCGTCGATCATCTTCATGTTCTCCGGTCGCGGCCTGACATCCCGATCGTGAGGGTCATCGATCCTGATCTGACGATGCGAATGGTCGAGTATGTGACTTTTGCGGTCCTGTACCTTCATCGGAAAATTCCGCTCTATCAGGCGGAGCAGGCGCGGCGCACTTGGCGCCCGATGCATCAGCCCGCCGCGGCACGGGTCAGGGTCGGCATCATGGGGGTCGGGGTACTCGGCGAAGCCTGCGGGAAGTTGCTGTCACAACTCGGCTTCGAGGTTGCAGGATGGGCGCGCTCTCGGCGCGATGCATCCCCATTCCCGATCTTTTCCGGCCAGGACAGCTTGGGTTCATTCCTCGAGCGAACTGAGATTCTCGTCAATTTGCTTCCCAACACCCCCGAAACTGCCGGATTGATCGGTCGCGAGATTTTTCAGCGACTGAATCGGAATGGGAGCCTCGGCGGAGCCTTCTTCGTCAATGCGGGTCGCGGAGAGACGGTTGTCGAGAGTGAGTTGATCGACGCGCTGACCAACGGGACTCTCGCCGGTGCCGTGCTCGATGTCTTCAACGTCGAGCCTCTGCCGGAGGAAAGCCCCTTATGGGCAATGGACAATGTCCTGGTGACGCCGCATGTCGCGGCCGATTCCGATCCGGAGGTCATTGTTGCGCAGATCCTTCGGGACGTGAAGCGCTTGGAGCGCGGCGAAGCACCAGTGAACGTCGTAGATATGGGCCGTGGGTACTGAGGAAAGCCCTGGGTGCGGAACCATCGGCAGTGCAATGGCCAGCGCCAAGGGTGAATATGCTTCCACGGGCCCCGATAACAGCCAATGTAGGCGAGAATGCCGCCTCTTTCCGACATTAAATCTCTCGTTCCCGGATAGGATTGTGGAAGTCACAGCCTCGAACTGAGGGCGACCACGCAATGTCATGGAGATCAGATAAATGACGACCCCCGCTAGCAACTCAGCACGGCTTCTGGAGTTTCGAGAGCGCCACGTCGCGCGCGGCGTGTTGACGGCTCATCCTGTTGTGGCTGCCCGAGCTCAAGGGGCTGAGCTGTGGGACGTCGATGGTAAGCGTTACCTTGACTTTGTCGGAGGCATTGGCGTTCTCAACGTCGGGCACAACCACCCCCGGGTGGTCGAAGCGGTCAGCGCCCAGGTCCGCGACATCTCGCATGCCTGCTTTCAGGTTGCCGCCTATGAGCCCTACCTCAACTTGGCTGCAAAGCTGAATCAGCTCGTCGGTGACGGTGAAGCCTACAAGAGCGTTTTCTTCACCTCGGGCGCGGAGGCGGTCGAGAACTCTATCAAGATCGCGCGCGGCTATACCAACCGTCCCGCCGTCATCGCATTCCGAGGCGCATTCCACGGCCGCACTCTTCTCGGCGTGACACTGACGGGTATGAGCCAGCCGTACAAGCAGAACTTCGGCCCCTTCGCCTCCGACGTCTTCCACGTTCCGTATCCGAACGCCTACCGCAACATCACGACGGAAGACGCACTGGCCGCTCTTGAAGAGGTCTTTGCGACCGAAGCTGCTCCCGAACGCGTCGCGGCGATCATCATAGAGCCGGTCCAGGGCGACGGCGGCTTTCTCCCGGCTCCGCCTGAATTCATGAGAGCGCTTCGGGACATTACCGAGAAGCATGGAATCGTCCTGATCGTCGACGAGATTCAGGCCGGCTTCGGCCGCACCGGAACGATGTTCGGCTTCCAGCACTCTGGGATCAAGCCCGATCTCGTCACCGTCGCCAAGAGCCTTGCCGGCGGTTTGCCGATCTCCGGTGTCGTCGGAAAGGCAGAAATCATGGACGCGCCGGCCCCTGGCGGTCTCGGCGGCACCTACGGTGGTAACGCCCTGGCCTGTGCCGCGGCACTCGCTGTCATCGAGGCGTTTGAGCAGGAAGATCTGCTGGCGAGAGGCGAAAAGCTCGCTGCACAGATGCGGGAGGGTCTCGTCAAATTGCAGCAGAAATACCCATTTATCGGGGAGGTCCGTGGGCTTGGCTTCATGCTCGCCATGGAGATCGTAACCGATCGCTCGGGAAAGACCCCGGATGCCGCATTGGCGCAGCGCGTGATCGATGAGGCGCGAGAGGGCGGTCTGTTGATCATCAAGTGCGGAGTATACCGCAACGTCGTGCGGTTCCTGGCCCCGCTCGTCACGACCGAGAAGCAACTCGATGAAGCGCTCGGGATCCTGGACGGCGCGTTGAGCAGAGCCACGAACTGATCCTTGGCACCGGATGGAGGAAGGTCTGCGAAGGCTCTTCTTCCATCCCCTCAGCTCTCTCCAAATTTATGCACGAACCGATTCATGAACCTGACGCATTTCAAAGCGCTCATACTTGATCTTTACGGCACGGTTCTCGATCGAGAGGCCGGCATTTTCGAGGGATTGCGACCGCTTGTCGACAGATTGAACAAGGATGTGACACAGGTTGAAGCGCTGGACGTCTATCATCGGCATGAGCTTGCGCAGATGAGGGACACGCCCACTCTCGAGCACCATAACTTGCTCCCTGTCGTCTACAAGCGCGTTGCCGATGAGTGGCATGTATCCGCGCCATGGGCAGAGTGCGTCGCATTCGGGCTCTCCACGAGGAATTGGCCGATCTACGGTGACGCGCCCGGTGCGCTCCAATATCTCAAGAAGTTTTATAAACTTATCGTGCTGTCCGACATCGATACGGAAAGCTTTGCGCGGATAAAAGCGGAGCTTCCGGTCGAATTCGACGCCGTATTCACCGCTGGGAACGTAGAGACGTCCACGCCTTTTTCCAGAAATCTTGGAAGTGCTGTCGAGATGCTCGCGGCCTGCCATATAGAGCAGACGGAGGCACTTCGTATCATTGGAGGGCCGCTGCCCCCCCGCGGAGCTGCAATTGACTCGGGCCTTGCAACCTGCTCAATTTCGCGCGCTCCCGCTCATGAGAGACATTCGATGGATCGGGAGAGTGGGGTGGGCGCAGACGCTTTGTGTTTCGACAGCATGGCTGATTTCGTAAAATCGCATCAGGACGCTTTAAGGCTCTAATCCGAAGCGCATAGTGGACGACAAAAATCGCTGAGGACCATTATGGCTGGCTCGTTGAAGTTGGATCGGATCGACGTAAATATATTGGTTCAGCTGCAAAAAGACGGGCGTATGACGAATGTGAGCCTTGCGGACGCGGTCGGCCTGTCGCCGAGTCCGTGCTTGCAGCGTCTCAAGAGACTGGAAGCCGGCGGCTATATCACGGGCTATGGCGCCCACATCAACCTGGCAAAACTTGCGGATACCGTCACGGTCTTCACCGAGGTCACCCTCGCAGATCATCGGCGCGAGGATTTCATCAAATTCGAAGCCAGCATCCGGAATATCGATGAAATTCTCGAGTGCCATTTGGTGAGTGGCGGATATGATTATCTCTTGCGCTTTATCACGAGGAACATCGCGCATTACCAAGAACTGATGGAAAGCATCCTCGACAGGAATATCGGCGTCGAGAAGTACTTCAGTTACATTGTTATCAAGTCGCCGATCGTAAAGAACACGTTGCCCTTGCGAACGCTGCTCACCCCTGAATAATCACCGGCAGACTTGCAGACAATGATCTTAGTCGGCGGGCGCAAGGCCCGGTCCGATCGTCAGAAGTGACAGGTGGACAGCATACAATGCCGAGGTGGCGTGCGGCTCAGCATCTCCTGCCAATCCCCGACGGCGATACGGCATCTGTTTCTGCGGCGATGGACTACGCATTGAGAGCTTAACACAAAAAGGCCTGATGATGTTGAAGCAGCGCTTGTCGAAGCCGTCTCTCCTCGTGGATCGCTCCTATGTCAACGGAGAGTGGATCTCCGCCGATGCCGGGGCGACGATCTCTGTCGTTGATCCGGCTACGGGACAGGAGATCGCAACAGTTCCGGCCCTGGGCGCAGCCGAGACGCGCCGCGCGATTCAGGCTGCAGAGCGCTCATGGGCCGCATGGCGTGAAAAGCCGGCAGCCGAGCGCGCGAGCCTGCTCGAAAAGTGGTGCTCCTTGATGCTCGACAACGTCGAGGACCTTGCCGTCATCATGACTGCCGAGCAGGGAAAGCCCCTTGCTGAAGCCCGCGGGGAAATCCGCTATGGCGCCAGTTTCGTGAAATGGTTTGCCGAAGAGGCAAGGCGCGTTTACGGAGATGTCATCCCGGCTCCGACGACCGACCGCCGGATTCTCGCCCTGAAGCAGCCCGTCGGTGTATCCGCTGCCATCACGCCGTGGAACTTTCCGAACGCGATGATTACCCGCAAGTGTGCTCCTGCACTGGCGGCTGGGTGCCCGATCGTCGTCAAACCCTCGGATCTGACCCCATTGTCGGCTCTCGCGCTTGCGGTGCTCGCCGAAGAGGCCGGTTTCCCGGCAGGCGTATTCAACGTGCTGACGGGTATGCCGGTCGAGATCGGTGGTGAGCTCACCAGCAATGAAGCGGTTCGCAAGCTCTCGTTCACAGGGTCGACCCGGGTCGGTCAGACGCTGATGCGCCAATGCGCAGACACGATCAAGCGGGTGAGTTTCGAACTCGGCGGAAACGCACCGTTCATCATCTTCGACGATGCGGACATCGATCTGGCCATCGCGGGGGTCATGGCGAGCAAATTCCGTAACGCAGGCCAGACCTGCGTTTGTGCAAACCGCATTCTGGTCCAGGACGGCATCTACGAGCGGTTTGCCGAGCGTCTTGCGAGCGAGGTCTCTCGTCTCAACGTCGGCAATGGTTTCGATGATGGTGTGACCATCGGGCCTCTCATCAACCAGGCCGCCGTCGAGAAGGTTTCTCGGCATGTGGAGGATGCGCTCGGGAAAGGCGCACGCTCGCTGGTCGGTGGTGTGCCCGAGGATGGAAAGGGCTTGTTCGTCTCGCCCACGGTGCTCACGAACGCAAATACGGGAATGACTCTCGCCACGGAAGAAACCTTTGGGCCCGTTGCGCCCCTTTTCCGCTTCAAGGATGAAGCCGAAGCGATCGATATCGCAAACGCGACTCCCTACGGATTGAGCGCGTATTACTTCACCCGTGACATGAACCGATCCTGGCGCGTTGCGGAGCGTCTCGAATTCGGCATGGTCGGCCTGAACACCGGCATTGTTTCCATGGAGGTCGCTCCCTTCGGCGGTGTGAAGCAATCCGGCATCGGCCGTGAGGGGTCAAAGTACGGAATCGAGGAATACCTCGAGATCAAGGCCTTCCACATCGGCGGCCTTCAGTTCTAGCGCATCGTGCGGACCCGAAGGGCCACGTCAGTGAAAACTGGATCCGGTTTTCGCTGACGCGGACCTCCGGTTCCGCACCGAACGACGCGCTTTCTATAAAAGGGAGCATCGGATGAGTCCCGAAAGTGCAAGTCCACTTTGCCCGTCCGATGCTCTAGGCTCACCTCCACTCATCAGCCACTCCTCAAGGCGGACAGCCATGAAGCTTTTCTTCGACGAGACCCAGCTTGCCCATCAGCCTAAGCAGTACATGGTCCATGGTCGGATCGTGAATCCGTTCGAGAATCCCGACCGGGCAACGACGCTGATTGAGGCTCTCGGCGCGCTGGGTGTCGTTCGTGAGACGCCGGGTGATTTCGGTATGGAGCCGGTGCTGAAGGTGCACGCAGACCATTACGTTGCTTTCCTGGAGGAAGCATATGAAAGGTTCACGGAGCTTCCGAGCCATGGTCCGGAAGTGCTTCCGAACGTGAGCCCCTACCGCGGTGCCGCCGAGGATTTCGGCCCTCGCGACAAGCCTCGCACGACCGGGGTTCTCGGGCGCGCCGGCTGGTACATTGCCGGTCTTTCCAACGCCATGATGGAGGGCACCTACCGCGCCGCCTATGCCTCGGCTCAAACCGCGGTTGCTGGCGCCGAAACCGTCCTTTCCGGTGAGCGGGCGGTCTTCTCGCTCTGCCGGCCGCCCGGCCACCATGCCTATGTGGATCGCGCAGCCGGCTTCTGTTACTTCAACAACGCCGCCATTGCGGCGGAGGTTCTGAGGCGGCGGTTCCCGCGAGTTGCGATCATCGATTTCGACACTCACCATGGCGATGGGACCCAGGCCATCTTCTACACGCGAGACGATGTCTTCTTCGGTTCCGTGCATACCGATCCATCCTCCTATTACCCGCACTTCACGGGGTATGCGGACGAGATCGGCAGCGGGCGAGGGGAGGGGGCCAACCTCAACCTTCCGCTTGCCTTCGGGGCGAACGATCAGGCTTTCATCGATGCCAATCGGCGGCTGGCAGACGCCGTGGAGGCGCACGGTGTCGACGCTCTTGTCGTTTCGGCGGGATGGGACGCCCACAAGAATGATCCCCTTTCGAAGCTGAATGTCACAACCGATGCCTATGCGCGCATTGGCGAGATATGGGGAGGGCTCGGGTTGCCGACTCTCATTGTCCAGGAGGGCGGCTACTCGCTCGCTGCCGTCGCGGAGGCTGCACCAGCGTTTGTCGGCGCTTTCCGCGAAGCTGCCGCCGTTTAGAGCGGGTCTGATCCGATCTCAGGCTCTGGTTCAGGTGATCACAACGCGTAGCGAGATTCCGCATGCCCATGCCACTCACCCAAGGCGTCAACGCTCAACGGTTCTGGTCCACCATCGAGCGCTCGGCAGAGATTGGGCAAGGGCGCGAGGGAGGGCTTTCCCGCCTGGCCTTGAGCGATGCGGACAAGGAAGTCAGGGACGTCTTTGTCTGCATGTGCCGCGATGCCGGCCTCACGGTCAGGATTGACCAGGTCGGCAACATCTTCGCTCGGCGCGCGGGGCAGGATGACAGCCTTCCGCCCGTTCTCCTCGGCAGTCATCTCGATACGCAAGCGAATGGCGGCCGATTTGACGGCATCGTTGGCGTCATGGGAGCGCTCGAGGTTCTAAGAACGCTCAACGACCTGCAGCATGTCACGCGTCGGCCTCTGGAGATCGTCAACTGGACGAATGAGGAAGGTGCCCGCTTCTCACCGCCCATGCTGGCATCGGGGTGTTTCGCCGGTGTTTACGATCTCGATTGGGTGCACAATCGTCAGGCCGATGACGGCGCAGTGTTCGGTGAGGAGTTGCGCCGCATAGGATATCTCGGCTCCGAGCCGGTCGGTGGACGGGATCTGGATTCCTACTTCGAACTGCATATCGAGCAGGGGCCGATCCTTGACGCGGAACGCGTGCAGGTCGGGATCGTCACGCATGGCTACAGCTCGCACGGCTTCCTGGTCGAGTTCCATGGCGAGACCGCGCATACCGGCCCATGGCCGATGGAGAAGCGACGCAATGCGCTCCTCGCGGCAGCCCGTCTCCTTGTGGAGGTGGATGATATCGGATGGGACTTCGCGGCCACCGATGGCAAGGCAACCGCCGCTCGCCTCTCGGCCTGGCCGAACAAGGCCGGGATCCTGTCCGACTGGGCGCAGGCAATCTGCGACGTGAGGCATGACGTTCCCAAGGCAGCGGACGTGATGGCTGAGCGTGTCCGCCGTGCTGTCGGCGCTGCCGCTTCCCGGGCAGGGTGCACGGCAGAAATTCTCGACCATTGGTCCTGGGGTGGGCGTATCTTCGACGATGAATTGATCTCCCTCGTTCGGAGGCATGCAGCCGCGCTCGGCTACAGCCATCGGGATCTGGCCAGCCAGGCAGGTCATGACGCCTATTTCCTGGCGCGTGTCTGTCCAACGGCCATGATATTCACTCCGTGCAAGGACGGCATCACGCACAACAACGCGGAATACGCCAGTCGTGAGGATCTCGAGCCCGGCTTGAATGTGCTGCTGCACAGCGTCGTCAGCCGGGCGGACCGCTGATGCGCACCCTTGCAAATAATGCTCCCAGGCAAAGCCGCATCAATTTTTATACGGCCGCGGTGCCGCTTCTGACATTGCTCTGGGGGCTGAACTGGCCGGCCGTGAAGATTGCCCTGGGCGAGATCGATCCATGGACCCTGCGCGCCATCGGACTGTCGTCGGGAGGCATGATCCTTGCCGGATGCGCCCTTATCCGAGGTGATCGGCTGTCCGTGAGGAGGGATCATTGGCTACGGCTTGGGGTCGCCGGTCTGCTTACCATCGCCGCCTTCAATCTGCTGCTGGGATATGCTCAGCTCCACGCTCCCACCTCTCGGGCTGTCATCGTCACGTTCACGATGCCGGTCTGGACAGTGCTGTTCGCCCGGCTCTTCCTCGGCGAACATCTTGATCGATCACGCATCATCGCTCTTGCAGTGGGCCTTGCGGGTTTGCTTGCGCTTGGCTGGCCGCTGGTACGGGACGGCCAGTTCTCGATCGGATTGGTCTATGCACTGCTCGCGGGAATTTGCTTCGCGCTTGGAACGATTGTGACGAAGCGCTTTCCGGTCGAGGCTCCTCCGATCACGATCGCGACGTGGCAGCTCCTTGTGGGCGCGGCCTGCGCAGCCGTCGGGATGGTCGCATTCGAACACGCTGCCATGCCGTCTTCAATCAGCGCCGCGACGACCCTCGCCATCCTTTATCATGTCCTGTTCTCGCAGGCGCTCGCCCATATTCTGTGGTTCTCAGCCCTGGCTCGTATCCCCGCCGGGACCGCCGGCCTTGCCACGCTGATGATTCCAGCCGTCGGCGTATATAGTTCGACCCTCCTGTTGGGCGAACAGCCGACGGTCGCGGACTATACCGGCCTCGTCTTGCTTGTCACCGCGGCCTTCCTTGCGCTCCGCCCATCCAACAGGGAGGCTCTTCATGGCGGTCGATGAGAGCGATCAGTTGCTGAAAACGGTAGAAGCATCGGGAGATGAGGAAAGATGGCCTTCGAATGTACAGTTCCGGCAGTTCCGACTGTTCAGGAAGACACTGTCGCCATCAGGATCACCCGCTGGGATTTTCCTGTGGGTGCGGTAACAGGATGGCACAGGCACGAGTGGCCCTACTTCGTCATCATGCTGGTCGATGGGACGCTGCGACTACATGATGGGGCCAAGGTGAACGACGTCCCGCTTCGCGCGGGCCAATCGTACATGCGTTATGCCGGGATCGAGCATGATGTCATGAATGGTTCCGACCACCCGATTGCCTTCATTGAAATCGAGGTCAAGCAACCTGGCGCGCTTGTCAAAACCCAGTGAGATCAACCGGCGGCAGTGACGGGCAAGCTCGATGACGCTTGCCCGCTGACCGGTCCCAGGCTCGTCCTTCAGGCCGTCCTCATCCGGATTGCTGCCGCACGACGATGGCCCTCCAGGCCTTCGCTCTCGCTCTGCCTCGTCGCCGGTGGCGCAACAGCCGCGACACCGCGCTCGTCGAGCCACTGATGGGTGCAGATCTTGACGTAGGACCCGACCCAGAGGCCACCCGTATATCGGCCGGCTCCCATGGTGGGCAGCGTATGGTTGGTTCCGCAACACTTGTCGGAATACACGACGCTGGCGAGAGGACCGATGAAGAGGGAGCCATAGTTGCGCAGTTTCTGCGCGGTCGCGTGAGGGTCGGCCGTGTGAACCTGGAGATGCTCGGCGGCAATGAAGTCGGAATAGGCGATCATCGCTTCCTCGTCCTCGCACAGCACCACCTCGCCGTAATCGCGCCATGCCGGGCCCGCGACGGATGCCGTCGGAAGGTCATGCAGCTGTCGCTCGACCTCCGCGACCGTCGCTTCCGCCAGTCGACGGCTCGTGGTGATGAGACCAACGCGAGTCCGCACATCGTGCTCGGCCTGCGCAAGAAGGTCGACGGCAATCAAATTCGGGTCGCCGGTATCGTCGGCGACGACGAAGATCTCGCTCGGGCCCGCCAGTTGATCGATACCGACGCGTCCGAAGACCTGCCGCTTGGCTTCATTCACATAGGCGTTGCCTGGCCCGACGATTTTATCGACCGCTGGAACGGACTCCGTGCCGTAGGCCATGGCGGCAATCGCCTGGGCGCCTCCGATCCGGAAGATGCGATCCGCACCCGACAGGTGGCAGCCGGCGATCATGGCGGGATGTGCGGTGGGCGGCAGACAGGCGATCACCTCATCGCAGCCGGCGACCTTCGCGGGCACGAGCGTCATGACCGGAGCCGACAGAAGGGGGTAACGCCCACCTGGAACATAGGCGCCGATGGTTTTGATCGGGATGACCCGATGACCCAGGTGGAGACCGGGCAGGGATTCAATGTCGAGGGGAAGAATTGTGCTCAGCTGAGCCTGTGCGAAAGCGCGCACGCGCTCGATGGCGAATTCGGTGTCCTGGCGGGTTTGGGGGGCGAGATTCTCGACCGCCTCCGCACGCTCCCGGTCGCTCACCTCGAAGATCGAGACGTCAGCGCGGTCGAACGCTTTCGAATAATCGCGCAGGGCGGCATCTCCGCGATCGCGGACGTTGGCGACAATATCCCGGACGATCGCCTCGATTTCTCCGGTGTCCGTTGCAGCATCGCGCTTGGAGGCTTTGATGAACGTGATCTTGGTGCGCGTGCTGGCTGATAGATGTGACATTGCTTCCTCTCATTCCATGACCCCAGGTTCGAGGATGAGGCTGCGGCGCTCAAGGGAGCTTATCCCGATTGTTCAGAATTCTCACCACGCGTAGAGTTGGTCCGGCGATGACCAGTGTCGGGCGCTCTGCAGCCTTGGCAGGCGCTTGACCGGTATCGCGCGAAAGAAGCAACTTGATCACGCAGGATCGCCATGCCGAAGATTGGGATACGATTACGTGAGCTGCGTCGCCGGCGCGGTTTGGGAGTCCGGGAGCTCGCATTGCGGTCGGGCATCTCGCACTCGTCGATCTCGCTGATCGAACGCGACCGCATGAGTCCGTCGATCGATACCTTGAGTGCGATCCTCGATGCGTTGGGAACCACTCTGACCGGATTCTTCGCGGATCTGAATGCCGCCGTTCCCTATTCTCCCTTCTACCCGGCCAACGAATGGGTGGAGATCGGCAAGGCGCAGACGATCTCCTATCGGGTCCTGGGGATGAACCATCCCAACCGTCAGATCCTGATGCTGCACGAGACCTATGCGGTCGGCGCGGATTCCGGCGCGCCATTTGCTCATTCGGCGCAGGAAGCCGGTGTCGTCATTCGCGGCGCCGTCGAGGTGACGGTCGGAGACCAGAGTCGCATCCTGAGGGAGGGGGACGGTTATTATTTCGACAGTCGGATCCCGCACCGTTTCCGGAACGTCGCAAGCGGGACGAGCACCATCCTCAGCGCTGTGACACCTCCGACTTACTGAGAGGCCGCCCAGTTTGGCGGCAATTGAGGTGCGGGTGGCGCAAATACCTGCAAGCTGGTGACTATTCTCACCAGAATGGGCCTTGGCAGCGATTAAGCTGCCACGGTAGTCTTGCATTCCCTAAGGGAAAATAATCAACAGAGGGATAGAACGATGAATTCCGCGAAGATGCTTTCGATCGCCGGCTGTATGTCCGCCCTGCTTGCAGGCTGGAGCGTTCAGGCCGTGCAGGCACGTGATCTCACGGTGGTCTCCTGGGGCGGCAACTATCAGGATGCTCAGCGTAAGATCTATTTTGAGCCCTTCTCCAAAAAGACTGGCAAGCCGGTTCTGGAGGAGAGCTGGGATGGCGGCATCGGCGTTGTGGCCGCCAAGGTCAAGGCCGGTACGCCCAACTGGGACGTGGTCCAGGTGGAGGCCGAGGAATTGGCGCTCGGCTGCGCTGACGGCTTCTATGAGAAGATCGATTGGAGCAAGCTCGGCGGCAAGGACAAGTTTCTTCCGGCCGCCGTCGATGATTGCGGTGTCGGCGCGATCGTATGGTCGACGGCGCTGAGCTACGACGCCAATCGCTTGAAGGAGGCACCGAAGTCATGGGCTGATTTCTGGGACGTGAACAAGTTCCCGGGCAAGCGGGGCCTCCGGCGTGGACCGAAATACGCTCTTGAATTTGCTCTGATGGCCGATGGTGTCGCGCCCGCCGATGTCTACAAGGTGCTGGCGACGCCCGAGGGTGTCGATCGCGCCTTCAAGAAGCTGGGTCAGCTGAAGCCCCATATCGTGTGGTGGGAATCCGGCGCTCAGCCCCTGCAGCTTCTCGCGTCCGGAGAGGTGGTGATGACAGCGGCCTACAATGGTCGCATCTCGGGCATCAACAAGTCGGAGGGCAAGAACTTCAAGGTCGTCTGGCCCGGCAGCGTCTATGCCATCGACAGCTGGGTGATCCTCAAGGACAGCCCGAACAAGGATCAGGCGATGGATTACATCGCGTTTGCCAGCCAGCCCGAGAATCAGGTGAAGCTCCCCGAGTACATCGCTTACGGATTGCCGAACAAGGACGCTGCTGCCAAGGTACCGGCCGAGCTCCAAAAGGATCTGCCTACGGCACCGGAGAATCTCGCGAATGCCGTTGCGCTTGATACCGATTTCTGGATCGACAACATTGAGGAGCTCAACAAGCGCTTCAATGCTTGGCTTGCTCAATAGAGAGTGCTGATCTCTTCAGCAGAGGAAGGCAAGGGACGGTCGTTCCATGCTTTCCTCAATCCAGTGTCGTTACAACCGCATCCGGCTCTAAACCGGGCGAGGGGTGCCGTGAAAGGCATCTCCTCGCATGCCGGAGCTGGATAGAGCAGAGAGACATGCAGCCGTTTATTCAGTTCGAGTCCGTTTCAAAGAGCTTCGGCTCAGTTACTGTGATCGATTCCCTGGATCTCACCATTCATAAAGGCGAGTTCCTGAGTCTTCTTGGTCCTTCCGGCTCCGGAAAGACGACGATTCTGATGATGCTGGCGGGCTTCGAGCGGCCGACCCAGGGAGCCATCACGCTCGAGGGCACCCGCATCGACCAGCTGCCGCCCTACCGGCGCGAGATGGGCGTGGTCTTTCAGAACTATGCTCTTTTCCCCCACATGACGGTGGCCGAGAATGTTGCCTTCCCCCTGGAGATGAAAAGGCTGCCTCGAGCAGAGATTGCCAAGAAGGTCGAGCGCGCCCTCGATATGGTTCGGCTTGCACACCTGAAAGATCGCCGGCCCTCTCAGCTGTCAGGCGGGCAGCAACAGCGCGTTGCGTTGACGCGGGCTCTCGTATTCGAGCCGAGAGTGATCCTGATGGATGAGCCGCTCGGCGCCCTCGACAAGCAGCTGCGGGAACATATGCAGCTGGAAATTCGAGAGCTTCACAAGCGGCTGGGCCTGACCATCGTTTTTGTGACACACGATCAGTCGGAAGCCCTGACCATGTCCGATCGGATCGCCGTGTTCAATGCGGGAAAGATCGAACAGATCGATAGCCCCCATGCGATTTACGACACGCCTCGCACGCGTTTCGTCGCGCAATTCATCGGCGAGACAAATCT
Organism: Microvirga medicaginis; assembly: GCF_052658925.1. Classification (NCBI taxonomy): domain Bacteria; kingdom Pseudomonadati; phylum Pseudomonadota; class Alphaproteobacteria; order Hyphomicrobiales; family Methylobacteriaceae; genus Microvirga; species Microvirga medicaginis. The sequence goes on along the minus strand of NZ_JBQWEL010000035.1, from coordinate 5,632 downwards.
GATCGAGGCGGATGTCGTCAACCTCCAGAATGGACAGGCAACCATCGCCCTGGGACATGATCTCGTCGCCAAGGTATGGGCCGGTCCCGAGTTGGAGGCAGGGCAGAAGGCGTGGTTCTCATTGCGTCCGGAGCGGATGCGGCTTGGAGTGGATCCGGCAGGGGAGAACGCGCTCAAGATGACGATCGACGACTGCATCTATCATGGAGATCACATGCGGGTGCAGTTGAGACGGGACAGCTTTACGTTCACGGCGCGGTGTGAGCGCCTCGCGGGCAACTGGACTGTCGGTGCTCCCGTCGTGGTGTCGTTCGATCCGCGCGACTGCACGGTCCTCGCACCATGAGAAAGACAATGAGCAAGACTCCAGTCCGCGAACGCCTGGGCTCACTGCTGCTGATCGCGCCGCTGCTGGCCTTTCTTGCGATCTTCTTCTTGTGGCCGCTTTGGACGATGGTCAAAGCCTCGGTCATCGATGACACGGTCAGCCGGGTCCTGCCGAGAACAGCTGCGGCCATTGTATCCTGGGATGGACAGGCTCCTCCGCCCGCACAGGTTCAGCAGGCTCTCGTGGAAGACCTCAGACAAGCCGACGACCAGCAGGCGCTGGGAGAGACGGTCAGGCGTCTCAACAGCGCCGTATCAGGCTTTCGAACCCTGCTGACCCGAACGACGAATGCCGTCCGCGACGGAAAAGACACGGCTGTCGATCTGGCGAGCCTCGACCGGCGCTGGGGTGAGCCACGCTTCTGGCTCGCGATCAAGGATGCTGTCCCGCCCTACACCGACCGTAATCTCCTCGCGGCTGTCGACCTGAAGCGGGATGCAAGCGGAACCATCGTCAGCGAGGAGCCCGGTGCATCGGCCAATCGCTTGATCATGTTCCGCACCTTCCTCGTGGCGGCGATCGTGACATTGACATGCGCAGCAATCGGATTGCCCTATGCGATGCTGGCTGCCGCCATGACCGGCTGGAAACGCACCGTGCTCATGCTGGCTGTGCTGGTCCCCTTATGGACGTCGCTCTTGGTGCGCACCACGGCGTGGTTCGTTCTCCTGCAGAATGAGGGCTTGATCAACGGAGCCTTGCAGGCCATCGGCCTTATCGACAGTCCCTTGCCCTTGATCTTCAACCGCTTCGGCGTGGTGATTGCCATGACGCATGTGCTTCTGCCGTTCATGGTTCTGCCGATCTACAGCGTCCTTCTGTCCGTTCCGCGCAATCTCATGCAGGCTGCGGCATCGATGGGGGCGGGGCCCCTGCGGGCCTTCTGGCGCGTGCTCCTGCCGTTGAGCCTTCCCGGATTGCTGTCGGGTTCGCTCCTGGTCTTCATGGTCGCCATCGGCTACTACATCACCCCGGCTCTCGTTGGCGGAGCCAACGACCAGATGATCAGTTCCGTCATCGCATTCTATGCGACAGGAACGGCCAACTGGGGACTGGCCGGGGCGCTCGGCTTGATCCTGCTCCTGGTGACGATGATCCTCTACTTCATCTATGGGCGGCTCTCGAAGTCTCCCCAGCTCCTGGGGGCATGAGGCGATGTTTCGAACTGCCCAGACCTTGTTCGGTGTTCTGGTCGTGATCTTTCTGCTCATGCCGATTGTCGCGATCCTGCCCCTGGCATTCACGTCAAGCGTCTTTCTCACGTATCCGATCGAGGAATATTCCTCCCGATGGTTCGTGGAACTGACAACGGCGGATGCCTGGCGTCTCTCGATCATGAACAGCCTGATTATCGGATCGGGCGCAACGCTGCTCTCGACGATCCTGGGAACATTGGCTGCCCTGGGCATGCGGTCGAAGGCTCTGCCATTTGCGAACCTGCTGAGGACGATGTTCCTTCTCCCCATGGTCGTACCTGCCGTGGTGTTGGGAGTGGGCATGCAAATGCTCTTTGTGAGTCTCGGTCTTGCCAGCACCTATCCGGGCGTCATCATCGCGCATGCGGTCCTGTGCGTTCCCTTCGTGATCGTGAGCGTGTCCGCATCCCTTCAGGGCATCGATCCATCCGTCGAGAAAGCCGCCAGCAGTCTCGGAGCGTCCCCGGTCACGGTGTTCCGCAGGGTGACGTTCCCGCTGGCACTCCCGGGTATCATCTCCGGCGCCGTCTTCGCGTTCGCGACATCTCTGGACGAAGTGGTCATCACGCTCTTCGTGGCCGGCCCCAATCAGAGGACGCTGGCCCGGCAGATGTTCTCGAGCATTCGCGAGAACATCAGCCCAACCGTCGTTGCAGCGGCCCTGCTGCTCATTATTGGAACGCTCTGTCTTGCAGGGCTCGCCGCCCTGCTGCGATGGCGTCAGGAGCGGAGCGCCCTCAAGGCTGCCCCATGAAGAAGATGATCACGCGTTGGCGATATGCCGAGGGACACGACTAGAGTCTCGGTGTACATCTCCGGTCAACGCGACTTACCGGAACGAAAGGACAAAGGATCATGCGTGGACTCCCCAATTCAATTCAGGCACGTGATGTGGAATACGTGCTCCATCCCGTCACCAATGCCAGGAAGCATGAGGAGATCGGGCCCATCGTGATCGATCGCGGCGAGGGGATCTACGTCTACGACGATCAGGGAAATCGCTATATCGAGGCTTTGGCCGGTCTATGGAGCGTGGCCGTCGGTTTCGGCGAGAAGCGCCTCGTTGAGGCTGCGACGCGGCAGATGGGGAAGCTGCCCTACTATCATACCTTCTCCCACAAGACGAACGAGCCTTCGGTCCTGCTGGCGGAGCGTCTGGTGAAGATGACGCCCGAGCGTCTCAAGCGCGCCTTCTTCACGAACTCGGGGTCCGAGGCGAATGACAGCGTCATCAAGATGGTGTGGTACTACAACAACGCACGGGGGCTGCGGCAGAAGAAGAAATTCATCGCCCGCACCAATGCATATCATGGAATCACTCTTGCCTCCGGCAGCCTGACGGGCCTTCCTGCCAACCAGCGCGACTTCGACCTCCCCTTCGTTCCGGTGCGACACGTCACCTGCCCGCATCACTACCGCTTTGCGGAACCGGGCGAGAGCGAGGAAGCGTTTGCCGACCGTCTTGCCGCCGAGCTCGAAGCGGTCATTCTGGAGGAGGGCCCCGAGACGGTGGCCGCCTTCATCGGTGAGCCGCTGATGGGCGCGGGCGGTGTCCTGCCGCCTCCTGCAACCTATTGGGACAAGATCCAGGCCGTCTGCCGCAAGTACGACGTTCTGATCGTTGCGGACGAAGTGATCAACGGCTTTGGCCGCCTCGGGACGATGTTCGCCTGCGACTATTACGGGATCGATCCCGACATTCTGGTGCTTTCGAAGCAGATCACGTCATCCTATCAGCCTCTCGCGGCTGTGCTGATCAGCCAGGAACTCTATGACGGCATCGCCGACAACTCCGCCAGGATCGGCACGTTCGGCCATGGCTTCACCACATCCGGTCATCCGGTTCCTGCGGCGGTTGCGCTCGAGAATCTCGACATCATTGAAGAAAAGAACCTAGTCGAGAATGCACGGCGCGTGGGCGAGGTGATGCAGGCTGAGCTCCGCAAGCTGGCAGATCACCCTCTCGTCGGCGAGGTGCGCGGCGTCGGGTTGATCGCAGCCGTGGAGCTGGTTGCGGACAAGGCGTCAAAGGCGAAGTTCGATCCCGTCGGCAAGGTTGGCGCCCACGTCTTTTCTCGCGCCCATGGGAATGGCTTGATCATCCGCGCCATTGGCGACGTCATCGCGTTCTGCCCGCCGCTGATCATCAATGAGGAGCAGGTTCACGACATGGTGAAGCGCTTCAAGCTCACGCTCGATGAAACGGCTCAGGAGCTACGGGACAGGGATGTGGCCTCCCTGTGACCGCAAAACGGGCCGTTCGTTACGTCCCGCCAGTGAGAGGCTTACGGAAGGCGAATAGATTTTACCTTCAATAAGTCTCCTGCAATAAGTCTCCTGTCGTCCGGAGAAATTTGGATGTTGCCGGTTTCATGCGTGTGGCCGGCAACGCCGATGCTGCTTTCCCCATCGGACGATGTCCGTTGATGGGCCCATTTCAGGCCTTGGCCGAACGTCCGCGCTTACGAGCTGAACGCGGTCATTGATCAGAGCAGATAGGAGAATGGCCGTCCCGAAACGGGCACAGGAAGTCCAGTCCGCATGAGGGAATTCTTAGGGGTAATATTCTGACGCTTCGGGAGTTCAGATAATGGCGGAGGGAGCGTCCTACAAAGCGGGAAAGAATTGACAGCATTATCAGATATTTAGCTGGAGTGCACATACTGGATCCCACACTCTACCCCACATTTTTCATAAACTCAGTAGCCTTCGACGTCCATTTCCAAGTGCAGAGCGGACCTTCACAAGGTCTAGCTGGAGGGCCGTGCCTGACCCGATGCGGACCTAAGCCATGCTTGCTTCACTCCAAGAGGCGTTCGGAGCCACCTGCTCTGGCGCAGCTCATGCCCTGTGGCCTCCCGTCCTTTGAGGGGGTATGCTCGAACCAAGGCTATGGGCGAGTTCTCATACAGGAGGCCTTTTCCCATGTCAGGGCATGCAATCCACATCAAGATCGATGGCGAACCTACGCGGGCACCTATCAAGTTGACCGCAAGATCCTCACTGTCACAACATCCTACGGCCGGAAATCGGCTGAGATTGCCCCGCGGGTGGTTCACGATGCCTTGGCCACCAGCTTTTGCAGGAGCTGGTCCAGAAGGAAAAAGCCCGCAAGGGCTCGCCCCTCTGATGGTGCGCCATCTCGGTCGGCCCTGGGATCTCGCAATCGTCTTCGGTGAGCTGTCCGTCGTCGCCCATGTGCTTGCGAAGCAGACCTGGGAAGGATTCAAAGCTGCCCTGAAAGACGACGCCGCGCACGGCATGAGTGACGTCGCCTACCTGCGGGCGTGGGATTTCAGATACTGGCACACCGTTGGGCTTTGGTCCGCTTGGATCTCGATCCTCTGCTCCGTCGCATGGCTCATTGCCTGACCAGAACAGCCGTGCCTTATGAATTTGATCAGATCGTGATCCTCGAGCCCACCTCGACCGCACGGTCTTCGGGGATGCAGAACTGGTCCGAGATATCGCTCGCGGAGCGGGCCAGCGGGATGAAGATGTAGTCCTGCCACAGCGGCAGCCCCGCATGCGCGGAGGCCTGCAACGCCCGCCGCGACAGGAAGAACGACGCGGTATCGAGATCGAACCCGGCCGCCCGGAGCGCGTTCGGGAGATTGGGGCTCTCCATGAACCCGAACCGCACCGTCACCCGCGAGAACCGCTCCGAGAGCTTCTCCATCGTGACGCGGCCCTCGTCCGGACGGCGCGAAATCTCCTCGGTCACCACGGTCAGGATGATGTTATGGTCGTGCAGCACCTTGTTGTGTTTCATGTTGTGCAGCAGGGCCGCGGGCACATCCTGGGCGTTGCCGGTCGAGAAGATGGCCGTGCCGGGCACCCGCGGCACCGAGCTACTCTCGGCCGTGCGCATGAACTCGGACAGGGGCGGACGGCCCCGGTGCGCGATCTCCGTTAGCAGGCGCGTACCCTTGCGCCAGGTCCGCATCAGGATGAACAGCCCGGTGCCGACCAGCAGCGGGAACCAGCCGCCCTGCGGGATCTTAAGCGCGTTGGCGCCCAGGAAGACGAGCTCGATGGCGAGGAACGG
>NZ_JBQWEL010000034.1:0-38036 GCF_052658925.1 Microvirga medicaginis | reverse complement strand
CCCGCTACAGAGCATGGGGATCGTTTGAGCTTGGCCTGTATCGAGACGAGGGCGCGTCATTCCCGTTCATACTTGGCCGGTTAAGTTGCTGCCCTCTCTAAGGGACGATTGCATATGTTGGCATGGAATATGGTTGTTGCATTTCTCTTCTCACTCGTAGCAGTGGGGTCGCTGCGAGAGAACTCGTCATCCTGGCTCCTGATCGTTGCCGAGCTGGTAGCAGTGATCAGCCTCTTTGCTCTGGTGTGCTTTCTGGAATCCAGCGGCAACAACACCGACCGCTCCCATCCGGCTTCCTGATCAATTCGGCATCCAGTAACAAAGACTGTCAGAAACATCCTGCCACTGTGCTGTGACCGCGCTTTCCTGTAGATGTCGGGCCCCTGCTCGATTCGCAAGGAGCGCTTCGATGGAGGCCGCTTTTCCCTGAGCGATCGGGCGGGTCACGTCCTTCCGCTTTCGAAAAGATGGCCATGCTGGAACGATTGCTGACAGACCCGCGCGCTGAACGCGGCATCCTGACCGTCATCATCATCAACGCGATCACACTGGGACTTGAGACGAGCCCCTCTGCGATGGCCGTAATCGGCCCGGTTCTGTTCGCGATCGACCGGATCGTCCTGACGATCTTCGTGCTTGAATTGGCCGCACGTCTCGTGGTCCATCGCCTTGCCTTCTTTCGCGATCCCTGGAGCGTGTTCGATCTCGCCGTTGTCGGAATTGCAATGGTGCCCGCCACAGGAGCGCTGTCGGTGCTCCGGGCGTTACGGGTGCTGCGGGTGCTACGCCTGATTACAGCGGTGCCGTCGCTCCAGCGGGTTGTCGGTGGACTTGTCTCGGCGCTACCCGGCATGGGTTCGATCACGCTCCTGCTCGCGCTCATCCTCTACGTCTTCGCGGTGATGGCGACGAAGCTGTTCGGCCAGACCAACCCGGAACAATTCGGTTCGCTCGGGGCTACAGCCTATACGCTGTTCCAGGTGATGACCTTCGATGACTGGAGCGGTGGCATCGTGAAGCCACTGGCGGAGCAGCATCCTTATGCGATCGCCTTCTTCCTGGTCTTCATCCTACTGTCCACCTTCATGGCCCTGAACCTCTTCATCGGCGTCATCGTGAATGCGATTGATGCCGAGACGGCGGAGGATGCTCCGAAACTGACGCATCCGTCGGGGATTGACGAACGCCTCATCGCAGAGATCGGCGCACTACGGGCTGAAATCGCGGAACTCAAAAGGCACCTGAGCAAAGCAGCCTGACTGGGCCGGAATGTCGGATCGCTCCGCCTGGATCCTACCGGCGGGACGATCTGAGCCGGGCCGTGCCGGGCTCATACGCGCGGCTGAAAGGCTGAATGCAATGTCGGGCCTGGAACGCTGTCTAGAACAGGCAGAGCAACTTTGATAAGACCTGCAAACACCGTGCTTCTCCGTTACCCCTTTGCTGGACACAGCACCATGCAAAGCCTTCTGCTAGGTGCGATCGGGATCGTCCTGGTATCATCCAGCACGCTGGCCGACGGTATGAGCCTGGCCGGTTCTCTCTGGCAGTGCACCCGCGCAGCCGATCAGTCTCTGTTCGTAATCACCTTCTACCCGGGCGGGGGTGTCGGCGGAGGCGAGATGCAGAGCGGTGAGGTGAGCCCGTACATCTTTGATGCCTCCCGCATCAAAGAGGGCGAGTGGCCCGGACGCTGGGAGCAGTACGGACTGAGCTTCACGTGGAGCTTCCCTGACCAGCGAATGGTGATCTCCGGCACCATCAGCTCGGCAGGGAAGCCTCGTGCCAAGTTAACCGGCCGCGAAGTTGCGTCAGGCATAAAGTCTCCAATCACCTGCACCGCACTGTCCCGACTTCCGCCGATAGGGCAGGGACTGGTCATCCCCAGAGATAGCCACTTCCTCGATCTTGAGAATGGGGAGGGCGAACTCAAGGTGCCGGCTGGGATCTCGCTTCAAGGGGAGGATCGGTGACCCTTCCTCAGGGGCTGCGGATGTGGGCGAAGAAATGCCGCACTGGGCGCAGATAGGGAGCGTCAGAGGCACTGACTTTTAATCAGAGGGGCCGGGGTGCGAGTCCCAGCGCGCTCACCATATCTGTCAATGACTTACCGGCACATTGAGATTGGATCGCCAAACTTGCGGAATTCGCCGCGCGCACGCCGTGCACACCAGATGGATTGTGAGAAGGGGGGAGCGGATCCAGAGCGGTTCGGTTCGCAGGGACACTCAGAGCCGCTTTGATGTTTGAGGTCCACGCATCTGGCCTGCCGTCAGCTGCCAAACGATCCACCGATCTCCGGCTCCGGCCGGAAGGAGAATGCCGAGCCGTGACAGAGTGGTTGCCCAAGTGGCCACTGCATTGGCCGGATGGTCAAAGGGTGTGCCGTCCACCCGAACGGCGGCAGCTTCCGCCTCCGTCAACCCGCTGAACCGGCGGCGCAGCCAGCCCCGCTGCCGGATCTTCCACAGGGCACCGGCGGTGGTGATAAGACCTTTGCCTCCCGAGGCCGCGATATCCACCGCATCGGCCAGAATCAACGCTTGCCAGTCGCGTGGTGGAACCGTGAAACAGCCGATCCCGGGCACCTCAATGCCAACGGCATGAGCCAGGTGACGGCCGACGATCCGGTCGTACGCCAGACAGGAGGTGCGCATCGCGCGGACCTCCGCGCAGGCTGCCACATAGGCTCGTCGTAACGGGGTAGCCGCCCGGGCCAAGACTAAGTCCCGCTCCCCACCTCGTCTCTCCCGCTCAGCTTGAGCCTCGCGGAGCTTGGGGTTGTGCAGCCATTTCCGAGGCGCCGTGGCGAGGATCGCCTCTTCGAGGTCTGGGCGGGAGGTGTCGCGAGGAAGCCCTGACAAGTCAATCTCGATGGCGGCCATATCCATGGCCACGATCCGGGCGATCTTCGCCTCGTCGCAGGCATGCGTGACCAGAAACTCGACCAGGAGATGACGCTCGCCCTTGCGGACAATCACATCAGGGACAATCTCGCCGAGCCTGTTCTCCAGGAGGGCAGCATCGAAACCATAGGTCCCTCCTGGGTATCCGACCCATTTGCCTGGACCCGCGCCGTCCACCAGGGGCGGGAGCTCGAGCTCAAGACGGCGGGCGAGCACCTCCTTGGCAAATTTGTGCAGAGCCGTTTCGGGACCAGCCTGGCAGGGCCGACCATCCTCGACCCCATGATGTCCGAAGTGATGGTCTTGCTTGTTGCCTTTGCGGGCGACGAGACGGGTGCCGCATCCTGGGCAGACGCAGTTGCACTCAAGACCGGAGGTGACCTCTGAGATGTGAGCCATCGTGCCGTCCGCCCGCTCCCCGAACACAAGGCTCTCCCGCCCGTCGCGACAGGCGAAACCGGTTAGAAGCGGTGTCTCGGCCGCCATTGATGAGTGTCCTGGGGTCATCGGGCGTGGAGCAAACTCACTGGTCTTGAGGGCAACGGGCCGGAAACGCAGCGATCGACGAACCAGTGCCGGACTCTAGCTGTTCAGGGCACTTGGTGTCGATTGCTCAGGAGGAGCTCATGGCGGAAGCACCCGAGAACCTGCCCTCTGGCGCCAGCAGGGTCGCCCAGAGCTACCCCGACATCTGGAATGCCTTTGCCGCCCTTGGGCAGGCCTGTGCCGAGGCTGGACCGATTGAAGGCCATACGCTTCGCCTCGTGAAGCTGGCGCTGGCCATCGGAGCCCTCTCCGAAGGTGCCGTCCACTCGCACACCCGCCGCGCTCTTGCTGAGGGTATCTCCACGGACGAGCTCAAGCAGGTGGCGCTGCTTGCCATTCCGACGCTCGGGTTCCCGCAGGCTGTGAAAGCGCTGACCTGGATCGAGGACATCACCGATCCCTCACTAGCCGAGAGAGCAAACTGGGAAGTTTAGGTTGCTCATGCGAGCGCACAGGGATTGGTCACCTATGATAGCAGTCGCCGGGAATATCTTTGAGCACATCCTCAGTGAGGCACTGGATGAGGAGTTCACAGAACTTTTGGCCGTAGAGGGGATCAGGATCGAGCGCATTGTCTCTACCGGGCAAGCAAGCCCGCCCGGCTTCTGGTACGACCAAGCCTGGTCGGAGCGGGTGCTCGTGCTCTCCGGATCGGCTGGCCTTCTGTTCGAGGATGAACCGACGCCCAGAGAGCTGAAGAGAGGGGATTATCTGCTCATCCCGGCAGGCCGACGCCACCGCGTGGAATGGACAGATGCGACGGAGCCGACAATCTGGCTCGCTGTTCACTTCGGATCGTTGTCGTCCAGCGGGGCGGCTGAGGCCGACAATCCATTGTCCGAACTAAGCGTCAGGTCTGTCTCCTCACTCAGGAAGTCTGAGGACTAGAGCACGTTGAAGCGTCGATTAGCACAGGGATCACCCCTTCTGCTGCATCGGCTTGGGCCTGTTGACGGGATTATCGAATTGGCGCAGCAGAATTTGCGGGATGCGCTCGAGTACGGCCCCAGGCCGATCCGACTTTGGGTGCTGCGGATCGCTTCGCTATAAGTTCGAGCGCGGCCCTTACCAGCGCAGCTGTGGGACCAGATCGCCACCATGATTCTGGCCGGACACGAAACCACGGCGGTGGCATTGTGCTGGTCGGTGTACCTCTTGGCCCAGCTCTGCCGGAGGTGCAGGAGCAGGTCGCCCAGGAGGCTGCCTCAGCTCTGCCGGATGGCGGAGCTGAGCCCCCTTTAAGCCGGCTACCTTACACGCGAGCGGTGCTGGATGAGGTGATGCGTCTCTACCCGCCAGCCTATGTGATCGTTCGGACGGCCCGCAGGACCAGGTCGCGGGTATCGAGATGAAGCCGGGCGATCGCGCGGTGATCTCCCCTTGGGTGCTGCACCATCAACGGAAACGGTGGCGCGCGCCGGACGTATTCGATCCACAGCGGTTTCTACCGAGTGCCCCAGTGGTCGACCGCTTCACCTACCCACCCTTTGGAGTCGAGCCTCGCGTGTACATTGGTGCTCATTTCGCTCTCACGGGAGCAACCCTGGTGCTGGCCGAACTCGTGCACTCGTTTCGGATAGAGTTGATGACCACGCAACCTGTTCCGCCGGTTGCGGTGGTGACTACCCAGCCTGATCACGCGCCGCCGTTTCGCCTGCAGCGGCGGTAGAGCTGTCAGGCCAAGAGGGCGGACGTTTTACCGGGTCCACGGTTGCTCCCGCAACACAGAAGCAGGCCCCTCTCCAGCGCCGGGGAGCTCCCTACGTCAACGGGCGGGCACTCACAGGAGCGAGCCATGGCACGGTCAACCAAGTCAGTCAGCCGAACCCGAACGGCAGAGCGGGGAATCTCCCGGAAAAGCGTGGGCAAACGAGCAGCGGCTCAGGGGCGAAGCGCTGAAAGAGGGGCAGTCAAACGCGGGGCCGCCAAGCGAGACGCAACTAAGCGGCGGGGATCGCGCGCCGCGCTCGAAGTGAAAGGCTGGACGGTCAACTTTGCCTCCGGGGAGTCGCTCCAGCTTGAGGCGGATGCCGTGAACATCGACAGCAGCGGAACGGTGACATTTTCCCTGTTCGGGAACGACGTGCTCTACGTCTCAGCAGCCAATTACACTTTCATCATGGAAACCAGCGAGCCCCTTGAGGGCAGTGATAAGGGTAGCGGGGAGTCTGAAACTGGACGTTAGGCCATGCGCGCCGTCACGCAGGAGATGCTCGGAGCCGAGCTGACTGATGGGCTACAGGTTCAGAAGGGCGACCGCACCGCAGCCTGCCTGGGCTATCGTTCAGGGCCTACAGCCATACGCCTGTGATCCAGGCGACCAGATTGAGCTACGCGTGCCGCAGGACTGGGATGCATCTCTTGAAGCGATAGGTTTTATCTTGCTCAGGCCATGGTCTGGAACGAGGATTGTCTGATGCTGAAACTCCTCCATCGCATCCGACAATGGTTTCGCCGAAAGCCTTCCGCCGCTGATCTCACCGTGATTGAGTACGAGGCCGTGTCTCTGATCGCGTACGAGGGCAGGGCTGCCTACGTGCAGGCCCGGGAGCAGGCGGAGTACTGTCTCAGTCAAGGAAGCGAGTCAGGCTGCCGGTTCTGGTCGGACGTCGCTATTGAGGTTGCACATCGAACAGGTATGACGAAAAGGGGAAAGACGAAGGAACAGCCGCGATGAGTAGACCTCGGCTGTGGTACCTCAAGCAGAAAGGACATCAGCTTCTCAAGCTTAATGCCGAGGGTTCGGTTTCCTTTCGCTCGCTTCAAACCTGCTCAAATAGTTTGCAAGGGCTTGGCCCAATGGGCGCCTATGTAACTTGGGCCGGTAGCCTTCACTTACTGTGACTGCGACTAAACAGGTTCTGATGAGGTGGACGCCCCCCAACGGCCTTGGTGTGCCAAAGTGGAGGTGTTGAGCACCACTTGAGGGAGGCGTCCATGGGAGAGGTTAGCACAATCGGTGTGGATCTGGCGAAGAGCGTGTTCCAGGTGCACGGCGCCGATGCGTCGGGAGCGGTCCTGTTCCGCAGGAAGCTGCGGCGGCATCAGGTTCTGACGTTCTTTGCTGGCCAACCACCCTGCACCGTGGCGATGGAGGCCTGCGGCAGCGCGCATCATTGGGCGCGCGAGATCGGCAGGCTTGGTCACACCATTCGGCTGATCCCGCCGGCTTACGTGAAGCCCTTTGTCAAGCGCCAGAAGAACGATGCGGCGGATGCGGAAGCCATCTGCGAGGCGGCCCAGCGCCCGACCATGCGCTTCGTGGTGCCCAAGAGCGAGCAGACGCAAGCCGCCGCTCTCGTGTTCCGGGCGCGTGATCTTTTGGTGAAGCAGAGAACCCAGATCATCAATGCCCTGCGCGGTCACCTGGCCGAGTTCGGCATCGTGGGGGCGAAAGGACCAGCTCACGTTCCGCACCTGGTGCGGGCTGTCGAGGATCCGGACGAGCCACTTCCTGAGATCGCCCGACCGATCCTCCAGATGCTGGTCGACACGCTCCATCGGCTGGATGAGCAGATTGCGAGCTTGGACCGCGAGATCGCCCAGCGGGCCAAGGCGAATGAGACCGCGCGGCGGCTGATGACCATTCCCGGGATTGGCCCAGTCACTGCTGCGGCTTTGACAGCCCTTGCCCCACCGGCTGAGACGTTCAGGCGCGGACGGGACTTTGCCGCCTGGGTCGGGCTGACCCCGCTGCAGCACTCGACCGGCGGCAAGCCGAAGCTGGGGGCGACCTCGAAGATGGGCGAGCGGACATTGCGTCGCCTGCTGATCATCGGCGCCAGTGCCGTTGCGCGCTGGACGGCGCGCAACGGGGCTCCGGCAGGCTCGTGGATGGCGCGCATGATCGCACGGAAACCGCCGATGCTGGTACGAGTGGCACTGGCCAACAAGATGGCCCGCATCATCTGGGCTCTGATGGCGAGAGGCGGGGTTTATCAGGCTCCAGCCGCGGTGGTCTAACCGCTCGCGACTGCGGGGCTGTTGGGGCGTGGGAAGGTTGCAGGAGAGAGATGGCGCAACGGTCACCGAGACGGGATCAGGAAAACCAGTGTTGCGACAGGTGCTCCAAGCACGTGGTTCTGAATTGGACCTGATCCGCGAACTCCCATCCGGGCCCGCGGCATGTGAGCCGCATCAAAGGCCGCACACATGTCAGACCCTGACCACGCGCTGCACCGATCCGAAAATTCTTCTTGCGCTTTGCCGGGCGTCCACACATGTCGCAAACTGTTTGTTTCAGAGTTGCAGGTACTCTGCCGGAAGTCTCAGCGGTGGAGGGTGGCGTGTTCAGGGGCAGGCATTTCGATCGCTCGGTGATCCTGCTGTGCGTCCGATGGTATCTGGCTTACGGCCTGAGCCTGCGGGATATGGAAGAGATGATGGCCGAGCGCGGCGTCTTTGTCGATCATGCCACGATCCATCGCTGGACCGTCCACTATGCGCCCCTCCTGCTGGAGCAGTTCAATCGACGCAAGCGTGCGGTCACTGGCAATTGGCACGTGGACTAAACATGCATCAAAGTTCGTGGACAGTGGCGGTATCTCTATCGCGCCATCGACAGCCATGGCGACACCGTTGAATTCTGGTTCAGTGAACGACGCAATCTGACCGCGGCCAAACGGTTTCTGCGCAAGGCCCTCAAACGGCATGGCCGGCCCGAGCGGATCATCATCGACGACAGCCAGACGAACCGGGAAGCGACCTGTCCTGTGACACGACGGACCGGCTTCAGAACAGATCGCGACGCGATCTGAAACCCATTCGCATCCGCCAAAGTGCCTACCTCAACGATCGGATCGAGCAGGATCACCGTGCTACCAAGAGGCGGGTGCGGCCGATGCTTGGTTTCAAGTTAGCGCTCGCGTGATCTTGGGCGGCATCGAGATGATCCAAATGATGCGGAAGGGACAGGCGAAGTATGCCTGCAATCTGCAGCCTTCACTTGCCGAGCAGTTCGATCTGCTCGCCGCCTGAGATTGCTACTGAGTAATCGTCCGTTCCGCGTCTCCTCTCCGAGTTTGCGACACAACCCCGTGAATTCAGGCCAAGGCCCGCGCACACAAGGATCCTGGTTGGTGCGGTTTTCATTCCGCAGACGCGGTACTGACGGACCCGCCAGCGACCCGGCCTTTCGGCTCAGGCTACTCAGGCGATGCCGCGGATGGTTTCGCCTCAATCCGCCCTGCGACGATCTGCTGGGCCAAGGCTTCAAGCACGCGTTGTGCTGGCGTCCAATTGGCCAGTGACCGGATGCTGAAAATCTTGAGCGGGCGGTTTTCTGGATCACAGACGAGGCGTCGCAACCGCCCACTGGCGAACTCCTCCCGATACAGGGCCTCAGGAACGTAGGCGAGGCCCAGGCCAGCCATGGCTAACGATGCCGCCGTGCGGAAGGTGTTGCAGAGCGTCACATTCCGAAAATGCACGTCGTTGGCGGTCAGCCAGGAAAGGGTCGAGCCACGAAACTGCCATTCGCGCGAGGTCGCGATGATCGGCAGGGCCGAGAGCATGCCCGGCGTCAGCACCTCCGGCACACCGTCCAGGGAGGGACCTGCGACCCAGACGAAGGCCACCTCATCGAGATCGGTGGAGACGAACTGCGACGGCGCAACTTCACAGGCCGCGAAGGCTATGTCGAGGCTGTTGTTGTAAAGTTTCTCTTCAATCAGGTGAGAAAGGGCGACCTCGATCTCGAGTTGGACGCGAGGATAGCTGCGGCGCATTTCAAGGATGAGCTCCGGCAGCCAGGTCAGGGCAACGATCTCGGCCACGCCAAGACGAATATAGCCTGTGATGTCGCTCTTGTCCGCCGCCGCCGTGCTGATGAAGCGCTCGGACGCGAGCAGCACTTCCTCGGCCAGGGGCAGCAGGAGGGCTCCTTGCGGCGTCAGGCGGGCCGCGCGCTGAGACCGGTCGAAGAGGACTACGCCGAGGCGGGTCTCCAGTTCCTGGATGCGCATCGAGATCGCCGACTGGGTCGCGTTGAGATGGCTCGCCGCTTTGGCAAAGCTCCCGAGGCGGGCGGCCCAGTAGAAGGTCTCCAACTGCCGATGGTTCATGGCACGACCCTTCAGGAATTCTGATGCTTGAGCTCAGGAATAATTCGATTTTCTTCAGTATCGATATCATCCATGGTTTTGTCCATGCCAAAACCAGCTTGTGAGGAAACAGTGTCTCGCACTGCCGCTCCCATTCATATCGACCCAGACCTCGTCGAGCGCTACGTGCTTGAACTCGCCTCGTTCGGCGCTGTTGGCGACAGTGGGGTGTCGCGCACCGTCTATTCGCCCGAGTGGGTCGGAGCGACCCGATGCTACGCCCGGTGGTGCGAGGAAGCCGGCCTTCGGGTCCACCACGATGCTGTTGGCAATGTTTGGGGGCGCCTGGAGGGCTCGGAGGGGGGCAAGTCCATCACCTCGGGATCGCACATTGACTCCCAGACGCCGGGCGGTCGCTATGACGGGGCGCTCGGAGCCCTCGCCGCGCTGATCGCCCTCAAGGCGCTGAAGGAGCAGTTCGGCACGCCACGCCGGCCGTTGGAGGCTGTCGCCTTCTGTGAGGAGGAATCGAGCCGGTTTCCCAATGCCAACTACTGGGGCTCGCGCGCGATCACAGGCCGCATCAAGCCCGATGACTTGGAAAAGGTGGTGGCCTTTTCCGGGGAGACCATCGCGGAAGCCATGCATGCCGTCGGTCTCGATCCGGCTCGGATTCCCGAGGCGCGCCGCGACGACATTGAGCATTTCGTCGAACTGCACATCGAGCAGGGGCCGATCCTGGAGCAGGCTGGCCTTCCTGTCGCTGTGGTCGATGCCATCACCGGCATCCGCCATTACCGCGCCGAACTCCGCGGCACGCAGAATCACGCCGGGGCCTTCCCGATGGATATTCGCCGCGATCCCATGGCTGGCTTCGCCGAGATTGCGTCCGGCCTGATCAATACCGCCCACCGCATGGGCCGCCCGGCCGTCACTACCGTCGGTCGCGCCGTAGTCGAGCCAAACTTTCCTGGTATTATTCCGGCCAGAGTCGAATTTTCAATCGACGCGCGCCATCCTGATCCCGTCGTGCGGCACCGGCTCTACGCCGTCCACGAAGCCATGATGCGCGAGGTGGCCGAGCGGCGCGGGCTTGAGATTGACTGGCAGGTGATGATCGACCATGAACCGTCGCCGTCCGATCCAGAGCTCGTCTCGATGCTCAACCGCGTGGCGCGCGAGCAGGGGGTGCCGGTCCTCACGATGGCGAGCGGCGCCGGTCACGATTCGCAGCAGATGGCCTCGATCGCAAAGGTCGCGATGATCTTCGTCCGAAGCAAAGACGGCCGCAGCCACACGCCCGACGAATTCTCCTCCGTCGAGGACATCGTCGCCGGCATCAAGGTTCTTGCCGCCGGGTTGCGCGACCTTGCATATTGAGGCCTGAACAGTGGGGAGGGCGCCATGGTTTACCCACGAGACTTGGTAGGGTATGGCCCCAACCCGCCGGATCCGCAGTGGCCGGGTGGCGCCAGGCTCGCAGTGCAGTTCGTGATCAACTACGAGGAGGGGGGCGAACACTCCATCCTTCACGGTGACACGCACAGCGAAGCCTTCCTCACCGAAGAGCCGACGGTTGCCTTCCGCAACATCCGCAACATCAATGTCGAGTCGCAGTACGAGTACGGCAGCCGCGTCGGCTGGTGGCGGCTCCACCGGATGTTCACCGAACGCAACCTGCCGGTGACGGTCTTTGGGGTGGCGACTGCACTGCAGAAGAATCCTGAGGCCGTGGCCGTGATGAAGGCGTCAGGAATAGAGATCGCCTGCCACGGCCTGCGCTGGATTCAGTACGCCGAGATGCCGGAGGAGCACGAGGCCGCCCAAATCGCCGAGGCAATTCGCATCCATACCGAGGTGACTGGCGAACGCCCGACCGGCTGGTACACCGGCCGCATGAGTGTCAACACGCGACGCCTCCTCGCCCGCGCCGGCGGCTTCATCTACGATTCCGATTCGTTCGCCGACGACTTGCCCTATTGGATCGAAGTGGAGGGCCACGACCATCTGGTTGTTCCCTACACGCTGGATAACAATGATGGACGTTACGTGAATACCTACGGCTACCAGTCACCGAGCTTTTCGGCCTATTTGACCCGAGCGTTCGACTTCCTCTGCCGTGAAGCCGCGCGAACCCCACGCATGATGAGCATCGGCCTGCATACGCGGCTGGTCGGGCGTCCTGGCCGCGCGGCCGATTTCGAACAGTTCCTCGACCATGTTGCCGCCGCGAAGGACGTGTGGGTGACGCGCCGGATCGACATTGCCAATCACTGGCGGACCGTTCACCCCGCACCACGCTCCTGACCGAGATGGATGTCGCCATGCCCGCAGCAGCGAACAGCATTGTCGTCACGGGAGCCGGCGGTTTTCTTGGCAGTGCTGTGGCGGGCCGGCTCCGCGCCAAGGGCGCGTGCGTTATCGGCCTCGATCTGAAGGATGACGAGGCCCGGGGCGTCATCGCTTGCGATCTGAGCCGCGTCAAGAGCCTTGAGGCGGTCCTCCAGGACGTCGAGTTCGACAGCATCATCCATTGCGGGGCTATCTCCGGACCGATGCTCCACCGCGATGAACCGGGCTTCGTCGTGCGGGTCAACATCAGCGGCACGCTCAACCTTCTCGAGTGGGCCCGCCGGAAGGCGATCCGCCGCTTTGTCTTTTGCTCATCTGGGAGTGTCTATGGCGCGCGGGATCCTGTCTTGCCAGTGGCCGAGGACACGCCGCTCCATCCGACCTCCGCCTATGCTGCCAGCAAGATCGCTGGCGAAGCTCTGGTTGAAGCATACCGCGCGGCTTACGGCGTCGATGGCGTCAGCTTGCGGATCGCGGCGATATATGGTCCGGGCCGCCGGACCGCCTGCCACATCCACGATATGCTGACAGCGGCGCTGACCGGCCGTCGGCTCGACATCGCACACGGCCGCGACCAGCGGTTTCACTACATCCATGTCGATGATGCAGCCAGGGCCGTTCTCGCGGCCCTGTCGGCGGCCAGGATTGCTCGACCCGCCTACACCATTGCCGGTGACAACGGCGTCACGCTCGGCACTCTCGCTGAAGTTGTGCGTCAGCATCTGCCCCACGTGGAAGTCGCAGTCGGCGGCGGTCTCGATCCGCTCTCGGACGTCCAGGGACCTTACGAGTTGACCGCCGCCTCGGCAGACCTCGGCTGGCGCCCGACCGTGAGTCTCGGCGACGGAATCCGGCGCTATGCCAACTGGCTCGCCGAACAGGTTCAAAACAATTGAAGATAACAGCTCAAATCATTTCGATTGCATGAAGTGTTAGAATAATCGAGCATCGATGGACAGGCGAACTCAAAGGCCTGCTGAGTATGTCATCGAATGCGCAAGAACCAGAGGGAAATCGATGAGAAACAGTTATGTGCTGTCCGTCGCCGGTGCCGTGGCGGGTTTTGTCCTCAGCCTGTCGGCGACCTCCGCCGCGGCGCTCGATCTCGAGGCGGTTGCCGCTCACATCGCCGAGCATCAGCAACTGCCTAAGTTCGAGCCGGCCGGCGAGCCTTTCAACGCCCGCGCCTGCATGGCTGGCAAGAAGATGATGGTCGTGCCGTTCTCGAGCGCAGTGGAGTTCACGGGTGGTGTCGCGACGCGGATGACCGAAATTGCCAAAGAGATCGGCTTTCAGTACGACCATTACCAGACCCAGGGGCAGCCATCCCAGTGGATTCAGGGCATCAACCAGGCTATCACCCAGCGCTACAGCCTTGTCGACGTGTTGATGTCGGATCCGCGGGTGCTGGTGCCGCAAGCGACCCAGGCCGATCAGGCCGGGGTCAAGATTGTTGCAGCCCATGCCGCCGGGTTCGATACCTCTCCGCCGAAGCCGTTCCTCGAGGTCCCGATCGACTACACGCAGGCCGGCCAGCTCATGGCCGAGTGGGCGATCCACAAGACCAAAGGCAAAGCCAGCATCCTCGCCATCGTGGCCGAGGATTCGTTTTCCGCCAATTCGCTGATCAACGGCATCAAGGCCGCCACCGCCAATTGTCCCGACTGCAAGGTCACCTTCGTCAATGTGCCCGTCACAGACTGGGCGACGCGCATGCAGCCGACCGTGCAGTCCGCGCTGCTTCGGGATTCCTCGATCAACTACATCATTCCGATCTACGACGGCATGGCCCAGTTCGTCGTGCCAGCGGTCGAGCTCACCCAATCGGCGGACCGCGTGAAAATCGCGACCTTCAACGGCAGCCCGTATGTGCTCCAGTTGGTCCAGCAGGGCAAGGTAGAGATGGACATTGGCGAGAGCATTGACTGGGTCGCCCATGCCATCGTCGATGCGGAGATGCGGATCCTGTGCGGCCTGCCTCCGGTCAAGGATCCCAAGGTGCCGCTCTACATCTTTGACGCGTCGAATGCCAAGACTGCAGGAACTCCTCCCAAGATCTCGACGGGCTATGGCGACGCCTACATTGCCGGCTATCGCAAGCTGTGGGGTCTTCAGTGACGTCGGCGATCATCGGGGCGGCCGCGTCGGCCGCCCCCAACCTTCGGGTAGAAAAGCTCACCAAGTCCTTCGGCGCGGCTACAGTGCTCCAGGATGTGAGTTTCGAGCTCGGGTACGGCGAGATCCACGGCCTGCTCGGTCATAACGGCTCAGGAAAATCGACTCTGATTAAGATCCTGACGGGCGTCTACGAGCCGGACGCGGGTCGGGTGTGGATCGGGGGCCGGGAGTTGCCCCTGCCGCTGCCATCGGGCGAGTTCAATCGGTACGGCATTGCCGTAGTTCATCAGGCCCTTGGCCTCGTCCCTTCGCTCTCCGTGACCGAAAATGTCCTCGTCCGCAGGCTCGTGCGCGACGCCAATCCCATGATCGATTGGAGCAGCGCGCGGCGGGAGGTGCGGGCGCTGCTGGACGAGTATGGGCTCGCGATCCAGCCTGACATGCCGGTGGCCGATCTTCCGCCGGTCGAGCGGGCTCTCTTGGCCATCGTGCGCGCCCTCAACGAGATCCGCGAGACCGTGCCGCGGGAGGGTGGGCTCCTGATCCTGGACGAGCCGACTCCCTTTCTGTCCCGGCCTGACGTGGAGCGCCTGTTCGACCTCGTGCGTGGGCTCGCCAAGCGCGGCACCAGTGTCGTCTTCGTCTCCCATGATGTCGACGAGGTGATGGAGCTGACCGATCGTGCGACCGTGCTGCGCAATGGCGCCGTCACGGCCAGCCTGATCACGCGAAATGCGTCCAAGACCGATTTTATCGCGGCTATCGTTGGGCGGCACATCCACACCGGCCGCTCGGTTCGGCCTGCCCTCGACCTAAATGCCGCGGTTGAGATCAGGGGGCTGACGGGCCCTGGCGTCAGGCGCCTGGATCTGTCCGCCCGCCACGGCGAGGTCGTCGGCCTCACCGGCCTGATTGGCTCGGGGTATGATCGGGTTCCCTATTTTCTCTACGGCGCCGAAACGGCAGCGGGAGGAACCCTGGCCCTGTCGGGCCCTGTCGCCGACCTTAGCGGAATCACGCCAAGCGCCGCCATGCGCATGGGCATCGTCCTGGTGCCGGGGGATCGGCAGGGAGCTGCCATTGTCGACGGACTGACCGTGGCGGAGAACCTTGCTCTCCCGGCTTTCGGCGTGAGCCTGCCTCGTTGGTGGGTGACGGGTCGGCAGATTCTGAACAGAGGGGCCGAACTCGTTCAGCGCTTTGACGTGCGGCCCCCCGACCCGAACATGCCGATGAAGGGTCTCTCGGGCGGAAACCAGCAGAAGGTCGTCCTAGCCAAGTGGCTGCAGTCCAATCCCAGCCTGATCCTTCTTGACGAGCCAACGCAAGGGGTCGATGTCGGGGCGCGCCAGCAGGTTTACGAATTTATCCAGCGCGCCGCGGATCGTGGCGCCACTGTGATTTGCGCCAGTTCGGATCACGAGCAGCTTGAGAGCATCTGCGACCGCGTCTTAATCTTCAGCCAAGGGCGTGTCGTGGCGAGCCTTGTCGGCGACGAGATCACCAAACACGCGATCACAGAGCGCTGCCTGAACAGCATCGACGGAAGCTTCGAACACACCAAGGAAACCGCCCCATGATCCGGACCCATGAGGTTGCTTCTCTCAACACGGCTGCGGCCCCCACTGTGCGCTGGGGCCGGCGCCCGCTGTTCATCCAGCTGGAGCGCTTCGCGCTTTTGCTGGCGTGGCTTGCCATCATCGCCATCTTTGGCGTGCTGGCGCCAAGCTCCTTCCTCAGCTGGGCCAATTTCTCCACGATCTTCGGCTCGCAAGCGGTGCTCGTGATCCTGACCTTGGGGCTGATCATTCCCCTGACGGCTGGCGATATCGACCTGTCCGTTGCGCAGATCCTGACGCTGTCGTCGATGACAATCGCGGTTCTGAACGTTGGGCAGGGCTGGCCGATCGGCGCGGCGATCGCGGTCGCGCTTCTGATTGGGGCGGTTGTGGGGGTGGTGAATGCCTTCTTTACCCTCTATTTCCGAATCCATTCGCTCATCGTGACCTTGGGCACGGGGACATTCCTGCATGGCCTGACCCTGTGGATCAGCAACTCCCGGACGATCGGCGGCGTCGACTGGACGCTTGTTCAAGCCGTGATCATCACACGCTTTCTGGGGATCCCCCTCGCGTTCTATTATGCCTTGGTCCTGGCGCTCCTCCTTTTCTACGTGCTCGAGTTCACCTCGCTTGGACGAAAGGCCCTCTTCGTGGGGCGCGGGCGCGAGGTGGCGCGGCTATCGGGTATCCCGGTCACCCGCGTGCGTCTTCTCTGCTTTATCGCCTCCGGCGTGTTCGCGGCGATTGCCGGCGTTCTCTACACAGGGACATCCGGCTCGGCGGATCCGAATTCGGGAACGCAGCTCATGCTCCCGGCCTTCGCAGCCGCCTATCTCGGCGCAACGTCGATTTCACCCGGGCGCTTCAACCCGTTCGGTTCGACGATCGCGGTCTACCTTCTGGTGACCGGCATTACCGGTCTCTCGATCCTGGGCATCGATACCTACGTGCAGGATCTCTTCTACGGAGGTGCGCTCGTGCTTGCTGTTGCCCTGTCACAGCTCGTCCGCGGCCGAGAGGAGTCGCTCACCTGAACGCCTTGGTCGTTCCAACCCCGGTTTGGTCGATCCCTTGACACTCATCGCATGCTGACCGGAGCGCATCGGACGGCCTGGACAGCACGCTTGCCAGAGTGGAGGACCTCGGCCTGCCGATCAACAGCGGGGCAGCACAGTCTCATCAACCGAGGTCGTCGCGAAACGACTCCGGTGAAAGCCGGTCAGGACCTGCAGACAGGCTGGCTGATGACCGGATGAGCCCATACGCTCTCGATCAGCGGGAGCGAGGGTGAGCTCGAGTATGGAACCGAAACGCGGCAAGGATTCCTCTGGGGCGACGGTATGATGCCCTTCCAGGGCCAAGCGGATCATGACCGGGAGCGACTCCCTTCGAGCTGTGGGCGCAGGTGGCGTTTGTTGAGGCCGGTCACGCCTGCAGGCACTAAGGATGAGGGAAATTGTCGGGAACGCGACTGCCCATCAGCCCGTGAAATTCACCCGCCGCTCGGATCATCTCGCGCGCGATCAGCTCTTCCTTGTCGCTCATCACCGGGATCGTGCCGATACAATCCAGGATATAAAGCACGTTTCCCTGTTGATCGAAGAGCGGGAGTGCCATCGCCATCAAGCCGTCAGTGAACTCACCGGCGCTTCGGGCATAGCCCCGCTTCCGCGTCGCGGCGATTTCCGAGCGCAGCTTGGTTGCGCTGACAATGGTTCGTGCCGAGTACCGCTTTGGCGTCCAGCTGGCAAACCAACGCTCGACCTCCACCTTGGGACGCCAAGCAAGATTGGCCTTCATTTGAGCGCTTGCATCGCGCGGATAACGGTACCCGATTGGATGGGAGATCTCCATCAGGCCGGGACCGCTGACCTTGTCAACGACAAGGAAAGACCCGTCTGTCAACGGTTGCGACGCGATACAGGGTGTACTGATGTTCTTCGACAAACGCTGCAGAATTGGGCGCAGGTATGTGAGCGGCGATTGCTCGCGCAGCACCGAGGAGAGATCGCGCAAAACACCGGCATGAAGACGATAGGACCGCGTGGCTTCATTGAATTCTAGCCATTGATGGTGGACGAGCGTCTTCAGAATCGCATGGCAATGGCTTTTCGAGACGTCGGTTCTCTCGGTAATGTCGGCAAGCGTCAACTCGACAGCCTCATCGTTGATCAACGACAGGATGCGAATGGCTTTGTCCAGAGCCGGGACAAGGCCCAGGTCCCTCGGCTCGGCCGGCGCTTGGTCCTTGTCGCTCAGGATCCAACGATCGCCCTCCCTCAGCAGCTTCTCGCGGCTCTGTTCGACCGTGAAGGTGGAAGCAGGCTGCGCCCGTTTTGCGGCCTTGGTGGCTTGCTTGGGTACTTTGCGCGCTATCGGCATTCTACAACTCGATCACTTGTCCTGGATGCTCTGCTCCAATGGAGGCAAGGCCAATCTCGTGTTCTATACCGAGGACGCGACAATGCAATTCCTTTTTGCAGCTCCCATCGAACAATGTGAGGTGCAGCCCTCTGGTCTCCGGAGGAGAGTATCCCCGGCCGGTCGGACTGGCCCCGGCCAGCGGGTTCATCTTGCACGTCGGTCGTGCGTGGGCAGGGGTCAGGAGCGCAACGTTCTTGACTTACCGAGGATCTATGGCATTCTTTATGCAGTACGCCATACGCCATACAGGATGAACCGGTGCTTCATAAGGGATTTTTGCGGTCCTTGCAGCATCGCTGGCACCTGCATCGCCGCGGCGGCCTTTCCTCTCGCGTCTTTAGGTTGGATCCATGGACATCATCATTCGTAATGGCACGGTCGTCACAGCCGACGGCATCTCCCGCGCAGATCTCGGGATCGAGAACGGCAAGGTTGTGCAAATCGGCGGCCCACTCGGTGCGGCCGGGACTGTCATCGACGCAACTGGATGCTACGTCATGCCGGGAGGGATCGACGTCCATACTCATGTCGAGACCGTGAGCTTCGACACCAAAACGGCCGATACGTTTGAAACCGCGACCGTTGCCGCGGCTTGCGGCGGCACCACGACCATCGTCGACTTCTGCCAGCAAGACCACGGCCACAGCCTGGCCGAGGCCGTGGCGCACTGGGACGCGATGGCAACCGGAAAGGCTGCCGTCGACTACGGCTACCATATCATCGTCCTTGATCCCACCGACAGCGTCATCGAGGAACTCGGGACGCTTCCGGATCGGGGCATCACCTCGTTCAAACTGTTCATGGCCTACCGCGGCATGAACATGATCGACGATGTGACGCTGCTGAAGGCCCTCGACCAAGCAAAAAAGACCGGCGCCCTTGTGATGGTCCATGCCGAAAACGGTGATGCAGCCGACTACCTGCGGGACAAATTCGTCGCCGAGGGCAAAACGGCGCCGATTTATCATGCTCTCAGCCGTCCCCCTCGGGTGGAGGCAGAGGCGACGGCGCGCGCCATCGCTCTCGCCGAAATTGTCGGAACGTCCATCTATATCGTGCATCTCACCTGTGAGGAGGCGCTGGATGAGCTGATGAGGGCCAAGGCGCGCGGCGTCGATGCGCTCGCTGAGACCTGCACGCAGTATCTTTATCTGACAAAGGACGACCTTGATCGACCCGGGTTCGAGGGGGCCAAGTTCGTCTTTACCCCGCCGGCCCGCACCAAAAAGGATCAGGAGGTCCTTTGGAACGCGCTGCGGAACGGTGCGCTCGAGACGGTCTCGTCCGATCACTGTTCCTGGCTGTTCAAGGGGCATAAGGACAAGGGCAGAGACGACTTCCGCAAGATTCCCAATGGCGCTCCTGGCATCGAGGAACGTCTGATGATGGTGTACCAGGGCGTCAATGCAGGACGGATTTCGCTGACACAGTTCGTTGACCTCGTCGCGACACGGCCGGCCAAGGTCTTTGGCATGTTCCCGCAGAAGGGCACGATTGCCGTCGGATCGGATGCCGATATCGTGCTTTGGGACCCCCATGCGGAAATGACGATCACGCAGTCAGCCATGCACAACGCCATGGATTATTCCTCGTACGAGGGGACCAGGGTCAAAGGCATTCCGAAGATGGTTCTCCTGCGCGGGAAAGTCGTTGTCGCCGATGGCCAATATGTCGGGTCTCCGGGTGACGGACAGTTCCTGAAGCGGCGCAGGTACAAGCAGTAGCCAGCGCTTTGCGCGAACGGCCTCCGCCTTCCGGCGGGGGCTTCGTCGCCGCCGGGCGAGACGACCGGTTTGGTATTGAGACTCGGTCTGCTTTGTGCAGGCGGAGCCTTTGGTTGGGGCCGGTCAGAGTCGGCGATGGGCTGCGCAGCTGCCGGTGGCAGTGGCCACTCACCAGCACACCGGATCGAAGTGCAGAGCCTTGCTTGCATCCCTCAACGTCCGACTCTCTCACCAGCGCAGCGCATAAAAGAGCCCATGGCACCATGGGCTCTTCCAGCGAGACTAGGCGGCCCGAACTCTCGGATGTTGGGCTGGGTGAACCGCCGTCCAGTGGTGAGCGATGTCGATGCGCCGCGTCACCCACACATCCTTCGCAGCCGCAACGTGGTCGAGAAAGCGCTCCAGGTCCGCGGCGCGTCCCGGGCGGCCGACCAGCCGCGTATGCAGGCCAATGCTCATCATCTTCGGAGTGCGGGCCCCCTCCCGGCGGAGCATCTCAAACGCTTGAATGAGATAGCTTGAGAAGCTCTGCGACTGGAAGCCGTACGAGTTGACGTAACGCCCGTCGTTGTTGTCGAGCGTGTAGGGGATGACGAGGCGATCCTCGCCATTCACGTTGACCCAATACGGAAGATCATCGGCGAACGAGTCGGAATCGTAGACGAAGCCGCCAGCCTCGGTGATGAGGCGGCGGGTGTTGGGACTCATCCTGCCCGTATACCAGCCGCGCGGCGGCTCACCGGTGGCAGCAGTGTGAATTCGGACGGCTTCTGCGATGTGCCGGGCCTCCTGTTCTGCGGGCATTTCGGCATAATTGATCCAGCGCAGGCCGTGGCAAGCAATTTCCCACCCGGCCGATTTCATGGCGGCCACGGCCTCAGGGGCCTGTTCGATGGCCTTCGCGATCGCGAACACCGTCACTGGGAGCGCCCGCTCGGTAAAGAGTCGGTGCAGCCGCCAAAAGCCAGCGCGACTGCCGTACTCGTACTGGGATTCGACGTTGAGGTTGCGAGCCCCGATCAGTGAACCCGTCGGCTCCTCCGTCAGGAAGGATTCGGAGACATCGTCGCCGAGTAGCACGGACCGTTCTCCACCTTCCTCGTAGTTGATGACGAACTGGACGGCGAGCTTGGCGCCATCAGGCCACTGCGGGTCCGGAGGGGTCTCGCCGTAGCCGGTGAAGTCTCTTGAGGATATCGTGGCTCTCACTGTGTTCTCCATCGTTCAACGCCCACGAGGTGGGATTGTGTGAGTTGAATGGTACTCATTGAGGGTATCGAGCGCTTCCGGTCAAAGGGCGTCGCGGGGCCTGTGCGGCCGTTTCCAGCCAGGCGCGGTGCGATCCCAGACACCTCGGCCCTGTTCCGGTCGGCTCGTCTGGTGCGTCTCTGGCCGGAGCTTGGTTCAACGGACGCCCATGTCGGCTGCGCTTGCGGCAAGCGGTTTCGCTCCAGCTTGATGGGTGAGCCAATGCATATAGTCGGCAAAGGCGCGATCCAAGTCGAACTGGGCAGTTGCACCGAACTCGTTCGTGAAGCGGTCCCACGACAAAAGGCCGCCGTCGCTATCGCCGTAAAGATCAACTCGGGTGCCATCGCCGTTGAAGGCAAAATCAAACCGAGGAAAGTGACGCTTCAGACGTTCACACCAGTCCGCGATGCTCCAGACGAATGGCGATCCCAAGTTATAGGTATCGTGCTCCGGTGCGCGGGCATCGAGCAGCGTGACGAGAGAGCGTGCGGCGTCACGTGAGTAGTGCCAGTTCTTGCGCTTGGGCTGCGGGAGAATTGCCTTGCCGCCATCGAGAGCAATCTGGGTCACCTGGAAGATTGGGCTCAACGTATCCCGGAACCCGGTGTTATGCTCCCAGGGTCCGAACGCCGTCCCGATGCGCCCGATGACGTAGGAGATCCCGTGCAGTTGGCAGATGCGAGCGATCACTGGCTCGGCCGCCGCCTTGCTGACGGCATAGAGGGTGGAGACGCGGTGATGATCATCCTCGGTTAGGATCGTTCCGCCGTCCACTTCGGATTCGTTATAGACGCCGGCTGAGCCAATGAGGACGAAGCGCTCCACGCCGTGCTGTGCGGCCGCCATCGCCACCCGGGCAGAGCCGACGAGGTTGACGTCAATCACGACGTCGCCGGCGGTGTGCTCCCGTTGGGCGTCGGATGTGACGACCGCACCATGAACCACCTTGTCGACCCCGTACTGTCTGATGATGTCGGCCAGGAGCGGCGCGTTCCTGACATCGCCCACCGCATAGTGGATCGCGCCAGGCAGAGACGCCCACGTGTGGGCGAGAGCATCCGGAACGTTACGATTGCTGAACGCAACAACATCGCGACCCTCCGCGAGCAAGCATTCGACAATATTGCTTCCAATGAAACCTGTTGCTCCCGTGATCAGTACGGTCATCTCGTAAAGGCCCTTCGTGGTTGCGCACGGTCAGTGCTTCAAAATTGGCTGCGTTGCTCAGGATTTATCCAGATGAGCGCGAATTACCCCCTTGACGTTCCGCTTCCCCTCCGGCTCAATGTGTTCGCCTTAGAAAACGTCATCCTGAGTATAGGACACTGTAACTGGCGATTCCGACTTAGGCAATATGGCAACGGAGGGTTCCATGACTGACAAAACTGGCACGAGAGGGTTGAGCCGCAGACATGTTCTGCAGGGTGCGGCGGCGCTGGCCGCCGGAGCTGCAGTTCCGGGCCGGGTGTGGGCCCAGGCGTCGAAAGCGCCGAAGATCCCTGAGGTGACCGTCCGCCTTGGCGGCTTTGCGGTCACCAACCATGGTTGGACGGTCCTCGCGGCGAAAAAGGGCTTCCTAAAGGATGTCGGCATCACGATGGCAGGCGGCGCGCCGAAGCTGCTGCGCGAGACTCAGGTGCTGCCGCAGCTGAACAATGGAGAACTCGATATCTCCACCATGTGGTTCGGCCTCGTCGTTCAGGCGCTCGACAAGGAGACCGAGGTTCGCCCGATCCTGTCCTACAGCTACTTTCAGGGGAACACGGTTCTCGCCGATCCTAAAGCCGGCTTCAAGTCCGTTGACGAGTTCATCGCGGAAGGCATGAGCTGGGACAAAGCCGCTGAGGCGACCATGCGGCAAATGAAGGGCAAGCGCTTCGCGATCACGGCGAGCCCCAGCACCTATCCCTGGAACGAGTTCGCCCTGTCGCTGGCCGGGCTCAGCATGAAGGACACGCAGACGGTGCCGGTTGAGGATCCCCGGGCCGTTCAGCTTGCCATCGGCAATCAGGTCGACTTCGCCGCTCCGGGCGGTGCGGTCCAGTGCTACCAGCTCCAGTATCAGGCGGGTTGGAAGCCGATCATGAGCACGCGGCAGATGGTGAAGTATATGCCGGCTGGCGCCGAGTCGGCTGTCAACGATCTGCTGAACTACGACCTCATGATGTGCACGCAGAAATATCTCGACAGCAATCGGGACACGGTGCTGCGCTGGTGTGGCGCGACCTACAAGACGCTGGACTACATCTTCGGCCCGCAGCAAAAACAGGCGCTGACCGAGTATGCGCCCTTCATCAGCGCGAATACCGGTGCGCAGATGGATGCCGACGCCATCAAGTTCATCTTCGAGCAGATCGACCCGTTCTTCCAGTGGAAGGATCAGGCCAATCTGTGGGAGAACGAAAGCTATCCTCTGTACTACAAGAACCTCTACAACTACCAGATCCGCAAGTTTGTGAAGGCGGGAACGATCCCCGACAAGAACTACGACTTGGACAAGATCTTCCAAGCGAAGCCGCTCTGGAAAGAGATGGTCGAGCTGAAGGTCAAGACCGAGGCGTTGATGGCGAAGCTCGATGGCTCCGCTTCTGCCGAGCGCAAGGCTCTCGCGGCCGAAGCGAAGAAGCACTACGACAGCTTCAATTATCTTGACGCATCCCGTTTCATGGAAGCGGCCGTGTCATAATCGGGGAGGTTTGCCGGTGACTCAAGCCATCACAATGCCAACCACAGTGATCCGTCGTCCTCTGTTCAAAAGGTATCGGCTCGCGAACCGCGTGCTTCTTCCGATCATCGGATTTGTGCTGTTTCTCTGTTGCTGGCAGGTCGGGCACTGGCTCATCGGCAAAACCCTGCCGCCGCCGGTGGACGTGGCGGCCATTGCCATCGCCAACCTGCTGTCGAGCCCGTACCTGGTTGGGCTCGGCATGCCGGAGGGTGGACTCTGGCCCAATCTGGTGTCCACCGCCGGAACTGTTCTCGTCGGCCTGATCAGTGGCGGGCTGCTCGGCGTGGCCCTGGGTGGTCTCACGGCGCGCAGTCCCCTCCTGGAGGAGATTCTAAATCCGATCGTGACGGTCCTAGGGGCCGTTCCGATCCTGGTTGCCGCGCCGTTCTTTCTGATCTGGTTTGGACTGGCGTCGAGTGCCAAAATCGCACTTGTCGCGCTCTACTCCGGCGCCATCCTTCATGTCTACACCTTCCGCGGCATCCAAAACGTTCGCCCCCATTTTGCCGAGTATGCCCGCACGTTGGGTGGTACCGACAGAGCGACCTTCTTCTTCGTCATGCTGCCGGCATCGCTGCCGGAGATCTTCGGCGGCATCCGGGTCGCGCTTGGGTCGGCGTGGGGACTGGCCGCAATCACGGAACTGTTGGGCAGCCAGAGCGGCATCGGCCGGGTGATCATCAGCGCGTGGGGGGTCAGCGATATCGCGCTCATGCTCGCGGGTTTGCTGTGGCTGTGCGGGATCGCCTTGGGCGTCGATGCCATTCTGATGGGCGTGCGCCGCTACGTGCTGCGCTGGGTTTAGACGGCAGTGAATTGTGAGGAAATGCTATGATCAAAATCGAAACAGCCAGTTGTGTCTTTACACACAACTCCGGCAAAGTCGTTCGGGGTCTCGACAAGGTTTCGCTCGCCATCGAAGAAGGGGAGTTCGTGTGCCTGCTCGGACGCTCGGGCCACGGCAAGTCAACGCTGCTGCGCTCGATTGCAGGGCTGAACAAGCTGACGGGGGGCCGCATCCTCGTGAACGGCTCTGAGATTACAGGCCCGAGCGCCGACCGAGGCATGGTGTTTCAAGAGGACACGGTGTTTCCGTGGATGCGGGTCGCGGACAACGTCGAGTTCGGATTGAAGATGCAGGGACAGCCACGCGAGGTGCGCCAAGCGGCCGTCCAACGATGGCTCGGGGAGGTCGGCTTGTCGGATTACGCCGGCAGCTGGCCGAAGGAGCTCTCCGGCGGTATGCGCAAGCGGGTAGCCATTGCTGCAGCCTTCGCCAGCAATGCGCCGTTTTTGCTGATGGACGAACCCTTCGGGGCCCTCGACTATGTGACGCGCCTCGGCTTGCAGCACCTCCTGATCGATCTGTGGAAAGAAACAGGGCGCACCATCATCTTCGTGACGCACGATATTGAAGAGGCGCTGGTGCTCGCCGAGCGGATCGTCATGCTGCGCCGCGGGCGGATCGTCGAAGATACGCGGGTGAACCTCCCCCGGCCCCGTGATGCAGACGTGCGGGCGTCCCCGCCGGCGGTGGAGATCACGAAAACAATTCTTCACCACCTCGAAGACCTCAATGGGGAGCAGGCAGCCCAAGCGGCCTGAACGACAATGAGCACCACCGCACGATCTCTGACACCATCCCAGCGCCGCGTCGTGAGGATTACGACGTGGGTCATGCTCTTGCTGATATGGGAGGTCATCGCCCATACCGTACCCAAAAGCCCGCTCCGGGCTTCCCCCATCGTTCCGCCGATCGAATTCATCTTCGGCGAAGCGTTGCTGGGCATGTCCGATTACTGGAAGCTGCCCTTCCTGGCTCCGGTCCCCGAACTCGGCGGCGAGCAGACGTATTGGGGTGCGTTCCTGGCGTTGGGCTACCATTCGGCCGCGACGCTTATGCGCGTGATCGTCGGGTTCGTGATCGGCAGCCTTGTGGGTCTCGCGCTCGGCCTGGTCTGCTCCTGGTCCGCAACGGTGCGGCGGATCGTCGGAGGGCCGCTGCATCTCATCCGGATGTGCCCCCTGCTGGCCTTGATTCCGTTGTTCCAGTACTGGTTCGGCGCCAACAATATCGGAGCTGTCATCTATATTTCCTACGGTGTCGGCGTCTATTACTTCGTCGCGACGATCAACGCCGTGGAAAATGTTCCAAGCCGGTATCTGGAATCGGCGGCCACCTTCGGTGCAACCCAGCTGCAGATCTACCGGTGGGTGACAATCCCGGCGGTTCTGCCGGAGCTCTTCTCCAGCATCTATCTCACCCTCGGCCTGGCCTGGACCGCCGCGATCGGCGCCGAGTACATCGGCGTCGACAGCGGGATTGGCCGGATGATCATCTGGGCTGACTACTTCAGTCATACAGGTCGAATGGCGCTCGTCACCATCGTCATCGTCATCTTCTCGATGCTCAGCTTCAAGGCTTGCGACGGTCTGCAGCGATACCTCCTGAGGTGGATGCCCAAGGTGTCCGCTGCGACCACTATGCCGATCCCGGCCGCGGATTAGGCCCAGTCCCACCAACCATTGACACGACAGGAACATCGCTATGCGCCTACGCAACAAGACCGCTCTCGTTATTGGATCAGGAACAGGAATCGGCCGCGCTGTCGTGGAGGCCTTCGCCGTCGAAGGCGCACGCGTGGCCGCAGCCGACCGCGGCCACGTCGAGGAACGCCGGCAACTCGTCCGAACGATGCGCGAAACGGCCCCCGATGCCTTTGACCTCGAGTGCGATGTCCTGAACGAGACGGATGTGCAGGACGCCATCAATGCCACAATCTCCCGGTTCGGCCATCTCGACATACTGGTCAACAACGCGGGCGTCGGGACACGCGTGATCCCATTCGCGACGCAGGAGTGGGACGAGTGGGATCGCGTCCTCAACATCAACCTCCGGGGCACGGCCTACGGCATGAAGCATGTTCTACCTCACATGCTGGCCCGGAAGTCCGGCCGGATCATCAACACCGCGTCGCAGCTGGCGCATAAGCCTGCGCCGGGCTACGGCGTCTACTGTGCATCGAAGGCCGCGATCGTCGGACTGACGGTCTCGGTGGCGCACGAGGTTGCCGCGGAAGGGATCACCGTCAACTGCGTCTGCCCGGGGCCCACCGATACGCCGGCGTGGCGCGCCAGCGATCCGCGCTGGAACGAGTGGAAAATCGGCCAACTGCCGATCAAGCGCATCGGTTCGCCGCGCGAGATCGCCAGCGCCTACGTGTATCTCGCCTCGGATGAGGCGTCCTACATGATCGGCCAGAGCGTTTCGCCGAACGGCGGCGATGTGAGCTGGTAGCATCCCAGGCGAGCGCGGGGCTGCGGCATTCCTCGTCCGTCCGCGCCACGTCGACAGCCGCAGGCCTTGAAGGCTGGGCAGGCACACGTCGCCGGTGCAGGCATCCCCCGTGCGGGTCCATGGAGTCGCCAGCCGCCTCGACAGACCGCTGTCGGTCGTCCAGCCAGCCGGCGGCCGTCGCCGCCGGGTATGCGGCAGAGAATTCGCGAGCCAGTCAGCAAGGAAACCGGCTCGCTTCAGTCTTCAGAACTTCATCAAGGATAGAGCGATGAGCGAACGTATCGAGATCGATGCGAAGATGGTTGAGAAGTATATCATAGAACTCGCCGCGTTCGGCGCGTACGCCGACACGGGCGTGTGGCGGACGGTTTACTCCCCCGAATGGGTTGCCGCGACGGACCAGTACGCCCAGTGGTGCGAGGAAGCCGGGCTCCGGGTCCGGCGGGACGCGGTCGGCAATGTCTGGGGACGCCTGGAGGGAACCCAGGGCGGAAAGTGTATCGTCTCAGGCTCGCACATCGACTCGCAAACCCCTGGAGGCCGCTATGACGGCGCTCTCGGCGCTTTGGCCGGCCTGATTGCGCTGCGTGTGTTGAAGGAGCAGTTCGGGCAGCCGAAAAAGCCCCTCGAAGCCGTGGCTTTCTGCGAAGAGGAGTCCAGCCGTTTCCCCTCGGCCAACTTCTGGGGCTCTCGTGCCATTACCGGCCGCATCGGCCCCTCCGACCCGGACACTGTGATCGGATTTGGCGGGGAGACGATCGCCCAGGCCATGCGGGAGGTTGGGCTTGACCCGGCCCGCATTCCTGAGGCGAAGCGCGAGGACATCGAGGCCTTCATCGAGCTCCACATCGAGCAGGGGCCGATCCTTGAACAGGCCGGGTATCCCGTCGCAGTCGTCAACGCCATCACCGGCATCCGCCACTACAACGTGGAACTGACGGGAATGCAGAACCACGCCGGGGCCTTTCCGATGGATATCCGTCGCGATCCGATGCAGGGGTTTGCCGAGATCGCGGCAGGGGTGGTCAACACCGCGCACCGTTGGGGCCGGCCCGCTGTGACGACGGTGGGGCGGGTGACCGCTTATCCTAACGGAACGGCGGTCGTGCCTTCGCGGGTGGAGTTCAGCATCGATGCGCGCCACCCTGATCCTGCCAAGTGCGAGGAACTCTACCGAACCCACGAGCGCCTGATGCGGGAGGTGGCGGAGCGCCGTAACCTGGGGCTGGAGTGGACGATCCAGATCAATCACGCGGCCTGCCCGAGCGACCCCGCGATTGTCGACCTGCTTCAGGGCGCGGCGCGGGACCAAGGTGTTCCCGCGTTGACGATGGCGAGCGGCGCAGGCCACGATTCGCAGCAGATGGCCGCCATCGCGCGCGTGGCGATGATTTTCGTTCGAAGCAAGGACGGCCGCAGCCACACGCCCGAGGAGTTCTCCTCCCTCGAGGACATCGTGGCCGGAATTCGGGTGCTGGCCGAGGGGCTGCGCCGGCTGGCGTACTGAACCGACCGAACCCCGGAATGTCTCTGATGGGAGGCACGCCGGCCTTCGGGCATGAGGCGGCCAAAGGAACCCGCCTCCTGCCCGGGCTAGGCGGGAGTGCCGGCCCGTGTGCAGCCCAGCCAGAGCGCACCCTTGCCAGATTTGTTCACCACCCTCCAAGCGTTGAAAGGAAACCGAATGATCACGCGCCACCGCACGAACGCTCGCATGAGCCAGATTGTCGAATACCCGTTGTCCGGCACGATGGTTGTGCTCGCCGGCCAAGTCGCCGATGAGCCGTCTGGGGATATCCGGGAGCAGACCGCCGACATTCTTGCCAAGATCGACCGGCTGCTGTCGCAGGCCGGGACCGACAAGTCGAAGATCGTCTCGGCCCAGATCTGGCTGGCCCATGGCGCCGATTTCGATGCGATGAATACGGTTTGGGATGCCTGGATGCCGCAAGGGTGCGGCCCGGCGCGGGCGTGCGTCGAGAGCCGTTTGGCGGACCCCCGGCTGAAGATCGAAATTCAGGTGTGGGCGCTCAAATAGCCGCTGGCATGGCCGGGCCGTGTCGGTGGCGCTCACCGTGTGGCGTTGCCCCCGGTCACAACCCGGTCCTGCTCCCCGGCCCGGAATAGCCACCCCGATTGATCGTCCATCTTCAGGAAGAGAGAATGCCGCAGATCAACTCCGAGCGCTTGCTCAACGACCTCAGACGCTTCGCGCAATTTGGCGCCTATCAATCGGGCGTGCACCGGCCGACGTTCTCGGCCGACGACATGGCGGCCCGAACATGGCTGATGCAGAAATACGAGGAGGCAGGGCTCCTGGCTTCGATCGATGGAGCGGGAAACGTGTTCGGGCGGCATCCCGGCGTGGGGCGGTGCTTGCTCGTCGGCTCGCATGCCGAATCGCAGAACCATGCTGGCTGGCTGGATGGCGCCCTCGGCGTGATCTACGGCCTCGAGATTGCTCGTGCCTTTCGGGACAGTGGCGAAGCAGCCTCCTCCGGCATCGACGCCGTGGCGTGGTCGGATGAGGAAACGCACTTTATCCCCTTTCTCGGCAGCCGATCGTTCATCGGGGACTTGTCCGAGGACGAAATCGATGGAGCGCAGGACCGGACGACCGGCAAGCTGCTCCGCACCGCGTTAGCTGAGGCTGGGCTCACGGATCGAGCACGGGATGTGATCAATCCGTCCCGCTATGTCGGCTACCTCGAGGCGCATATCGAACAGGGTGATTACCTTGACGCAACCGGACTGCGCGTCGGGGTGGTGACGAGCATCGTCGGCATTTGGCAGTACCGCGTGCGGGTCGAAGGGGAGCAAAACCACGCCGGCACGACTCGCATGGCCGTGCGCAAGGATGCTGGAGTGGCATTGATGCGGCTCTGCTCTGCCATCGAGGAAGCCTTCCCGATGGCCGCCGGTCCTCGCAGTGTCTGGACCGTCGGCAAGGTCGACTATGATCCGGGAGCCCCGTCGATCATACCGGGCCGGGCGGAGATGCTGTTTCAATTCCGGGATGAGGATCCGGAACGGTTGAACAGGCTCGAGGCGGAGCTGGAGCGCTTGGTGACCGAGGCGAACCGGACGGGGCCGTGCCGGGTTGTACTCGAACTCGTGTCGAAGACGGCTCCGAAGCGGATGGACCCGCACTTCCAGGATGCCTTCGAGGCCGCGGCCGAGCGACATGCGCCCGAAAAATGGATCCGAATGCCGAGCGGCGCGGGACACGACGCTCAGGTGCTGGCCCGGAGACTTCCGGCCGCGATGCTGTTTGTCCCGAGCATCGGCGGGATCAGTCACCACTGGACCGAAAACACGACAGACGCCGACATCGTCCTGGGGTGCCAGGTTCTGTCCGATGCCGCGGCGGCGATCCTTCACGGTGCGACGTGATCGGGACCTGACGGTCCATGGAGCCTTGCAGCCGCCCCGAACGGGAACCCGTCGGGCTCCTCTCGCGCCCCATGCCTCGCGATGCAACCTCGTGGTCTGCGCAGCGATCCAGGCCCTCGCCTTCGCAACGGATGGTAAGGGGCCACAACACACTCAAGACGGAGGACAAAACAGTGACATACAACACAGTGGTCAGGAAGCTTTACACGGAGCATGGCTTTGGCGGCCGCAGCGGGTTCGGCCGGCAGCCGGCAGTCGTCGTCATCGACCTCGCACGCTCCTGGCTTGACGATGCGTCGCTACAGGGATCATCTCGGCTCGAGCCGGTTCTGGCCAGCACCCTGGCGGTCTTAAAAGCCGCGCGTGACGCCGGACACCCGGTCTTCTTCACCACGATGCGCCCCGATCCGGTGGACATTCGCGGGCCAGTCGGCCGCAAGCTGCCGCACATGAGCAGTGAGACAACACTCGGGCAGGCTGACAGCATGGCGGAACTGGACCCACGCCTCGAACGGCGGGCCGATGAGCCGCTGTTCGTCAAGCCGCGCGCCTCGGCTTTCTGGGGCACGCCGTTCGATGCCTATCTCACGGCGCGGAACATCGACACGCTCGTCATTACAGGCTGCAGCACGAGCGGCTGCATCCGTGCGACGGCGGAGAGCGCGCACAACCGGAACCTGCACGCCATCGTCGTGCGGGAGGCGGTCGGCGATCGATCCGAAGTCGCGCATGAAGCCAATCTGACGGACATCGATCTGCGCTATGCGGATGTCGAAGGGCTTGACGCCGTAGTCGCGTATCTCCGGCGGACGCGGGCTCCCTCATGAGCCCCAGCGTCGAATTCGAGTGTTTCCGGATGGCGGGTCCCGACGCCCAGCGGACCCACCCGACGACGCAGTCCTGCGGACGAGACGGAGAGAGCCAGGGAGCGCCGGGGCGATCCGGCCTCTCGTGAAAACGCCCGAGATCGCAAGGGGAGTGGAACAAACCTGGAGGTGACGATTGCATCCGATCACGAGCGCTTTGACGAAAGAACGGAAAGAGCGCACAAGGAGAGTGACGGAGTGGGCAGCTTGTGGAGAGACGAGGCAATGCGGTGGAACTCGCGAGCGCCGCGAAACCGGTACCACCCGCCGTGACCTGCCAGCTCCCAGGGCGGGCGACCTTGGTCTTCGACTTGTGGAGGCGAAACATCAGCTGCAGCTATGGATAATCACTGCTCCCAAACACAGCTACCCTCGACAGGGGGCGATCGCGCCAGCCTTCGTCCGGCACATCTCGTGTCCAATGGCGAAGCGGAACGCGGACGGAGGCCGCAAGGCAGGCGGTATTCGTGCCACAAGGTCTTCGTCGACTGACGATCCTTGCAGTTGCGGCGGGATGCTTCGTCTGCGGCGCCACGTTGTGACCAGCGAAAGCCAATCCCGTTAAAGTAGAGATCGGCCAGATGTGGGCTGACGTGGTGAAACACACCGAAACGGTGCGACGGACGCGATCGTTGAAGCCTTCCGAGTTGATGTGCACCGGATTACCGGCGTACTCGCGCCTTGTGGTGGACGGTGGCGCGGGCTCCAAAGGTACTGCCAGAGACACAAAGGCTTTCCATTCATAGCTCATCAGATACGCGTTGGGTTGAACGCAGCAGCCACATGCCGCAATGGTACTCGACTCCTACCTACCTTGATGGGTTTTCGAAGCCAGTGGTCTTCTGAACAGCCCTCGTGCTCGCACCGCGGCGAGGAGCAAAATGCCATCGGTCACTTCTTATTGCTTGACCAGTCGTTCCAAATGCAGTCTATTGTACTGTATAGCGGACGCTGGGGATCCTGGAGTAACTCAGAGCGGGCTGGAACAAAGATCTCGCGGGTTGAACTTACGAGACGACAACCGCGAGACCACGGGAGAGCCATAACCTCTCCCGCAAAGAAGACCGTATGGATCGGTTGGAGGGTCAGAGACATGTTCGACAAGTGGCTCGATTTAGAGCATCAGTTCCAGACCGGGCGGATCAGTCGGCGCGAGCTGTTCCGCAAGTCGATGAAGTACGGTCTCTCATTCGTTGCAGCGAACGCCTTCGTTGCCGCGATCGCAAATCCGAGCGCTTCACCGTTAGGTAGTCCAGCCTGGGCACAGGGTACCCTTGCCTCGACTGAAAAGCTCAACGTGGTGATGGTCACAATCCAACGTGCAGGCGATCTCGGCCCAGTTGACGCAATGATCAGCGGCCTAAAGCGCGGCGCGGAGGAACTGAACTACAATTTCCGTGTGGTCGAGGCCCTCCAGGGTGAGTATCAGGGCGCGATCGAAGCCTCTGCCGCTGAAAAACCAGACTTGATTATCGGTCTGTTCCCGCCGATGGCGGATCCGCTGGAGCGCGCAGCCCGCCAACACCCGGATATCCGTTTCGCTAACCT
The DNA here is from genome assembly GCF_052658925.1 of Microvirga medicaginis. Classification (NCBI taxonomy): domain Bacteria; kingdom Pseudomonadati; phylum Pseudomonadota; class Alphaproteobacteria; order Hyphomicrobiales; family Methylobacteriaceae; genus Microvirga; species Microvirga medicaginis. Next base: position 5,279 of record NZ_JBQWEL010000034.1, on the reverse strand, counting down.
TGTCGGAATCGTTCCCGAGGGTGTGCCGAACCTCAAATCTGTATGGCACGCAGGGCAAGAGGGAACTTTTCTGACTGGCGCTCTCGCTGGCCTAGTCGCAGCAAAGAACGAGCTCGGCGTCGAGAGCAACACGCTAGGTGTTGTACTCGCAGTGGAGAACAGTGAGCAGCACGGATACCTTGCCGGCTATCAGCAGGGCTACAAGACAACCAACACCAACGGCACCATCCTGCACAACGTCATCGGTGGTAACTCGCCTTTCGAGGACCCGACAAAGGCTGCACAACTCGCAGGTGTCCTGAGAGAACGCGGTGCAGGTATCATTGGTGTTAGTGGTGGCAAGAGTCAGCACGGCGTTCTGACGACGGCGAGACGGGCTCGTTTCCTGACGCTCGGAATGGATAATGACCAGTGCCTCCAGTACCCTTCTACGACCATCGCATCGATGCTCGTATTCCTAGACCAGTGGGTCTATGACGTGATGAATGAGGTGCGAACAGGTACATGGAAGCCAGGGCATCACTACGTTGGACTGCGAGACCGCGCGCTCGACATATGCCCGTACACAAACGAGAAGCACCAACTCGGTCCGAAGTTGCCGAAAGTGATCCACGACACGGTAGCAAACCTGCGAGAGAAGGTCTTCTCAGGCGAGATCAAAGTCGCGGCAAAGCCAGCAATCTAATCGTCATCGATAATCCCGCGCCAGATCCGGCGCGGGAATGCTTCTCACTAAAGCCCCGTGCAGCATGACGCCTCCCATCCTTGAGCTAAGCAACGTCACAAAGCGTTTCGGCGCGCTCACAGCAAATGATCAGATCAATCTCTCGATCGAGGCAGGCGAGATTCATGCAATCGTGGGCGAAAACGGTGCTGGCAAAAGCACACTAATGAAGATCCTCTCCGGAATCCACATGCCAGATGAGGGTCAAATCCGCCTCAAGGGCCAGGAGGTAAGGTTCACAAATTCGGAAGCCGCAATGACGAGCGGCATTGGCATGGTGCACCAACACTTCTCATTGATTCCGTCGCTCAGTGTCGCCGAAAATATTGTGCTGTCGCACCCACCCACCCAAGCGGGGGTGTTTCGTAAGCGACAGGCCGAACGAGATGTTGCCGAACTTAGCGAGCGCTATGGACTACCGGTCAATCCGCGGCAGAGGCTGGCCGAATGCCGCATCGGCATTCAACAGCGCGTTGAAATCCTAAAGGCACTTTACAGGAATCCGGACATTTTAATCCTTGATGAGCCGACGGCAGTCCTGACTCCGCAGGAGACCGACGCGCTCATTGAGAACCTCCGCAGAATCCGAGCCAACGGAAAAACGATCATCTTCATCACTCACAAGTTGAAAGAAGTGATGGCGCTTGCCGACCGTGTGACAGTGATGCGGGCCGGCCGGGCTGAAGGAACGATGAGCGCAGCAGAGACGAGCGTGTCGGACCTCGCCACAAAGATGGTGGGGCGCACGATCGCGCTTGACCTCAACCGATTGCAAGCGAATCCCGGCGAGGCGATTCTTGAACTGGACTCGATTTGTTGCCGGGGACACTACGGTGGCCCGATGCTCGACAACGTCTCCCTCGTACTTCGGCGAGGCGAAATACTCGGAATCGCTGGCGTGGAGGGCAATGGCCAATCAGAGCTAGTCGAGGTTGTGGCGGGCCTGCGAACACCCGGGAGCGGCCGTGTTAAATTGAACGGAATGGACATGACGCGAGTTGGTGACCCTGCTCGCACCCGCGCACTCCGAGTTGGACACATTCCGGAAGACCGGATAGAGCAGGGCCTTGCGGTTGATGCATCTCTTCGGGAGAATCTTATCATGGGAGCGCACGACCGTGCGCCCATCGCAAAAGGTATTTGGATTAACACCGCAGCGGCGGAAAGCTTTGCCCGCCACCTAATCGACACCTTCGACATTCGGCCGCAATCGCCTGATACCAAAGCTGGCGCGCTTTCTGGCGGTAATATGCAGAAGGCGATCATCGCCCGCGAGCTCAGTTCGGGGCCCGACCTCATCATCGCCTCCCATCCAACCCGTGGAGTCGACGTTGGCGCGGCGGAGTTCGTCTACGAGCAACTCCTGAGCCATCGCTGCAAAGCGGGCATCCTTCTTGTTTCTTCAGATCTCGACGAGGTGACACGCTTATCGGACCGTATCATTGTGATGTTCCAGGGCCGGATCATGGCCGAATTGTCGCCTGAGGTGGCAACCGGCGAGATGCTCGGGTTGCTGATGGCGGGCATCCATCCCACCCAGAACAGCGCTGCAGAACGAGCAGCAGAGTAGGGGCTGGAATGCAGGGAGAAATGAGAGGGCAACTGCCTACAGTTGCCGAAACCATGTTGACCCGTTGGCGCTTTACGCGAAGCGCGATCCAAGCGCTCAAGATGCCGGTCGTGTCGACCGTCATCGGCCTTGTCGTCACAACCGCGGTCCTCATCAGCATCGACGTTAACCCCCTCGCGTTTTATCAGGCACTGCTCGATGGAGCGCTTGGCAGTTCTTTCGGTATCGCGACAACGCTACGTTGGACGACGCCTCTCATTCTGTCTGGAGTCGCCGTCTGCGTTGCATTTAAGGCTGGGCTCTTCAACGCCGGGCTTGCCGGGCAAATCTATATCGGCGGCTTCGTCGCGAGCTGGGCCGGCTTTGCTATCGCACTTCCCGCAGGAATACACCCTGTGCTCTCTCTCATCGCGGGCGGAATCGCAGGTGCAGGTTGGGCCCTGATCCCAGCACTGATGCGCCGCTATCTCGGTTCGAGCGAAATTGTGACGTCGCTAATGTTCTGGTACATCGCGGTTGGAATTGCGGATTTCCTCACGCGCCAGTTCTTCCGTGATCCGACTTCGGCTGCCTTCCTTATGTCAGTCAAGGTTGAACCAAGTGCCGTTCTGCCGTCGATGGTCCCAGTTGGGAATGTGTCCCCAATGCTCATCATCGCTCTCGTGACTGCTGTAGCGCTCTCGATCTTTTTTCTCCGCTCGCGGGTCGGCTACGAGATCCGTATGACAGGGCTTAACCCGCGCTTCGCCTACATATCGGGTGTCCCGACCGGGCGGCGCCTAGTGCTTGCCTTCTGCGCTAGCGGCTTCATTGGAGGCGTGATTGGTGCGGCCGAAAGCCTTGGCATCAACCAGCGGTTCGTCTCGCAGTTCGACCCTGGTTATGGCTTCGATGGCTTTCTTGTCGCCATGCTAGCCAATGGGAGCCTGGCCGGCTGTATTCCCGCTGGCATTTTCCTGGGAATTCTGAAGGCAGGCAGCCTTGAGGTGGAGCGGACGCTCGGGGTTTCGAAGAGCATTGTGTGGATTCTGCAGGGTACGATTATCCTATTCATATCGGCCAAAGGTATCCTGGAGTGGTGGCAGGCCCGAAAGGCCGCATCCGTAGCTGCGACTGGAGGCTAATATGGACATTTTCACAGCTTCTCTATTCTCGTCGGCGCTGCTAGCTGCGACCCCGCTCCTCTGGGCAGCAATGGGAGGCCTCGTTAGTCACCAGGCAGGGCTCTTCAACTTCACATTAGAAGCGCTCATGCTGTTCGGCGCGTTCTTCTCGGTACTTTTCACGATATATACTGATAATGTCGTACTCGGGATCCTGCTCGGCGCCTTAACTGTCGTGATGCTGAGCTTGTTGTGGGGCTGGGCGGTCATCGACCTGAAGGCGGACCACATCATCTCGGCTCTCGGCTTTCTCCTGCTCGCGCAGGGAGGGACTGCGTTTCTGATGATTGTGCTGCTTGGGCAGTCAGGCGGTATCTTTGTACCGCAGCAGCTGGAATTTATCGAGCTCCAATGGCTGGAGGCGCTGCCAGCAGTTGGGCCGGTGCTCAACAATCAGACCGGACTCACCTATCTGGCCTTGCTCTCATTGCCTTTGATGCTCTTTGTTCTCTATCGGACATCGTTCGGTCTAGCGATACGCTCTGTTGGAGAGAGGCCGGAAGCAGCGGCTGCGGCCGGGATCAGCGTGCGGGCGGTTCGTTACATTGCTGTTGCGATCACCGGTTTGTTCTGCGCCCTAGGAGGTGCGCAACTGTCGTTAGGCTACCTCGCTATGTTCACCGAGAACATGACGGCCGGCCGCGGTATCATTGCTTTCGCCGCCGTGATCTTCGGCCGCCACCTGCCACTGCCGGTATTTTCGATCGCGCTTTTCTTCGGATTTGCAGGCGCACTAACCGATCGTCTTCAAGGCTTTGGCATCCCAAGCGAGTTGATCCTGACCTTGCCCTATGTACTCACGGTGGTTGCTCTCGGGCTAGCAAGCGCAAGGTTTTTCCGTAGGCTCACCGACCGCAGCTCGTACGCCTGAGACTGGCACCGTCAATTTAACGAGCTGAAGGCAAAGCGTCTCACTGAGGCGGCAGATCAGAAGCCCACTGCAATGCCCGTCACCTCGGCCCAAGCCGTGAAGGGGTCAGAACAAGATCTGCTCCCAAACACACGGTAACGAAGTACGTAGCAAGAACGTGGCCCCTAAGCCGACCGCGAGGCCTGGCCGACGGCTGAATACAGCTTGGATCCAAGTGTCTGAGCCATCATTCCAGGGCAGAACAACTGGTGGAGAAGGCTACTGCTCGCCAAAGTGTCGTCCGTGAGAGAGGGTCGTTGTCCGGATAGGTTCGACAAAGCACTTAATGCAATAAGTTCAAGCGGGTACCAGATCAATGTGAGTATCATCTGGCTTCACACTGAGGGGCGGTCCTTAAGCCGCGTTAGAAAGGTTGCCGATGCGTTCTAACTAAACGTGTCATTGGGCACAGATCTTGCTCTGACCCCACTTTACGATGGCAGCAGCCGGAACGAGCTGACCTATTACTTGCCCGCTGGCTGGGATCCGGTAATTGGCCTGCCCCGAGTGGGTGATCCGTGTGTGATGTTAATTCAGCGTTGGTCTGGTCCTGCCCCCAGATGTGATCCACGGCCTATGCAACTTTCCGGGCCTGGTCTTGGTGCTAGTTGGGACGCATGGACCACGACCTCTGGTGCGGGTGGCCGGTAGCCCAAGGATGAGTTGAAGTAGTCGGAACTTAATCTGACAGACGGTGTCGATTGGCTGAGGCAAGAGCCGAGGCCGGGCGCGGAGTGGTCGGGGTGCGCAGCGCCCGGCCTCGGCGTTCACAAGGAACACGCCATGACTAACGAGCAGAAGATCATCCGCGCCAAGGTCGGCCTGCTGGAGCTGGCCAAGCAGCTCGGCAATGTCAGCCAAGCCTGCCACATGATGGGCTATTCCCGCGACAGCTTCTACCGCTTCAAGGAA